>DATJEE010000191.1:0-8636 GCA_035496995.1 Solirubrobacteraceae bacterium | reverse complement strand
ATCCGCGAGCTCGCCGAGGCCGAGGGCTTCGACCTCGCGGAGTGCTACGCGTACTCCGACTCGGAGTCCGACCTGCCGATGCTGCGCGCCGTCGGGCATCCCGTCGCGGTGAACCCCGACAGCACGCTCGCGCGGATCGCGCGCGAGGAGGGCTGGGAGGTCCTGCGCTTCGACCCCCTGCATCGCAAGCTGAAGATCGCCGCCGCCGCGCTCGCGGCCGCCGCGGCGGCGGGCGGCGCGGGGCGGGTGGCGACGCGCCGTACCGCGCCGCGCCCGGCGCATGGACGCGTGCCCCGGCAGTGATCGGCGCCGCGATGTCGTACGGTGAAACGACATGAGCGATGTGCCTGCAAAATGAACATCCACGGCCTGACGGACGAGCAGCGCGACATCCGGGCGCTGGCCGCGCGGTTCTCCGACGAGATCGTCGCGCCGCAGGCCTCGACCTGGGACAAGCAGCACCACTTCCCGAAGGAGGTCATCGCGCAGCTCGGCGAGCTCGGCCTCATGGGCGTCTGCGTCCCGCAGGACCTCGGCGGGGCGGGCGCGGACTACCTCACGTACGTCCTCGTCATCGAGGAGCTCTCGCGCGGTGACGCCGGCCTCGGCGTCACGCTCGCCGTCCACACCGGGGCGGGCACGCTGCCGATCATCGCCCGCGGGACGCGCCAGCAGATCGACCGCCTCGTGCCGCCGCTCGCGCAGGGCCACGAGCTCGCGGCGTTCGCGCTGACGGAGTCCGGCGCCGGCTCGGATGCGGGCGCGCTGATCACGCGCGCCGAGAACGGCAACCTCACCGGGATGAAGCAGTGGGTGACCAACGGCTCGCACGCCCACGTCTTCATCGTCTTCGCGAAGGACCCCGACCGCCCGAGCGCGTTCATCGTCCGCCGCGGCGCGCACGGCTTCAAGCCCGTGCGCGAGGAGGACAAGCTCGGCCTGAACTCCTCGAGCACCGCCGACCTGCAGTTCGACCAGACGCCGGCCGAGCGCCTCGGCCTGCCCGGCTCGGGGCTGCGGATCGCGCTGGCGACGCTCGACGGCGGGCGGATCGGGATCGCGGCCCAGGCGACCGGCATCGCCCAGGCGGCGCTCGACCTCGCCGTCAAGCACGCGAAGGAGCGGCGGACGTTCGGCAAGCCGATCGGCGCCCACCAGGCGATCCAGCAGAAGCTCGCCGACATGCAGACCGAGATCGAGGCCGCGCGCGCGCTGACGTGGCGCGCCGCGCGCCTGAAGGACGCCGGGCGCCCGCACACGGTCGAGGGCGCGCAGGCGAAGCTCTTCGCGTCGGCCGTCGCGCGGCGGGTGACGGGCGAGGCGATCCAGGTCCTCGGCGGCTACGGCTACACCCGCGACCTTCCCGCCGAGCGCTACTACCGCGACGCGAAGATCACCGAGATCTACGAGGGCACGTCGGAGATCCAGCGCATGGTCATCGCCCGGGCGCTCCTGGGCGAAGCCGCACGGGAATAGGGTGAACGCCTAGATGTCGACGAAGCCCCTGCCGATCGATCCGATCGCCGAAGCCCGCCGCCACTGGCGCGAGCGCTGGGGCGACGAGCCGGCGCGCCCGATGGAGGCCATCACGTCGATCATGCGCGCGCAGCAGATCCTGCTCGCGCGCCTCAACGAGCTGCTCGGCCCGCTGGGGCTGACGTTCCCGCGCTACGAGGCGCTGATGCTCCTGTCGTTCACGCGCAGCGGGACGCTGCCGATGGGCAAGGTCGGCGAGCGCCTCCAGGTCCACCGCACGAGCGTCACGAACATCATCGACAAGCTCGAGGCCGACGGCCTCGTGCGCCGCGTGCCGCACGAGGCCGACCGCCGCACGACGCTCGCGGAGATCACCGACGCCGGCCGCGACGTCGCCGAGCGCGCGACGAAGCTCCTCAACGCCGACTCGTTCGGCCTCGCCGCGCTGGGCAACGACGAGCAGGAGCGGCTCACGAAGCTGCTGCGGACGCTGCGGCTGGAGGCCGGCGACTTCGCGTAGACGGGTTGGTTCTTCCGCGTGCGCCGGCGGTGGCGCGAGCGCTTACTGCGTCGATAAGGGGGTGTGAGAGCCGCCGCGCTCGCCGACGACCTCCCGACTTCCTCACTGATGCAGTAAGCGCCGAGCCCGCCACAAGCGAACCGCGGCAGACCGCCTACGTCGCGACCTCGCCGTGCCACGCGGCGTATGCCAACAGCTCGTCGCGCGCCAGCAGCGGGATGCCATACGCGTCGGCGGCGATCACGCGCCGCCGGCCGCCCTCGCGCAGGTCGTCGGGGAAGGCGACGTCCAGCAGCGCGAGCGGGCGGGCGTACTCGGCGCGAAAGCCGGTCTCGCACTCGACGATCCGCCCCCAGGCGACGATCGCGCCCCAGACCGCCTCGGGCGCGGGCAGCTCGGGCTCGGCGGGCAGGGCGTAGTACGCGGCGTAGCCGCAGTTGCACGCGCCGAAGGGCGCGTCGTGGCCGCCGAGCGCGAAGCACTTCGCGGGCCGGTCGTGGTCCGTCGGCCAGGGCCGCTGCGCGGCGCGCGGGGAGATCATCCCGAGCGCCGGGTTCGGGATGAACCGGCCCGCCACGAAGATGCCGGAGTACAACCCGCCGCGCCGGCAGCCCCAGCGCCGGAAGCCGACGAGCGGCTCGGCGACGGGCTCGGGGATCAAGGCGCAACCGGCTCGCGCACCGGGGGTTCCGGCACGGGCCGCGGCGCGGGCTCGGGCGGCGGGACCCGCACGGGCGCCGGCCGTTCCGTCTCGCGAACAGGCTTGCCGATGTCTCCCACAGTGGCCTGGGATGCTACGCCAGACATGTCGATCCCACCCGACGAAGACATCACGCCGGAGGGCGAGCCGGAGCCCGAGCGCGGCGACGTCCGCGAGGACATCACGAAGGAGCTGGCGCGGCTGTTTCCGCACGACCGGCTGGAGCGCATCGTCGAGCGCCTGGGCCTGCAGGAGGAGGAGGACCTGCAGTTCATCATCGACCTCATCAGCGCGACGTTCACGCGCGGCATCGAGTTCGGTGCGATCGAGGTCACGGCACAGCTGATCGAGCTCGGCGACGACACGCCGCCGGCGACGATCGAGATCGTGCACGTCGACCTGCCCTGACGCGGACGTTCTCGGCCTCGCTCGGCCTCGCTCGGCCCGTTCCTCGGGCGCGCGGTCGGGTGAGCGCCGGTCCCCCGCAGATCACCCCCGCGGGGTGACGACGGCGCGGGGCGCGCGCTCCACGATCAAGGCATGACGAAGGACAAGGCGATCGACCGCATCGGCAAGCTCCGGGAGATCACCGTCGCGCGCGGCGCGACCGCCCACGAGGCCGCCACGGCGGCGGCCCTCGCGGCGCAGATCAGCACGCGCTTCGGCCTCGATCGCCCGGCCGTCGCGATCGCCCGCCCGGCGGTCCTGCGCCCGCAGGTCGCGCGCTACGCCAGGAGCGTGCCGACCGACCGCCGCTCGTCGCGGTCGCTGCGCTTCGTCGCCTTCGGCTGAACCGCGGCCGCTGCGTCAGCCGCGGGCCGGCGCCGACATCGGGCGCCACGACTCCGGCAGGTCCGGATGGTCCAGGAGCTTGATGTTGTCCGTGACGCCGGAGACGGCGACGGCGTTCCAGATCCGGTGGCGCGCCGCGTCGACGTCCTCCTCGTCGATCTCGATCTCGAAGATCCGGCGCTCGTCGGGCTCGCCGACGGTGGCGGCGTCCCCGAGCAGCGCCGTGAGGCGCTCCATGGAGCGCTTGTCCTTCACTTCGCCGCGTGGCAGCAGGAGCATCTCGACGGTTTGGGATGGCATGGGCCGGAGGCTACCCAGTCCAGCGAACGTCTGGACGCCCGCTCGATTGGGTACTATGCTGTCCAGAAAGCGCGGACTTCCGACTATCTGCCTCCCGACACTATGGCTACCACCCATCTTCCCCCGACGACCGCCGAGCAGTGGCGCACGGCCTACGGCCTGCAGCCCGAGCGCGAGGTCCCGTTCACGACGCTGAGCGGCGTCCCCGTCCAGCCGCTGTACACCGCGGCCGACGCGCCGAGCGATCCCGGCCACCCCGGCGTCTATCCCTACACCCGCGGCGTCTACCCGTCGATGTACCGCGGCCGCCTCTGGACGATGCGCCAGTTCGCGGGCTTCGGCACCGCCGAGGAGACGAACGAGCGCTTCCGCTACCTCCTCGCCCACGGCCAGGACGGGCTCAGCACGGCCTTCGACATGCCGAGCCTCATGGGCTATGACTCAGATCACGCGCTGAGCCTCGGCGAGGTCGGCCGCGAGGGCGTCGCCGTCGACACGCTCGACGACATGACGACGCTCTTTGCGGGCATCGACCTCGACGAGATCTCCGTCTCGATGACGATCAACGCCCCGGCGGTCGTCATGCTCGCGTTCTACGTCGCCGCCGCCGAGCGCCACGGGATCCCGGCCGAGCGCCTGCGCGGCACGATCCAGGCCGACATCCTCAAGGAGTACATCGCCCAGAAGGAGTGGTGCTTCCCCGTCGACCCGGCGATGCGCCTCTGCGGCGACATGATCGAGTGGTGCTCGCAGAAGATGCCGCGCTGGCACCCGATCTCCGTCTCGGGCTACCACATCCGCGAGGCCGGGGCGACCGCCGGCCAGGAGCTCGCGTTCACGATCAAGGACGGCCTGACGTACGTCGAGGAGGCCGTCGCCCGCGGGCTGAAGGTCGACGACTTCGCCCCGCGCCTGAGCTTCTTCTTCAACGCGCAGATCGACTTCTTCGAGGAGGTCGCGAAGTACCGCGCGGCGCGCCGCATCTGGGCGCGCGAGCTGCGCGAGCGCTTCGGCGCCCAGGACCCGCGCTCGTGGCGGATGCGCTTCCACACGCAGACCGCGGGCGTCAGCCTCACCGCCCAGCAGCCGCTGAACAACATCGTCCGCACGGCGATCGAGGCGCTCGCCGGGGTTCTCGGCGGCACGCAGTCGCTGCACACGAACTCCTACGACGAGGCGCTCGCGCTCCCGACCGAGGAGGCGGCGCGGATCGCCCTGCGCACGCAGCAGATCATCGCCCACGAGACCGGCGTGACGAACACGATCGACCCGCTCGGCGGCGCGTACTTCGTCGAGGCGCTGACCGATCGCCTGGAGCGCGAGGCCTACGACTACTTCAGCCGCATCGACGAGCTCGGCGGGATGGTCGAGGCCGTGAAGGCGAACTTCCCGCAGCGCGAGATCGCCGACGCGGCCTACGAGCTGCAGACGGAGTACGACAGCCGCGAGCGGATCCTCGTCGGCGTCAACGACTACGTCGACGCCGGCGACGAGGAGATCCCGATCCTGCGCATCGACCCCGAGCTCGAGCGCAAGCAGCTCGGCCGCCTGCAGGCCGTCCGCGCCCGCCGCGACGCGGCAGCGGTCGAGGGCACGCTCGTCGCGCTGCGAGCGCAGGCCGCGCGCGCGGACGCCAACCTCATGCCGGCGCTGCTGGACTGCGCCCGCGCCCACGCCTCCGAGGGCGAGATCATCCGCGCGCTGCAGGACGTCTTCGGCACGTACCGCGAGACGCCGGTCTTCTGACGCCCGCGGGGTTGGAGAAACGGCCTGTTCGGCCGCGCGGTGCGCCCCGCCGGGCTAGGTTGAGGCGCATCGCACGTGCTTGCCGCATGACGCTCACCGGGCTCACCGGGCTCGCGGTCCTCGCCGCCGGCGCGCTCGCGGCGCCGGGCGCCGGGCTCGGCCAGTCCGGCGCGTCGCTGTGCGCCGACAACGAGCGCGGGATCATCAGCTGCGGGCCCGGCAACGACCGTCAGTCTGCGGGCGGCGGCACGAAGGTGCCGCACGACAACGGTCTTACCGCGAAGAACGGCGAGCGGCCGACCCGCGTGTGGCCGCGGCTCAGCGGGATCCTCTGGATCGTCCTCGACGACAGCCGCACGCCGTACCGCAAGATCGGCGGGCCGCTCAACGACGAGCTCAACGGCCATCACGGCAGCGACACGCTCTCGGGCGGCGCCGGCCACGACATCATCTGGGGCGACTGGGATCCCGACGCCAACAACGGCGCGCAGCGCGACGTCCTCTCCGGCGGAGCCGGCAACGACTGGATCTACCCCAGCCACGGCAAGACGATCGTCAAGGGCGGGCCCGGCTCGGACTACATCTGGGCCTTCTACGGCCGCGGCACGATCGACTGCGGCCCGGGCATCGACATCGCGCGCATCCGCACCAACGGGTTCTTCAAGACGAAGAACTGCGAGCGCATCAAGCACTTCTGCCAGTTCGGCCAGAACAAGCAGGGTCAGTGCCTGTCGCCGACGGGCAAGCCGGTGGCCGCCGCGTCGCTGCGCTACGCGCGCTGAACCCACCCCACCGCGCGCGCTCGTGCGCGGGCGCATATGATCCGCCGGCCCGCGGGCAACCATGACCGATCCTGTCGCCAGCAGTACGAAGAAGATCCGCGTCGTCGTCGCCAAGCCAGGCCTCGACGGGCACGACCGCGGCGCGAAGATCATCGCCCGCGCCCTGCGCGACGCCGGGATGGAGGTCATCTACACCGGGCTGCACCAGACGCCCGAGCAGATCGTCGAGACCGTCATCCAGGAGGACGCGGATGCCGTCGGCCTGTCGATCCTCTCCGGCGCCCACATGACGCTCGTCCCGCGGATCGTCACGCTGCTCGAGGAGCAGGGGATCGACGACGTGCTCGTCACCGTCGGCGGGACGATCCCCAGCGACGACATCCCCGAGCTCAAGCGGCTCGGCGTCGCGGAGGTGTTCACGCCCGGATCGAGTACCCAGGCGATCGTCGACTTCATCCGCGCCGGCGTCGCGAGCGCGAAGACGTAGCTCCCAGACCATGCGATTGACTGGTCAGTCAATCGGTTATCCTCAGCGCATGTCACGTCCCGAAGGAGGCTCCCGTTGAAGATCTGCGTCCTGGTGAAGGAGGTGCCCGACGCCGCGGTCGAGAAGCGGATCAACCCGCAGACCGGGCGGATGGACCGCAGCGGCGAGCGCAACCTCAACCCGTATGACACCCATGCGATCGAGGCTGCGATGCAGGTCAAGGAGGGCGGCGAGGTCGAGGTCGACGAGATCGTCGCCGTGACGATGGGGCCCAGCACCGCCGTCCGCGCGCTGCACAAGGCCGTCTCGCTCGGCGCCGACCGCTCGGTCCATCTCAGCGACGACGCGCTCGCGGGCTCGGACGTCGCGGCCACCGGCTACGCCCTCGCGAAGGTGCTCGAGCGCGAGCAGCCCGACCTCGTCCTGCTCGGCCAGCAGTCCGACGACGGCGAGTGCTACACGATCGGCGCCGTCGTGGCCGACCACCTCAAGATGCCCTCGCTGACGCAGGTCATCAAGATGGACGTGACCCCCGGCAAGCTGCGCTGCGAGCGCCAGGCCGAGTACGGCTACGACACCGTCGACATCGAGCTGCCCGCGGTCATCTCCGTCGGCGACGCGATCAACGAGCCCCGCTACCCGTCGCTCAAGGCGATCATGGGCGCGAAGAAGAAGCCGCTCGACGCCCTCGCCATCGGCGACGTGGACATCGACGCCGACCGCGTCGGCGAGGCCGGCTCGAAGGTCGTCTGCGGCGACTTCAAGGCGCCGCCGCAGAAGGCCGCCGGGGAGATCATCGAGGACGAGGACACCAACGAGACGGTCGAGAAGATCATCGCCTGGCTCGACGAGAGGAAGCTGCTGTCATGAGCGGGATCCTGGCCTACGCGCTGCACTACGACGGCGCCTTCAACAAGAACTCGCTCGGCGGCGTCTCCGAGGCGGCCCGCCAGGCCGCCGAGCTCGGCACCGAGGCCCACGCCGTCGTCATCGGCGACATCTCCGACGAGCTCGCGGCGACGCTCGGCAACTACGGCGCGACGAAGGTCTTCCGCGCCAAGGACGTCCCCGAGGGCCTGGCCCAGCCGGTCGTCGACGTCATGGCGAAGATCATGGACGACGAGGGCCACGACTACGCGCTCTTCGGCGGCGGCCTGCTCGGCTTCGAGATCGGCGCCGGCCTCGCGGCGCGCCTGAACGCCGGCGTGACGATGGAGGTCACGAAGGTCAACGCGGCCGACGGCAAGCTCACGGCCGAGCGCCCGATCCACGGCGACTCGTCGATCTCGACGTCCTCCTACAAGGACCGCGGGATCATCATCGGCCGGCTGAACGCCTTCGAGACCTCGATTCCCAGCGACGCGACGGCCGAGGTCGTCGACGTCGACGTCGAGCTGTCGGACTTCTCGTCGCGGATGACGATGGTCATGCGCGGCGAGCAGCGCGGCGAGGACATCGACATCGAGGGCGCCGACATCCTCGTGGCCGGCGGGCGCGGCCTGGGCAAGCCGGAGGGCTTCGAGCTCTGCGAGGCGCTCGCCGCCGCGCTCGGCGGCGCCGTCGCCGCGACGCGCGCGGTCGTCGACGCCGGCTGGTACCCGTACTCGACGCAGATCGGCCAGACCGGCAAGACCGTGTCGCCGAAGCTCTACCTCGCGGCGGGCATCTCGGGCGCGATCCAGCACAAGGTGGGCTTTCAGTCCTCGGAGAACATCATCGCGATCAACAAGGACTCCAACGCCCCGATCTTCGAGTACTCCGACCTCGGCATCGTCGGCGATCTCAACAAGATCCTGCCGAAGCTCACCGAGGCCGTGAAGGCGAAGAAGGGCT
>DATJEE010000190.1:0-45871 GCA_035496995.1 Solirubrobacteraceae bacterium | reverse complement strand
CGGCGCGTTCGCCGATGCCTACGAGACCGAGGACGGGCGCGCGCTGCGGCGGCTGCTGACGGCCGACGTCCAGCGCGCGCTGCCCGGCGGCGCCGTCCTGCACGGCCGCGAGCCGGTCGCAGCTGCATACGAATCCCAGTTTCGCGCCAACGCGACGCAGAGCTACGAGCTGGAGAACCTCGTCGTCAGCGGCGGCCGGGCGGGCCGCGCGACCGCGGACTACCGCGTCCGGCGCACCGGCGGCCCGTCGATCACCGGCAGGATCGTCCTCGGCGTCGTGCGCGACCACGGGGCGTCGCGCATCGCGCTGATCGCGGTGACGCCGAGCGGCTGAGGCTCACTCAGCAGCGCTTCGCGACGACCACGACGATCTCGCGCCCGCGGCGGACCTTCGTCCCCGCGGCGGGGTCCTGCTCGCAGACGCGCCGCGGGCCCGAGCGCAGCACGTCGAAGATGTCGCCGCCGTTCTGGACGGCGGCGTGCAGGCCCAGCGGCTTCAGGCGCCCGTCGATCTCGTCCTCGACGACGTCCGTGAGGTCGGGGACCGTGACCTCGACGTCGCGGGTGACGCGCAGCGCCGCGAAGGCCGACCGGCGCGACCGCGCGCTCGCGGCGACGTCGACGACGTTGACGCCGGGCTCCAGCGGCACGACGACGGTGAAGCGGCCCTGCGCGACGAGCGCCGGGCGCCCGAGCACCGAGACGTCGGCGCCCGCCGGGCTCACGCGCCCTTCGACGTCGACCGTCCCGCCGCGCACGAGCGCCCCGTCGGCCGGCGCGGTGACCTGCAGGCGCACGCGCTCCTGCGGCGCAGCGGGGGCGTCGTCGCCGCCGCAGCCGCCGAGCAGCAGGGCCGCGCAGGCCGCACCGGTGGGGATCGCGAGTCGCACGTTCGCGAGCAGAGGCTACGCGGCGGCGGGGCTGGTCCGGCGCGCTTCGACGAGCGCGACGGCGGTCAGCCGACCGCGCCGTAGGACCCGCCCCCGGCCGACGACTGCGCGTCCTCGGCAAGCGCGCGGACGACGAACGCCGCGAACAGCAGCAGGCCCGGCTCGACCGCCGCGAGGTCGTCGACGCCGAAGCGCACCGGGCGCTTGCCCCAGCTGTGGCCCTCGATCGTCGCCAGGCGCAGGTCGCCGTCGACGAGCGCGTAGCGCTCCTTCCACATGCTGTCGGGTTGCAGCGCGAGCGTCCGGTCGCCCCAGCGCAGCGTGCCGCCGCGGCGCAGCGTGCGCCCGGTGAACTCGCCGACCTCCGTGCCGGCGGCGTCGGTCGCGGCGATCGCCGAGGTGAAGACGCCGCGGCGGGCGATGATCCAGCTGCGCTCGCCGGCCTGGGCCGACGCCGAGCGCCCGAGCAGGCCCTCGAGGCGCAGCGTCCCGATCCCCTCCAGCGCGTAGCGGCGGCGGTCCTCGGGCGTGCGGACGAGTTCGAGCTCGGGCATGGCCCGGACGGTAGACGCTCGCCGCTCAGAAGCGGAGCTTCGGCGCGATGCTGCGGACGCCGCCCTCGTTCGTGTAGAGCGTCGGGATCTTGTAGCTCGCGAGCGACTGCACCTGGCCGTCCAGCGGGCGGTCGGCGGTCAGGACGTCGAGGCCGCGATGGGCGTTGACGCCGACCTGCTCGACGGTCGACTGCGCCGGGCCGACGCGCAGCCAGATGGCGTTGAAGCGCGTGAGCGTCGGGCTGGCGACGTGCTGGCCGGCCTTGGCGCGGGCGACGATGCGCACGTCCTTGGCGTTCATGTTCAGGACGCGGATGATCGACTTCGCGCCCTCGCCGTAGCGGCCGGCGATGCGCGTCTCGGCGACGTCGGTCTCGGCGGCGACGGTGCGGAAGATCCGCGTGAGCTTGCGGCCGGGGCGCGCGAGGTACGTGCCCGGGCTCTTGCCGGTCGTCCGGCTGAAGACGATCGTGTCCTTGAAGAACGACGGGGCGGCCTCGGTCGCCGAGCTCGACAGCGCGGTGAGCTTCTGCTCGGCCGCGGCGCCGACGTCGTAGCGGTAGAGGTCGCCGCCGCGGGCGTAGACGATCGTGCGGCCGTTGGCCTTCGTCGGGCCGAGGTCCGGGTCGTAGGCGACGGGCGAGGCGGGCACGGGCGCGTCGGCGACCGCGCCGCCCTGGGCGACGACGAGGTGCCAGCCGTCGGCGGCCCTGCGCGACCACGCGACGGTGCTGGCGTAGGCCGTGACGTTCCGGGCCGTCGCGTCGGCGACGACCGTCGTGTCGGCGGCGGCCGTGCCGGCGCCGAGCGCGCCGAGCGCGACGACGGCGAGCGCGGCACCGCGGCTGAGGGTCTTGGGGAACATCGGAGCTCCTGGGTTCGGGCTTTTCGGGGGCTGATGACAGCCTCGCCCATCGCGCGGCGACAGGGAAGGCACCCTGGGTGTCGCGATCGGCCACCCGGCTACGATCGGCGCAGTGGTGAAGTCCGGACCAACGGACCGGCCGCGGGCGACGCGGTGGGAGATCCTCGGCGCCCGGCTGCGGATCTGGACGCTGCCGCGGGGCGTCCAGGCGCCGCCGCCGCTCTCGCGGCGCGCCATCGCGGCCGCGGTCGCCGCGGTCGCCGCGGCGGGCGGCGTCCTCGCGCTCCTCGTCGTCCCGGCGATCGATCGCTCCAAGGACCGGACCGCCGCGCAGGAGCGCGCGGCGCGCGCGAGGTTCGTCGCGCGCGAGCGCGCCCGGCTGACCGCCGAGCAGCGCGCGCACCGTGGCCGCTCGGCGGCCGCCGCGCGGCTGCACGCCGCCCGCGACGACGCCGGCGCCCGCGCGGCGCTGCTCGCCGACGCGCGTGCCAGGATCGGGGCCGACGCCCGCGCGCGCGTCGCGGCGGGGCTGCTCGACGGGCCGATCCGCGAGGTGCGCTGCGGCTACGACGACCGGCATCCGGCCGCCGCCGGCCGCGTGCACCTCGAGTGCCTGGCCGTCACGGCGAGCCTCGAACAGGGCGGGCGGTCGACGGCCCGCTCCGGTCACCCGTTCACCGTCAGCGGCTCGCTGCGCGACGGCCGCTTCGCCTGGTGCAAGGAGAACGCGCCGCCGGGCGAGGGCGCCTCGGGGACGGGCGTCAGCGTCACGCTCCCGGTGGCCTGCACGCGCTGAACGGCGAACCGCGCCGCCGTCGCCGTCATCCTTCGCGGCGATGCGATCGAACCGGCCGTCGCGCCCGCTCCTCGCCTGCGCCGCCGCGGCGGGCGCGCTCCTGCTCGTCGTGCTGGCGTTGACCGCGGCGCACGGGCAGGCCGAGGCGCCCGTGCCGCTGCCCGCCTCGGCCTGCTTCGGCGCCGCCGCGCGCGACCCGCTGCACCCCTGCCGCAACCGCGCGCTGCGCCTGAAGGTGTTCCCGGCGCCGAGTGCGGCGCACGACGAGCCCAACGCGCCGTGCAACAGCTTCCATCGCGACGGCCACGTCAACGTCTGCGCGTTCGGCGTCATCCCGGAGCTGGCGACGCGGACGATCGCCCTGATCGGCGACAGCCACGCCTCGGTCTGGCGCGCGCCGCTGGCGCTCATCGCGCGCGACTTCGGCTGGCGCGGGCTGTCGATCACCCGTCGCAGCTGCCCGCTCTCGGCGGCGACGCGGCTCACGCCCGAGCCGGCGCGATCGCACTGCGTGCGCTGGGTCGGCGAGATCCCGGGGTTCCTGCGCCGGCACCCGGAGGTCGACACGCTGTTCGTCGTCGCGCTCGCCCGCGGCAAGGTCGTCGTGCCGCCCGGCCGGACGGAGACCGAGGCGCGGATCAGCGGCTACGAGCGGGCCTGGGCCCGGCTCCCCGCCACGGTCCGGCACATCGTCGTCATCCGCGACCCGCCGCGGATCAAGCGCGCGGACGTCCGCTGCATCGACGACGCGATCGCAGCGCGCAAGCCCGCGGGCCTGGCGTGCGCGGTCCCGCGCAACCAGGCGCTGGCGCGCGACGCCCAGATCCTCGCGGCACGCCGCGCGCAGTCCCCGCGCCTGCAGGTCATCGATCTCACGCACGTGTTCTGCGGCAGCCGGTCGTGCTTCCCGGTCATCGGCGGCGCGCTCGTGTTCAAGGACCGCCACCACCTGTCGCTCGCCTTTGCCCGCACGCTCGCGCCGCAGCTCGCGCGCGAGATCCAGCGCCTGGCCCCCACCTGGTAGATGCCGGGCGATCGCCTCAAGGCCGTCCGCGCGCAGTACGGCAGGCCCTTGCCGAAAGGACTGCGCGCGCTCTCCGACGACGAGCTGCGCGACCTCGCCGACGCCCTCGCGGAGGCGCACGCGCAGCAGTCGCAGGCCCTCGACGGTGCGATCGACCACACGTTGCGCTTCCTGCCCTGGCCGCTGTCGGGGATCGTCCGCCGGGTCCTGATCGGGTGAGCCTCGAGGGTCACGCCGAGGTCATGAAGCTCGCACGGCTGCTCGGGGCCGAGCCGGCGCGGCTCGCGTACCTCGAGGCGCTGGCGCCCGCCGACGTGCGCGCCCTGCGCGAGCTCGCGACGCAGTCGCTGCACGAGGACGACCGCCGCTTCGGGCGCGTCGCCCTCGCCGCCCGCATCCCGCCGGTCGGCATGACCGCGTGGATCGCCCAGCACCTCTTCGGCGCCGTGCTCTGCGCGCGCGTCGCAGGCCTGCTGGACACCGGCCGCGCGGTCGCGATCGCCGAGCGCCTGCCGCCGCTGTTCCTCGCCGACATGGCGATGCAGCTGGACCCGCGGCGCGCCCGCGAGATCATCTTCCGCCTCGAGCCGGCGCTCATCGCCGCGGTCGCGGCGGAGCTGACGCTCCGCGAGGAGTACATCGCCATGGGCCGCTTCGTCGGCCACATGACCGACGCCGCGCTCGTCGCGTGCTTCGCGGTCATCGACGCCGTCTCGCTGCTGCGGATCTCGTACTTCGTCGAGGAGAAGGACCAGCTCGACCACGTCGTCTCGCTCCTGGCGATCGACCGCGTCCGCGACGCGCTCGCCGGGGCGAGCGACGCCGATCTGTGGCCGCAGGCGCTCGACCTCCTGACGCGGATCTCGCCCGCGCGCGCCGGCGCGCTCGCCGACCTCGCGGCCGAGCAGGAGGACGGCGTCCTCGGCGGCATGGTCGCGGCCGCGCAGCGCGACGGCCTCTGGGACGTCGTCCTGCCGGTGACGCAGACGATGACCGAGGACGCACGCCGGCGCTTTGCCTGCCTGCCGGCCCTCCATGCGCCGCAGGTCATCGCCGCGCTCGTCGACGCCGCGCTCACCGCCGGCCTGTGGGACGAGCTCGCGCCGCTCGCCGAGCTCATGCCCGCGGAGGCCCAGGCGGTCGTCCGCGAGCGCACGCCGGCGTGATCGGGCCTGGGAGGTTCGGACCAGCCATCGACGCGCGCGGCCCGACCCCGTACAACCAGGCGATGGCTCGCGGGCGCAGGGGCAGCACACGGTCGGTGCTCACCGCCGGGGGCCACGGCTCGCGGCGGCGGCGGCGCGGCGGGCCGAGCTTCGGCGGCGGGTCCGGGCGCCGGATGCCCTGGTGGTGGATCCTCGCGGCGCTCGTCGTCGGCGGGCTCGTCGGCGGCGGCCTGTACTGGCGCGCGCAGGTCCAGGCCCACGACGACCGGCGCGCGGCGGCGCTGCGCTTCGTCGCCGCCTGGCAGCGACTCGACCACGCCGCGATGTGGCGCGCCCTGACGCCGGCGGCGCGGGCCACGACGACCGCGGCGCGCTTTGCCGCCGACTACCGCCGGGCGGAGGAGGCCGCGGGCGTGGAGTCCGTCCGCACGGGCGCCGTCGCCGAGGAGCACGGCGGCAGCGTCCGCTTCAGGGCGGTCGTCGCGCTGCGCGACTTCGGCGCCCTGCGCGGGCGCATCGTGCTCCCGGTCTCCGGCAGCGGGGACGCCGCCGGCGTGGACTGGAGGCCCGAGCTGCGCCTGCCCGGGCTGCGGCCCGGCGAGGCGGTCCGCACCCGCCCGGGCGATCCGCCGCGGCGCGCGAACGTCCTGGCCGCCGACGGCACGCGATTGAACGCGACGGCGCTCGGCGCCTCGCTCGCCGGGGTCGCCGAGCCCGCGCCGACCGGCCTGGAACGCATCTACGACGAGCGCCTCGCCGGCCACCCGTCGTCGAGCCTGCTGTTCGGCAGCCGCGTCATCGCCCGCACCGGCGCCGAGCGCGGGCGCTCGGTGCGCACGACGCTGCGGCCGGGGCTCATGGGGGCCGCACACGTGGCGCTCGGCGGCAAGCTCGGCGGCGTCGCCGTCGTGCGCCCGCGCGACGGCGCCGTGCTCGCGCTCGCCGGGCTCGCGCTGTCCGCGCCCCAGCCACCGGGGTCGACGTTCAAGATCATCACGCTCTCGGCGGCGCTCGAGCACCGCGTGGCGAAGCCGTCGACGACATTCCCGCTCGCGACCTTCGCGACGCTGTCGGGCGTCAAGCTCGGCAACGCGAACGGGGAGCGCTGCGGCGGGACGCTGACGGAGGCCTTCGTCGAGTCCTGCAACTCCGTGTTCGCCCCGCTCGGGGCGAAGATCGGCGCGCGCCGCCTCGTCGCCACGGCGACGGCGTTCGGCTTCGGCGAGACGCCGGCGATCCCGTCGGCGAAGCCGAGCACGATCTCCGCCGCCGCGGGACTGCGCGACGATCTCGCCGTCGGCGCCGCCGCGATCGGCCAGGACCGCGATCTCGCGACGCCGCTGCAGATGGCGAGCGTCGGCGCGACGATCGCCGAGGGCGGGACGCGCACGCGCCCGCGGATCGCGACGCTCGATCCCATCGTGCGCCGCCGGGCGGTCTCCGCCGCGACGGCGCGCCAGGTGCGCGCGATGATGCTCGACGTCGTGCGCTCCGGCACGGGCACGGCGGCGGCGATCGCCGGCGTCCAGGTCGCGGGCAAGACCGGCACCGCCGAGCTGCGGCCCAACTCGAAGGACCCGAAGGACGCCGACGCGTGGTTCGTCGCCTTCGCGCCGGCCCGCAAGCCGCGCGTCGCCGTCGCGGTGATGCTCGTCGGGGCGGGCTTCGGCGGCAAGGCCGCGGCCCCGATCGCCAAGCGCGTGCTCGAGGCGGCGCTCGCCGAGGGGTGACCGGCACCCTGGGCCCGAATCGTTGCCCGATCGGGACTCCCGCGCGCCACGGGCGGTTCTAGACTGGGCGCTGCATGTTCGAGCTGCCGTCGCGTGAGGCGCCGATCTCGAGAGCGCGGCTATGGCGCGACCCTCAGCCGCGGGACGCGCCGCCCGCACCGATGCGCACGACGCCGGCCCTGCGCCCGCCCGTGACCCGCCGCGACGCTCTCGGCGGCCTCATCCAGCGGGTCGTCAGTGAGAAGGTCGCCGTCAAGGCGCTCGAGCACATCATGAAGGAGCACGACCTCGCGCAGTGGTACAGCGACAACTGGCCGGGCAACGTCAAGCGCATCGCCAACGAGATCGCCGCGAAGCCCGCGACGACGAAGCGCAACGTCGCCAAGGGGCTCCGCGGCCACGCCGAGATCGCCCCGCTCCTGCTCCCGCAGCGCCTCACGCTCTTTGACCTGCATTCCAGGGGCAAGGACTCCTACGACGACCCGCCCCTCCAGAAGGTCTACTCGGCGTATCTGCGCTGCGCCTTCTTCCACGCGACGTCCGTCCCCGACAAGATCCGCGCGAGCGGCCTGGACCCGAACTGGGGCGGCACCGCCACGGGCTTTGCCACCACACGGTCGCTCGCCGGCGAGATCGACGACAACGTCGCGGGCGCGAAGAACAAGTCGTACATCACCCGCAGTTACGCCGAGGCCAAGCAGTACGCCAAGGACGCCGGTGACAAGGCGATCGTCCGGATCCTCGTCCCCGCCTCGCAGCGCGCGAAGCTCAAGGTCGACCCCGACAGCCAGAAGGGTGTGTACACCGAGGAGAAGCTGCTCGGCGTCGATCTCCCGGATCGCCGCCTGGGCTTCTACGCCAAGAACTACCTGCGTCTCGAGCTCCAGGACGTCGACACGGACACCTACGACCGGATGGACGAGCTGTACGAGCGGCTCGTGGCGCTCGGGGCCTTCCTGCCCGGTGTCGCGGCACCCGCCCTCGCCGGGGCCGGCGTCTGACGGCGCTCAGCGACAGAGCGCGTCGGGGTACTTCGGCGCCGCGGCCTGCAGCTCGGCGCAGGCGAGCTGCGGACGGTAGGCGATGAGCTTCCAGCGCGTCGCGTCGCGGCGCCAGGCGGCGACGCGCGTGTTGACGCAGACGTAGCCGCCGCCGGACTGCCCCGGCGCGCAGCTGTCGATCCGGAAGGTCGTGCGCGCGAAGTCGCCGCTGCAGCGCTTGGAGTCGATGCGGAAGCCGCGCGCGTGCACGTCGAGGCGCAGCGCGTACAGGAAGGCCGCGTCGGTGCAGCGCCGCAGCGCCGGGTCGGGCGCGGCCGAGGTGCACAGCGACCGTGACCGGGCGGCCGGCGGGCATGCCCCGGGCACGTCGCGGACGTCCGGCGTCCAGGTGCCGGCGGCGTCGCGCCAGAGCACGACGGCCCGCTTCGCGCCGTCGCGCACACGCGTGAACGCGTAGCCGGGGGCACAGCGCAGGCTGTCGACGGCGTCGCCCGCGCCGATCGCCCGCATCTGCGCGAGGATCGCGGCCTTCGTGCAGACCGCCTTCGCGGCCGTCGTCGCCGCTCCCGCGCCCGCGCCGCTGTCGCCGCAGCCCGCGAGGAGTGCCGCGGCCATCAGCGCGACGAGCAGTGCCCGGGCCACGCTGCGCATTCCAGCAGACCGCGGGGTCGCGGCGTCACGCTTCGAGCGCCTCCGCGGCCTCGAGCCACGCCGTCTCGGCGGCCTCGCGCTCGGCGCCGAGCGCCTCGAGCGCGGCCTGCAGCTCGCGCAGGCGCTCGTGGTCGGTCGCGCTGGCCGCCATCGCCTCGTGCAGCGCGGCCTCGCGCTCGCCGAGGCGCTCGAGCGCACGCTCGAGACGCTGGACCTCCTTGCGCGCCGTGCGCGCGGCGCCGCCCGCGCCCGGGGCGGCCTTCGGCCTGGCCGCGGCGGCGGGCCGCGTCGCCGGCGCCGCGGTCGGGGTCGCGGTTCGCCGCGACGCCACGTACTGCTCGATGCCGCCGGGCAGGTGGGTGATGCCCCCGTCGCCCATGAGCGCGTGGACGTCGTCGCAGACCCGCTCGACGAAGTAGCGGTCGTGGCTGACGACGATCAGCGTCCCGGGCCAGCGGTCGAGCAGGTCCTCGAGCGCGTTGAGCGTCTCGATGTCGAGGTCGTTCGTCGGCTCGTCGAGGAGCAGGACGTTCGGCTCGGCCATCAGCAGGCGCATGAGCTGCAGCCGGCGGCGCTGGCCGCCGGAGAGGTCGCGGACGAGCGTCCGCGCGAGGTCGCCGCGGAAGCCGAAGCGGTCGCAGAGCAGGCTCGCGGTGATCTCCTGTCCGTCGCCGAGCGTCGCGACGGCCTTGACCGCCTCGAGCGATTCGAGGACGCGCAGGTGGCCCGGGATCTCGGCCGTGTCCTGCGAGAGGAAGGCGAGCCGGACGGTCGCGCCCCGGTCGACGCGGCCGGACGCGGGCGTCAGCTCGCCGGCGAGGAGCCGCAGCAGCGTCGTCTTGCCCGAGCCGTTGACGCCGACGAGCGCGAGGCGGTCGCCGGGGCCCAGCCGCCACGTCAGATCGCGCAGCAGCGGCTCGTCGCCGAACGCCAGCGAGACGCCGACGGCGTCGAGGACCTTGCCGCCGAGGCGGGCGGTGGCGAAGCGCAACAGCTCGGCGCGGTCGCGGACCTCGGGCTCGTCGGCGATCAGCTCGTTCGCCGCCTCGATGCGGAACTTCGGCTTGCTCGTCCGCGCCGGGGGCCCGCGGCGCAGCCAGGCGAGCTCCTTGCGCACGAGCTGGCGGCGGCGCGTGTCGCGGGCGACTGCCTGGCGATCGCGCTCGGCGCGGGCGAGGACGTAGGCCGCGTAGCCGCCCTCGTACTGGTGGACGGTCGTGTCGGTGACCTCCCACGTCGCGGTGCAGACGGCGTCGAGGAACCAGCGGTCGTGGGTCACGACGAGCATCGCGCCGCGGCGCGCGGCGAGATGGCGCGCGAGCCAGTCGACGGCCTCGACGTCGAGATGGTTCGTCGGCTCGTCGAGCAGCAGCAGTTCGGGTCCGTCGAGCAGGAGGCGGGCGATCGCGATGCGCCGGCGCTCGCCGCCGGAGAGCCCGGCGATCGGCGTGTCCATCCCGTCCGGGAAGCGCGTCAGCGCGACGCCGCCGAGCAGGCCGTCGAGGACGGCGCGGAACGCCGCGTCCGCGGCCCACTCGTGGTCGGCGCGGCGGCCGACGAGGGCGTCGCGCAGCGTCCGGTGCTCGTCGAGCTCGTCGCCCTGGGTCAGCAGCGCGAGGTCGACGCCGCCGGCGCGCGTGACGTTGCCCGCGTCGGGCTCCTCGACGCCGGCGATGAGCCGCAGGAGCGTCGACTTGCCGTCGCCGTTGCGCCCGACGATGCCGATGCGCTCGCCGGCCGCGACGCCGAGCGTGAGGTCGGCCAGGACGGTCCGGCTGCCGTAGCCGTGGGTGACGTCCTTGAGGTTGACGAGGTTGCGGTGCGCGGCCACGGCTTCAGGGGGCCAGCAGCAGCGCCGACGGCGTCGCCGCGTCGTGCAGGCGCAGGTAGAACAGGCCGATCCCGGCGTGCCCGCGCAGCAGCGACGGCGCCCTGCCGCCGCCCGCGCGGCCGCACGGCCAGCCGTCGAGCTCGCCGGCGTAGCGGCCGACGGCGACGTCGCCGATGTGGCGCGCCAGCGCCGTCGCGCCGCCCTGCAGCAGCGCGTCGGCGCTGCCGGCGAGCCCGGCCGCGAGGGTGAAGTCCGCATCGTGTTCGCGCAGCGTCTCCTGGGCGCGCGCCGACGTCGTCGCGAGGGCCAGCTTCGCGAGGGCGCCGGCGCGCTCGTCGCCGAGGACGGCCTGCGCCCGCAGGAGCACGAGCGCGATCCCGGGCGCGCCGTCGCGCCACGTGCCCGGATAGGGGGAGCGGAAGCTGCCGCGCGGCTCGCGGCGCCGGACGCCGCGCAGGTCGGGCCAGTCGCCGTGCGCGCCGTCGAACCAGTGGTGCGCGTGATCCAGCGCGCGCCGGGCCGCGTCGCGATGGTGCTCGGCGCCGGTGGCGGCGAACAGTTCGAGCAGCGCCCAGGCGGCGCCCGCCGTGCCGTGCGCGACGCCGCAGAGGCCATGGTCGGCGGGCGCGCCGGCCGGCGCCCAGGACCAGCCGCCCGCGCCGCGGCGCGCCGCCGCCGTCAGCTCGTCGCCGAGCCGCGCGGCGCGCGCGACGAGGCGCTCGTCGGGCAGCAGCCGAGCCAGCGCGAGCAGCGCGGCGATCGTGCCGGCGGTGCCGGCGCTCAGGTCGTGCGCCGCCGCGGGGGCTCGTCGGGGCGCGCGGGCCAGCCGCGCCGCGTGGGCGCGCAGCCGCTCGTCGCCGAGCAGCAGCGCGCAGCGGGCGGCGGCGACGGCGACGCCGGGGCGGCCGTCGTACAGGCCGTCGGCCGGCAGCTCGCCGGCGTGGGCGAGCGCCTGGCCGATCGCGCCGAGCGCCGTGCGCCGTACCTCGGCGCCGCCGCTCGCCGCGTGCAGCCCGGCGAGGAACAGCGCGATCCCGGCAGTGCCGTCGCCGAGCGCGGGGGAGAGCGCGCCGTCGGGGCCGGCCCAGTTGCACTGCCCGCGGTACCAGACGGCCTCGTGCGCGAGCGCGGCTGCGATCGCGGCCGCGGTCGGCAGCGGATCGGAGGCGTGCGTCATCGCGGGCGGCGGCGGGAGGCTACGAACGGTCGTACGCATCGGCCGCTCCGGGCTCGAGGTAGGGGGCGTCGAGCGACACGCCCGCGGCGGCGAAGCGGTCGCGCACGAGCGCCAGGCGCACGGCGGCGCTGCGCTCTGCCCGCTCGCCGGCGGCGAGCACCGCGTCGGCGAGCAGCCCGCAGCGGTGCTCGGCGAAGCTGCCGCCTCCGGCGGGCTCGTCGGCGACCGCGAGGCCGCGGGCCAGCGGCTTCGTGAACGCCGGCGCGCCGGCGGCGCGGTAGGGCGCGAGCGCGCGCAGCAACGGGCGCAGGAGCTTCAGCGCGGCGAAGACGTCGTCGCGGGCGACGACGAGCCAGGCGGCGTCGCGGTCGCCGTAGCGCCGGGGGTCGTCGAGCAGCTCGAGGCGGAAGGGGATGCCGGCGCCGTTGAGGGCGTACGTCACGCGCGCGACGAGCGTCACGGCGCCGGCGGCGGCGATCGTCCAGGACAGCCGGGCGCGCGGGTCGCCCGGGCCGGGGGTGTCGCCGAGCGCGACGTACGTGCCCGGGCGGTCACCCCGCAGCTCCTTCGGCCGGCGGACCTCGCCGTCGCGGCAGTCGTCGGCCGGGGCGTACAGGCGCAGGCCGTCGGGGCGCTCGACCGGGGTCGTCTCGCCGTCGTCCTCGGCCGCGCCGATGCGCCACCCGCCCTGCCACGAGCCGCGGCCGTTGTTGGCCTGCGAGAGCGCCTGGGCGAACGCGCCGCCGTCGGAGCCCGCGGGCGCCGACGTGCTGCGCGACGGGCGCGCAGCGCCGGTCGGATGAAAGTCGGCGACGAGCCGCGCGCGGATCGCGGCGGCGAGGTCGGGCGCCTCGCAGCGGCGGCCGAACCAGAGGTACGTCGCGGGCGGGCGCGCCTCGACGGCGCCGAGCGCATCGGCGGCCTGGGCCTCGTAGCTCACGCCGGGAGTCCCGGCAGCTGCGGCGTGACGAGCAGGGCGCAGCCCGATCGCAGGTCATCGGTCGCGCGGTCATCCAGCGCCGGGAGCTCCTGCGCGTGCTCGAAGGCGGTCTGCAGCAGCCGCGCGCCGGCGAAGCGCAGCGCGCGGTGCAGCAGCCCGGGGCCGGGCCGGCGCGCCGCGACGTACGCGCGCCAGAGTGCGCCGGCCGCCTGCGGGCGCGCGGCGAGCTCCGCCAGCGCCGAGCCGACGTCCCAGGCCGGGTCGCCCCAGCCGGCCATCTCCCAGTCGACGAGCTTGATCGCGCCCGCGTCGGCGATGCAGTTGGCCCACTTGACGTCGCGGTGGACGAGCGCGTCGGCGCTCCAGCCCTCGCGCAGTTCGTCCATCGCGCGGCACGCTGCCGTGTCGCGCTGCAGCGCCTTGACGAGCTCGATGCTCGCGGCGCTGAGGTAGCGCAGCGCCTCCAGCGGCGGGCGGTGCAGCGCGAGCACCCAGGGCGCGTCGCGGCGCAGCTCCTCGCCGTCGGGGGCGATCGCGTGCAGATCCGCGAGCACGCGTCCGAGCCTTGCCGCGAGCGCGGCGGAGCAGCGGCCGCGGCGGTCGAGCGCCTCGCCACCCTCGATCCACTCGAGGATCAGCAGGCCGCGCTTGCGGTCGTGGCCGACGAAGCGGGGGACCCACGTGGCGGACGGCGCCAGGCGCCTGTAGAGCGCGACCTCGTTGGCGAGCGAGCGCGCGCTGTCGGCCGCGAGCCCCTGCTTGAGCAGATAGCTCTCGCCCGGCCCGCCGGTGACGCGGTAGTTGCGGTTGCGGCTGGAGGCGTCGTCGATCCGCAGCCGCCCGGAGACGATCGACCTGCGGCTGATGAGCCGCCGCCGGAGGAGATAGGCGGCGACTTCGTGCTGTTCGAGCAGAGACATTTGCGCGGTGGCGGGCCCGAGGGCCGCGCCGCGCAGCGAGTCTAGAAGCTCAGCCCAGCAGCTCGAACCGACACCGCGTCCCGGGGGCGCTCGCAAGCCGGGCATCGGCGGTGAGCAACACGACCTCGAGCAGTTCTGCGAGGGCGACGTACGCGGCGTCGTAGACCGTGACGGTCTCCTTGAGCTCCCAGCAACGCGCGAGCAGCGGGCCGTGCGAGACCCTGCGCAGCGGCAACTCGACGAGATCCGTCAGCGCGAGTGCGGCGCGGCGGTCGTCGAGCTGTCCGGCCTGCGCGCGGCGGCGAAGCACCGAGATCGTTTCGAGGTCGATGAGCTCCGGCGCGACGAGCGCCTGCCCGCGGAGGGACGCCCGAGCGACGTCCCCGTCGGGGCCGTCGTCGGCGAGTGCGGGCGCGAGCACGCTGGCATCAACGACGAGCACGATCGGACCGCACCGCTTCGGAGGCCGCGGCGAACGGCAGCGAGCCGCCGGCCCGGCCACCGGCGCGATCCAGGATCTCGTCGACCGTGGGGACACTCGCCTCCGCGATGAGCCGGCTGCGCAGGTACTCCTGCAGCGATTGGTGAGCTGCGGCGGCGCGCTGGCGGAGCACCGCGTGCGTCTCCTCGGGGACGTCCTTGATCTGAATGCTCGGCATGGCGCCATTGTGGCGCCATCGGCGCCATTCTGCAACTAGCGCAGCGAGCGCTGGGGGTCCCAGCGATGCACGGTGTCCGTCGGCGCGATGCCGGGGTCCAGGCGGGGGTCGCCGACGGGGGCGCCCGCGGTGAGCGCGATGGGAACGACGCCCGCCCACACGTCGAGCGCGTAGTCCTCCTCGTCGTCGACCGGCGGGCCCGTGCGGACCTTCGCCGAGGCCTCGTCGAGCGTCATCGCGAGCACGCGTGTGCCCTTGAGCTCCTTGCGATTGGGAGCGCGGACCTCGTCCCAGCGGCCGGGCACGATGCCGTCGGTGAAGGCCTCGAGCGCCTCGAGCATCTCACCGGAATCCGTGACGAGCCGCGCTTCACCCAAAACAACGACCGAGCGGTAGTTCATCGAATGGTGAAACGCAGAGCGGGCGAGCACGATCCCGTCTATGAGTGTTACAGTGAGACAGGCCGGCACGCCCGCGCCGAGCGTGCGGATCATGCGACTCGCCGACGACCCGTGGAGGTAGACCGTGTCGCCGACGCGCGCGTGCAGCGTCGGGATGACGTACGGCTGGCCGTCGACGGCGAAGCCGAGATGGGCGATGAGCGCCTCGTCGAGGATCGCGTCGATCGTCGCGCGCTCGTAGTCGGCGCGCGCCGGCGCGCGCCGTACGCGGGTCCGTGGGGAGGGGGCGGTGGCCATGCGGGGACGATATGCGGCCATTGGTCCTATGAACAGGACCACTTTGCTGCCAAAATCTAGGACCAGTGGACCTCCACCTCGATCTCGAGCGCGCCACGGGCCCGTCGCGGCGCGCGCGCGTCGAGAACGCGCTGCGCGACGGCATCCGCGGGGGCGTGCTCGCGCCGGGCGCGCGGCTGCCGTCGTCGCGCGTGCTGTCCGCCCAGCTCGGCGTCTCGCGCGGGGTCGTCGTCGACGCCTACGCCCAGCTCGTCGCCGAGGGCTACCTCAGCGCGCGCCACGGCGCCGGGACGACGGTCGCGGCGACCGAGCAGCCGCCGGCCGGCGGGCGCGCGCAGCCGCCGCTGCGCACGGGCATCCGCCACGACCTCAGCCCGTTCGTCCCGGCGCTCGCCGCGTTCCCGCGCACGGCCTGGCGGGCGGCGCTGGGCCGGGTCCTGCTCCATGCGCCCGACGAGCGGCTCGGCCTGCCGGCCGGCGCCGGGGTCCCGGAGCTGCGAACTGCTCTCGCCGGCTACCTCGGGCGGTCGCGGGGGGTGCGGACGACGGCCGAAGAGATCGTCGTGACGAACGGGCTGCGTCAGGGGCTCGGCCTGCTGTGGCCGGCGCTCGCCGCGAACGGCGCCTGCCGCGTGGCGATCGAGTCGCCGGGCTGGCGCGGCGTGAGCGACACGGCCGCCGACGCCGGCCTGACGGTCGCCGAGGTCCCGGTGGACGAGCACGGCCTCGTCGTCGAGCGCCTCGAGGAGATGCCCGCGATCGACGCCGTCGTCGTCGCCCCGGCGCACCAGTTCCCGACAGGCGCCGTGCTGTCCCCCGAGCGGCGCACGGCGCTCGTCGCCTGGGCCCGGCGTACCGGCGCGCTCGTCGTCGAGGACGACTACGACGCCGAGTACCGCTACGACCGCGACCCGATCGGCTCGCTGCAGGGCCTCGCGCCCGACCACGTCGTCTTCGGCGGGTCGGCGAGCAAGTCGCTGGCACCCGGCCTGCGCCTCGGCTGGCTCGTCGTGCCGCCCGATCTCGCGGCCCCGATCGCCGCGCTGCAGCTGCGCCGCGGCGGCATGCCCTCGTCGCTGCAGCAGCTCGCGCTCGCCGACCTCATCACGCGCGGTGAGCTCGACCGCCACCTGCGCCGCCAGCGCCGCAGCTACCGCCGCCGCCGCGACGCCCTGCTGGCCGAGCTCGCGCGCAAGCTCCCCGAGGTGCGCGTGCGCGGCGCGGCGGCGGGGCTGTTCGTCGTCGCGCACCTCCCGGCGGGCGTCGACGAGGACGCCGTGGTCGCGGCGGCGCGGTCGGTCGGGGTCTCGGTGCAGGGTCTCGGCGGACACGACCCCGCACTCGTCATCGGTTACGCGAACCTGTCGGAGGCCGCGGTGGCGAGCGCCGTCGACGCGCTCGCCGCCAGCGTGCGCACTGGGGTTCCCAACCCGCGCGCATGCGACTGAGTCCAGCGTTGCCTTGCACCGCGGCGTGATCCGGCCTCAGGGCGACGGCGCCACCGCGCCGGCTCTCCGCAGCGCGGTGAGCACGCGCTGGGCGATCTCGTCGCCCGCCACCCGCGGATCGTCGGGGAGGTCGGCGGCGCTGCTGACCCAGCGAAAGCCGTCCTCCAGCCGCTCGTCGATGTGCTTGCGCCACGTGAAGAGGCTCAGGCGCCGGAACTTCCAGACCGGCCGATCGAGCTCCTCGGTCGCGTCGTGCTTGAGACCGACGGCGATGACGTCCTTGCCGCCCGGGACGTTGTAGCGCGTCCCCTCGCGCGTCGCGTACACCCAGATGGCCATCGACTGCGGGAGGTGGGCGTCCTGGAAATGCACGTACAGCGCCTCGTAGTCCGGCAACCTCCTGCGCTTTTCACACGTCGCGCCCGGGATCTCGGCCTCCAGCAGCCGCGCGGCCTCCTCGACGACGCTGCGTCCCCATGGCAGAAAGGGCTCGTTCACAGCCGCAGTATCGCCGGGCTGCCCGCACGCACCGTTCCCGCTCGGCTGTCGCGCGGGCGAATTTTGCTCGTAACGACGAGCACATGGGTGTACCGTTGGATCAGGCGCCGCAGCTTCACCGGGGTGAGGCGAGCGTCGCACCAATGACCACCTCGCGATTGCAGTCAGGACCACTGGGACTGGCGGTGAGCGCAGGACGGAGCCATCATGTTCTCGCGGTCGGCAGGACCGACCGATGTGCTGACACCCGTCGCCGACCGGCGGCGGCGCACGCCTGAGCGCGCGGCGAAGGCCGACGACGCGGCAGGCGATCAGGAATCGCCTCTCACACGATCGGCCCTTGCGTTCGCGTTGCGCTGTCACGCCGGACATCGACGCGACAGCGACGACGCGCCGTTCATCGAGCATCCGCTCGAGTGCGCGCGGCTGCTGCGCAGCGCCGGCTGCCCGGACGTCCTCGTCGCCGCCGGCCTGCTGCACCACGTCGCGGAGAAGGCCGACGTCAGCGCCACCGAGCTGACCGCGCGCTTCGGCAAGGACGTCGCGCAGCTCGTCATGGCGGTGACCGACGACGCGTCGGTGCACAGCTACCGGCGGCGCAAACAGGTGCTGCGC
Source organism: Solirubrobacteraceae bacterium (assembly GCA_035496995.1). Classification (GTDB taxonomy): domain Bacteria; phylum Actinomycetota; class Thermoleophilia; order Solirubrobacterales; family Solirubrobacteraceae; genus CADCVQ01. The sequence continues at coordinate 28,408 of DATJEE010000190.1, read as the reverse complement.
GAGCGGATTCGCAGCGCCGGGCCCGACGCGGCCGCGCTCTTCGCCGCCGACCGGATCTCCCGGCTGCGCGAGCTGCCCGCGCAGGTCACGCGCGACCGGGCGCGGTTCGACGCCGCAGCGCCCGGCAGCCGCGTGCGCGGTCATCTCGAGTACTTCCAGCGGATACGCCTCGATCACCACGAGCTGAGCCTGCGCATGCTGCAGTCCGTCAGTCCGGGCCATCCGCTCGTCGTCGCGCTCGCCGACGAGCTCGCCCGCTGTCCGATCGAGACCCGCCCCGGCGAGCAGCAGGGCCGGAGGTAGACGTGTCCCGGGTCGATCTCGCACGCGCAGCCGGGCAGCTGCGCGTTCGCTCGGAGCGCCGCGGCGCCGTTCACGACGTCGCCGTGTCGGGCGAACTCGATGTCGCAACCGCCACGAGCCTCGAGAGCGAGCTGACGGCCGTCGAGGCCGGCGACGCCGACCGGATCGTCATCGACCTGGCAGGCCTGGAATTCATCGACTGCGCCGGCCTCGGCCTGATCCTGCACGCCGACGCGCACTGCGGCCGCGGGGGCGGTGGGCGGCTCACGCTGCTGCACGGCCCGCCACACATCCAGCGGGTATTCGACATGGCCGCAGTCGCCGACCGACTGCCGTTCGCCGCTCGATGACGCCCACCCGGATCAGACAGGAGGACCACCGACCCTGATCAGCACCCACCCTTCGCCCCCGAGCACCACGGGACGCGAACCCGGGCCCTGCCCCGGGGGCGGCGGCCGCCGCACCCTCCTTCCTCAGCGGTGGCCGCCGCCGATGTGATCGCGCTCAGCCGCCCGGCGGAGGCTCCCAGAGCTCGAACCGGGTCCCTTCCGGATCCACCGCCCAGCCGAAGCGCCCGTACTCCGACGCCTCCAGCGCATCGATCACCTCGACGCCGGCCGCGCGCAGCTGGGCCAGCATCGCGTCCAGATCGGCGACGCGGAAGTTCACCATGAACGCCTGCTCCGGCCGGCCGAAGTACTCGCTGTCGTGATCGAAGACGGCCCAGGCCGTGGCCCCGCCCGGCGTCCAGTCGAACGACGTGGTGCCCCAGTCGGAGAGGTCGACGCCGAGATGCGCGGCATACCAGTCCCGCAGGCTCGCGGCCTGTCCGGCGCGCTGGAACACCCCGCCGATCCCCGTCACTCGCTCCATGATCGCGATGCTAGGCCATTGCTTCTGGGGTCGATCGCAGGCGCGATAAATCCGCAGCTGACGTTCGTGAACGTCACCGGGGGTGTCGCGATCCGCTTCGGGACCTCGACCTTCGCGCTGCTCAGCGGGGTCACGGCGAGCCAGCTGACCCCCGCGAACTTTGTCGTCGTCTAACGACGGCGCGGGACCGCGACGCGGGCGTGTCCGCGCGGCCCACGGCGACCCGTGGCCGAGACACCGCGCACCGTGACCGACGCGCGTGCGCCCGCGCCGACGTCACGGACGGTGACGCGCCGCGTGTTCCTCCTGGGCAGGAACAGCAGGCGGCGTCCGTCCGACAGCACGACGCGCACCTCGTAGGAGGCCGCGCCCGCGGCCCGTCCCCAGCGCACGCTCAGCGCGCCGTGGCGGGCCGTGACGCGCACCGCGCCCGGCCGCCGCGGCCGGCGCGGCCGCGGCGCCGTGTAGTGCGCGACGACGCCGGCGCTCTGCGTGAGCCCGTCCTGGCGGACGAGGCCGACGATCTCGCGGCGTCCCGCGCGGCCGTCGGGCACGGTGAACGAGATACGGCCGCGACGGTGCGTCGTCGTCGTGAGCAGCCGGCGGGTGTCGCGGCCCTGCTCGTAGAAGACCACGGAGCGCCCGCGCACGCTCGTGAAGCTCCAGCGCAGGGCCCGGCGACGGCCCCGGCCGTCGACCCGCGCACGCACCAGCGGAGCGGGGAGCGACTGCGCCGAGCGAAAGACGCTCGCGGGCGCGGAGCCGGGCTTCAGCGACATGCGGTACAGCCCGCCGGCGGGGTCCTTGACGGCGATATATGTCGTCTTGTCCTGCGGGTTCTGGAACAGCAGGACCTTGCCGTCGTCGATCCCGCCGGACGGATCGTCGGGCGTGGCGGCGACCGTCGTGCCGTCGGGGCCGGTCAGGATCGCCTTCGGCGGCGCGAGCGTCCCGACCACGCTGAAGACCGCCGTTGGCTGGCCGCCCGCGATCGCGAAGCTCCCGAACGTCGGGGGCCCGACCTGGCGGATCGTGTTGCCGACGACCCAATCGCCGACGTTGCACGAGCTCGCGAAGATGTGCGGGAAGCCGCTGCCCCAGCCGTAGCCGAAGCCGACGTCGGGGCCGAAGCCGTGGCGGCAGGCGGCGGCGCCCGAGGACGACACCACCGCGTCGCCGCCGTTCTTGAACAGCCCGGCGTGGACGGACCCGTTGCCCTGGAAGTTGAACGCGTTGCCGCCGTCGACCCAGCCCTGCAGCGCGCCGTCGAAGCCGACGCCGAACCTGTTGAACGTCGCCTGCCCGCTCATGTCGAAGCGGCCGTCGGTCTGGTAGGAGACCGCGCCGGACGCCAGCGGGATGTCGACGACGCGCGCGCTGCCGCTGATCGCGTAGCGGTCCGGGTTACCGTTCTCGAACGTGAAGTCACCGTCGACCGAGACCGCCTCGGTCCCGAAGATGCGCGGTCCGGCGCTGACGCCGATCCCGCCGCTGAGCCTGACCGGGTTGATCGTGATGTCGAAGCGGATGCGCTGCAGGAACACGCCAAAGGCCAGCGGCTGGCGGATGTTGACGATGTCACCCCCGGCGTGGAAGTAGCCGTCGCCCGCCCCGAAGCCGAGCTGGGCGGTGACCGTCGGCGCCGCCGGCGAGGGCAGCACGAGCGTGCCCCGGCCCTCGAAGTGCGGGGTGCCCGCGACGTCGGCGTAGGACAGCGCGAGGTCGCGCAGCTCGAAGCCTCCGAGGCGCGCCGATCCGGCGCTGACCTTGGTGTCGCCGACCGCGACGCCGTTCCCCGAGGCCCGGACGACGGTCGCGCCGCTGACGCCGCCGAGCACGTCGGGGAGCTGGAGGTGCAGGCCGACGAGCACGGAGCGGCTGCCGGCGTCGACGGTGAACGTCGCGCTGCCGGTGACCGGCAGGCCGCGCAGCTTCACGCCGCGCTCGACGGAGAACGCGAACGGGACACCCAGGTGCCAGTCGATCGCGCGGCGGTAGAGCACGAGGTTGCCGATCGCGACCTGCGTCTGGCCGGTCGTGCTGATCTCCTGCGCGCCCGGGTCGATGCGCACCTCGGCGCCGGTGCCGGCGGTCCGCACGTCAACGCCTGCTACGCGCACCTGACCGCTGGCGACGTAGGCCCTGCCGTCGCGCCGGAAGCACGAGGCCGTCGCGGTGAGCGGCCCGACGCGGATCGTCGTCCCCGCGCAGCCGGCGGCCGGGAACGGCGCCGGCGGAGGCGCGGTGGTGGTCGGGTCGCCGCCCGGCGGCAACAGGGTCCCGATCGGCGGCGGCGGGGTGGGGGCACCCGGAGCGGCCGGCGCCACCGCGCAGCGCGGAGAGCCGCTGATGAAACCGTCGGTGTACGTCTTGATGTAGTGGTCCGGGACGAAGTACCCGCCGACCTTGTCCCAGATCCGTGAGCCATAGGCGAGCTCGCCGTTGACCTGGCACTGGATCGTGACCCACTGACCCTTCTTCACCCAGTCGGTCTTCGCGGTCGCGTCGAGCTCCGGTCGCGTGCGACCGTCCAGGTCGGCCTCCGCGAGGTACTCGTTCGTGGCCGCCCACGGTTTCTTGCTCGTCACGTGCGCGGCCTGCGCGAGCGACGGGACGCCCAGCAGCAGCGTCATCGCCGCGAACACGGAGATCACGGCGCGCGCGCGGGACACGCGCGCACGCTAACGGATCGCGGATGGCACGATCGGCCCGGATCCGGCCGGGTGGCGCTTATCCTTTCGAGCGCACCGTCCCGGGATCACCTGCCTTCAAGGAGCACACCGAATGACGCGTAGTTTCAGCGGGTTTCCCGCGACCCTCGCAGCACTGCTCGCTGCGACGCTCTTCGTCGCCGCATGCGGCGACAGCAAGAAGGACACGTCGACGGCCGCGGGAGCGAGCAAGGCGCAGGTCGCCGTCCCGGCCGCCGTCAAGGCGAAGGGCACGCTCGTCGTCGGCTCGGACGCGAGCTACCCGCCGATGGAGTCCATCGACAGCGACGGCAAGACCGTCGTCGGGATGGACGCCGACCTCGCCAAGGCGCTGGCGAAGGTCATGGGCCTGAAGGCGAAGGTGACCAACGCGACGTTCGACGCGATCATCCCCGGCATCGCGTCCAAGAAGTACGACCTCGGCATGTCGGCGTTCACCGACACGAAGGAGCGCGAGGCCACGGTCGACTTCGTGACGTACTTCTCGGCCGGGACCTCGTTCTACGCCAAGGCCAGCGGCGGGCCGGCGGTCGACGGCCTCGCCGACCTGTGCGGCCTCACCGTCGCCGTCGAGAAGGGCACGACGCAGGCCGACGACGCCACCGCGCAGGGCAAGAAGTGCACGAAGGCCGGCAAGAAGGACGTCAAGGTCGACGTGTTCCGCGACCAGAACGGCGCGAACCTCGCGCTCTCCAGCGGCCGCGCGAACGTCGGCATGGCCGATTCGCCGGTCGCCGCCTTCATCGTGAAGCAGTCCGGCGGGCGCTTCAAGCTCATCGGCACGCCCTACGGGACGGCGCCCTACGGCATCGCGATGCCGAAGGACGGCGGCCTCGCGAAGCCGATCCTCGCCGCGATGAAGGCGCTCATCGCCGACGGCACGTACCAGAAGCTCCTCGACAAGTACGGCCTCGCGTCGGGCGCGATCAAGACCCCGGCGATCAACGGAGCCATCAGTTAGCAAGCCCCAGGCGGAGGCCGTCCGGCCGGAGGAGATCAAGGCCGTCCCGGTGCGCCGCCCGGGGCGGTGGATCGCCACGGCCGTCCTGCTGTTCGTCCTCGTCGCCGTCGCCGAGTCGGTCGCGACGAACCCGCGCTTCGAGTGGGGAACCGTCGGCGACTACTTCTTCTCCGCCCGGATCCTCCACGGCCTCGTCCTGACGCTCGAGCTCACGGTCATCGCGATGGCGATCGGCATCGTGCTCGGCGTCGTGCTCGCCGTCATGCGGCTGTCGCCGAACCCGCTCGTCTCGGCGACGAGCTGGGTCTACATCTGGTTCTTCCGCGGCACGCCGGTGCTCGTGCAGATCCTCTTCTGGAGCTTCATCGCGGCGCTCTATCCGCAGATCTCGCTCGGCATCCCGTTCGGCGGGCCGGTGTTCGTGCACGGCGACGCGAACGCGCTCATCACGCCGTTTGCAGCGGCGATCCTCGCGCTCGGGCTCAACGAGGCGGCCTACATGGCCGAGATCGTGCGCGCCGGCATCATCTCCGTCGACGAGGGCCAGACCGAAGCCGCCTCGGCGCTCGGGATGACGCGCCTGCAGACGATGCGCCGGATCGTCCTGCCGCAGGCGATGCGCGTCATCGTCCCGCCGACCGGCAACGAGACGATCTCGATGCTCAAGACGTCGTCGCTCGTGAGCGTCGTCGCGATCGCCGAGCTGCTCTACGCGGCCGAGCTCATCTACGCCGTGAACTTCAAGCAGATCCCGCTGCTGCTGACGATCAGCATCTGGTACCTCATCTTCACGACGGTGCTGTCGATCGGGCAGTACTACATCGAGCGCCACTTCGGCCGCGGCACGGCCCGCGCGCAGCCGCCGACGCCGCTGCAGCGCCTGCGCCGCAGCCTCGCGATCCGCCACGCGCAGGTGCCGCCCGACCCGGGGCCGCGCCCATGAACGCCGACGCGGCCACGACGCCGATGGTCCTCGCGCAGGCCGTCCACAAGTCCTTCGGCCGCCTCGAGGTGCTCAAGGGCGTCTCGCTCGAGGTCGCGCCGAGCCAGGTCCTCTGCCTGCTCGGCCCGTCCGGCTCGGGCAAGTCGACCTTCCTGCGCTGCGTCAACCACCTCGAGAAGATCGACGCCGGCCGGCTCTACGTCGACGGCGAGCTCGTCGGCTACCGCCAGGTCGGCGACAAGCTCCACGAGCTGCGCGACGGCGAGGTCGCCCGCAAGCGCTCGCAGATCGGCATGGTCTTCCAGCGCTTCAACCTCTTCCCGCACATGACGGCGATCGAGAACGTCGCCGAGGCCCCGCAGCTCGTGCGCGGGGTGTCGCGCGCCGAGGCGCGCTCCGCCGCGAGCGCCCTGCTCGCCCGCGTCGGGCTCACCGACAAGGAGCGCGCCTACCCGGCCCAGCTCTCCGGCGGCCAGCAGCAGCGCGTCGCGATCGCCCGCGCGCTGGCGATGCGGCCGAAGCTCATGCTCTTCGACGAGCCGACGTCGGCGCTCGATCCCGAGCTCGTGGGGGAGGTCCTCGACGTCATGCGCCGCCTCGCCGCCGAGGGGATGACGATGATCGTCGTCAGCCACGAGATCGGCTTCGCCCGCGAGGTCGCCGACGCGGCCGCGTTCATGGACGACGGCGTGATCGTCGAGACCGGCGTCCCGCGCGAGGTCTTCGCCGACCCGCAGCACGAGCGCACGCGGGCGTTCCTGTCGAAGGTCCTGTGACGCGACGCCGGCGACCGCGGCGCGGCCGCCATGATCGGCTGCGTCGCGTCGGCGCGGGGGTGGTGCTCGCGGCGATCACGGCATCGGGCTGCGGCGGATCGACGACCACCGTCCAGCCGCCGGTCGCGCGGGCGGCGCCGGCCACCGTGACGGCCACCGCCACGACCACGGCGGCGGCACCCGTCTACGACACACATCTCGAGCGCGACCTCGCGAGATCCTTCGAGGACGCATTCTTCACCGGACCGCGGCCTGCGACCCTGAGCCAGGTCCCGCCCCGGACCGATCTGTTCGTCCGTGAGCCCGCAACGGTCTGCGAGCAGGTGCACCGCGCCGAATATCGCTGCACCGTGACGTACGACGTGCGCGCGAGCTCCGACACGCAGCGGGTGGTCTACGAGGTGCGGCGACGGCACGGCTGCTTCACCGCGATCGCCGTGGCGATGCCCGCGCCCCGCACGGCGCGCCGCCTGAGCAGCTGCTGACCGCGTCTGCCGCCGTTCAGGTCATCGGCCGACGTTGTGTCCACAAACGCCGTGACGGCAGATCGGACGTCCGTCCAAAACCTGGGGTGGCTGCCCCCAGATGCCTGGGGACCCGCCGATCTCAGAAGCACTCGCCCTCGGGCCCCCTCCTGATCAAGATGACAACCGACGAAACCCGCTGGATGGCGACCGCCGTGGAGGTCATCGCCGTCGTCGCCGCCGTCCTCTTCGCCCTCCTGCGCGGCTTCTGACGAGTTCGCCTTGGCCGTCGACGCCCCAGTGCCGCTGACCCGCCGCGCCCGCCGCCGGGCCGGGTCGCGCAAGAAGGCGGCGTGGGTCGTCGCCTACGGCTGCGGCGTCGTCCTGCCGCTCGCGCTCGCGGCGCGCACGCCGGCCGCGCCGGATCGCGGGATCGCCGACGAGCTGGGGTCGGCGCTCGGCATCATCGCGCTGGCGCTGCTCGGGCTGCAGCTCGTCGTGCCGGCCCGGCTGCGCGCCGTGACGGGCGTCCTCGGCGCAGACGTCGCCGTCCGCCTGCACCGCCGCCTCGCCGACGTGACGTTCGCGGCGATCGGCGCGCACGTCGCGGTCGTCGCGCTCGCCAAGCCCGCGCGCCTGCTGTTCCTGTTGTTCTTCGGCGCCCCGTGGCGGGCGCAGGCCGCGGTCGCCTCGACGGTCGCGCTCGCGCTGCTCGTCGGCTCGTCGGTCTGGCGCGGGCGCCTGCAGATCCCGTACGCCCTCTGGCGCGCGGTGCACATCGCGCTCGGCGCCGCCGCGCTGCTGCTCGCCGCGGTCCACACCGTCGGCGTCCACGGCTATCTCACCCACGGCTGGGCTGCGGTCTGGCTCGCGGTGTTCGTCTCGGGGAGCGTGACGGCGCTCGTCGAGCTGCGGATCCTCAAGCCGCGGCGGCTGGCCCTCGATGCATACGTCGTGCAGGCCGTCGTGCCCGAGGCCGGCGGGGCGACGACGATCCGCCTGCAGGCCAAGGGCCACACGGGGCGGTCCTTCCGCCCGGGCCAGTTCGCCTGGCTGAAGCTCGCCGACGACCCGACCAGCCTCGCCGAGCACCCGTTCTCCTACTCGTCGAGCGCGGTGACGCCGGCGCGCCCGTCGTTCACGATCAAGGCCTACGACGGCTTCAGCCGCCGGGTGGCGGAGCTCGAGCCCGGCACGGACGTCGTCCTCGACGGCCCGCACGGGTCCTACTGGCCGGCACGCGACGCGACGGGCCACGTGCTGATCGCCGGCGGGATCGGCATCACGCCGAGCATCAGCCTCCTGCGCACCGCCGCAGATCTCGGCGACCGGCGCCCGTATCTGCTCGTGTACGCGAACCGCACCGAGGCCGACATCGTCCTCGCCGAGGAGCTGGCGGGCCTCGCGGTGCGCCTGGATCTCACGGTCGTCCACGTCCTCTCGGCGCCATCGGAGGACTGGACCGGGGAGCGCGGGCGCATCTGCAAGGAGCTCCTCGAGCGTCACCTCCCGGCCGATCTGCGCGGCTACGAGTTCTTCGTCTGTGCCTCGCCTGCGGCGGTGGCGACCAGTGTCGATGCGCTCGCAGCCGCGGGCGTCGCCCCCGAGTACATCCACGTGGAGGACTTCGAGCATGTCTGACCGAAAGGTGCCGCGCGTCGCCGATCCCGCCCCGCGCTCCGCGCTGCTCGCTCGCGCCGCCGCGCGGCCGCAACCCGGGCTGGCGACCGCGGTCGTATGCGCGCTCGCGCTCGCGGTCGGCGGGGTCCACAGCGTGCTCGGGCCGGCAGCGGTGCCCCGCGACGAGGGGACGGCGGCCGCAGGGTCGGGCCAGGCCGTCCGGCACGCACCGGCGCTCATCACGAGCGGCACGGCGCGCCGCTGCCGTCACCGCCGCGTCACGAGCCGGCGCGCGGCGCGGGCCGTCGCGCGCTGCGCGCCGCTGCCGACCTGACGCGGGGCGGGGCGGGGCGGGACGGGACGGGCGAGGCGAGGGTGTGAGCGGTTCCCACCCTTGGGTCGTTTCGCCCGGGCTGCGGCGTTGGGAGGGTCGGTCCACGTCGCAGCCACAGCCCGCGGGGCGCGGGCACGAGGGAGGGCTCACCATGACCACCGCACTCGCCGCGCCGGCGCCGATCCGCCGCATCGCAGCCGCACCGGCACCCGCCGCCACCGGGCGCGCGGTCGCGTACGACGACGACGCGCTCGGCGCCCTGGTGCAGGCCGCTCGGGGCGGGAGCGACCGGGCATGGGAGCGCCTGCACGAGCGCCTGGACCCGCTCGTGCGCGGCATCGCGCGCTCCTACCGGCTGTCGCCCGCCGACGTCGACGACGTCGCGCAGACGACCTGGCTGCGCCTGCTGAGCCACGTCGACCGCCTGCACGAGCCGGCCGCCGTCGCCGGCTGGCTCGCCACGACGAGCCGCCGCGAGTGCCTGCGCGTCCTGCAGGTGCCGCTGCGCGAGTGGCCGACCGACGATCCCGAGCTCGGCGACGGCCGCGACATCGCCGACCCCGAGAGCGAGCTGCTGGAGTCCGAGCGGCGGGTGGTCCTCGAGCGCGCGCTCGCGACGCTGCCCGGCCGCCACCGCCGGCTCATGACGCTCCTCGCGACCGAGCCCGCGATGGACTACCAGCAGCTCAGCGCGGCGCTGCGGATGCCGATCGGGAGCATCGGGCCGACGCGCGCGCGCAGCCTCACGCGCCTGCGGCGCAACCCGGAGCTGCGCAGCGTGTGCGAGGCGGGCGCGACCGCGACCGTCGCGCGACCGCGTCGCGCCGGGGCGCTGCGCGGCTGAACGGGCACCGTCCGTCGTGCGGCCGCGGCGCGCCGGGGCGCTGCGCGGCTGAACGCGCACCGTCGTGTGAGTCTCGTCACGGTCGCTTGTCGGCCCCCGCGCGCGACCGTAGTCTGGCCTTCATGGCATCGCTGCCGAAGTCGCTGCGCGCCGGCTCGGCGCGGGAGCTCAAGGAGCGCCTGGACGCGGCCCGCCGCGATGCGCCGTTCGTGCTCTACCGCGAGCGCGACGGAGACCAGCGCATCCTGCTGCTCGACGACGAGGTGCGCCTGACGATCGGCCGCCAGGACTCCAGCGACATCGCGCTGCCCTGGGACACGGCCGTCTCGCGCGTGCACGCGACGCTCGAGCGCGTGGGGGAGGAGTGGACGCTCGTCGACGACGGCAGCTCGCGCAACGGCTCGTTCATCAACGGCGAGCGCGTCCACGGGCGCCGGCGGCTGAAGGACGGCGACGTCATCCGCGTCGGCGTGACGACGATGGCGTTCGTCGTCGCGCACGAGCGCGAGCACGCGGGCTCGTCGACCGTCGCCGCGACGACCTCCGGCATCCCGGCCTTCACCGCGGCGCAGCGGCGCGTGCTGCTCGCGCTCTGCCGCCCGCTCGTCGACGGCCGCTTCGGCGCGCCGAGCAGCAACCAGCAGATCGCCGGCGAGCTGTTCCTCGGCGTCGAGACCGTCAAATCGCACATGCAGGCGCTGTTCGAGGCGTTCGGGATCCAGGGCCTGCCGCAGAACCAGAAGCGCGCCGAGCTTGCGCGGCTGGCGTTGAGCCGGGGCGCGGTGCGCGAGGACGAGCTGCTCGCGGGCGAGGCGCGCGCGGGCGCCGGCGCCGGCGGCCTGTAGCCATGGGCGTCCTGCCGCGGCGGCCGCTGCCGGGCTATGCGATCGAGCCGGGCCTGCACACGATCGGCCCGCTGACCGACGGCACGCGCCAGGGCGGCTACTCGCGCGCCTACCTGCTCGAGGACGGTGACCGGCTGACGCTCGTCGACACGCTCTTCGACACCGACGCGTACATGATCATCGAGTACCTCCTGCGGATCGGCCGCTCGGCGCACGAGCTGACGGACATCGTCATCACGCACGCGCACCGCTCGCACCTCGGCGGTCTGGCACGGCTGAAGAAGCTCAGCGGCGCGACCGTCTGGGCGCACGACCGCGAGGCCGACATCATCGCGGGGCGCGCGTCCGCCAAGCACGTCTCGCTGCTGCCGCTGCGCCCGTTCGTGCTGATGCCGTTCCGCGTGCTGTCCTACCTGCACCGCCCGCCGCACGTCCCCTGCGAGGTCGACCGGCGGCTCGGCGAGGGCGACACCGTCGGCACGCTGAAGGTCCTTCACGTGCCCGGGCACACCCCCGGGCATCTTGCATTCGTCTGGCGCGACCGGGCGATGTTCGTCGGCGACGCGATCCTCACCTGGCCGACGTTCGGGCCCGGCTGGCCGGGGTTCAACCTCGACGAGCAGGAGTACGAGCGCTCGCTCTGGCGCCTCGTGACGATGAAGCCCGAGATCGTCGGCCCGGGGCACGGGCCGCCGCTGAGCGGTGCCGGCACGCCGGCGCAGCTGATGACGCTGTTCCCGCAGCCGCCCGGCTAGCGGCGCCAGAAGGCGAGCCGCTGCACCGACGCCCTGAGGATGTGGCCCCAGGTGATCCGCGCGTCCTGGCGCTGTGAGATCGCGTCGAACGGACTGAAGCGCATCTCGCCGCCGGTCCCGAGCTTGATCGAGCCGTCGTCCTGGCGGGTGCCGTCGACCAGGATCCAGCCGCGCTCGACGCGGTGATTCTCACTCATGGCCTGAGCGTACCCGGCGTCGTGGCGCGCGGGGCCGCCTCGCCGGATCCCGGACGCGGCAGCCGCGGGACGCTGTCAGCGGATGCCGCTGTCGCAGCTGATCGCGACGCGGGTGTAGTGGCCCGCGCGGACCGTCGCGTTGATGCCCGGCGGGCACCGGGGCAGCGGCCCGCCTGCCACGGGGCGGGCGGTCACCGAGTAGCGGCCGGGGCGCAGGCGGATGCGAAAGCTGCCGTCGGTTCGGGTGCGTGGCTGCGCGACGAGATGGTGATCGGAGCGCCGGACCACGCGCACGCGCGCCGCGACCGCGGCCGGCGCGCACCTGGGGTCGGGCGGGATCGTCTCGACGGGGCAGGTCGGGCCGGCGACGACCCGGCCACTGATGCCCTGGCCCGCGCCTGTCGCGGGCGCCGCCGCCGCCGCGAGGGCGACCAGCACCAACGCGCTCGCGAGCCGGGCGGACATCACGCCAACGTAGCGCTTACTGCTCGCCCGGCGGTGGGCCGGCGAGCACGACCGAGGTTGCGATCTGGCGCTCGGGGATCGTCCAGTAGGTCCGCAGGAGCTCGGCGCCGCGCTCGGGGGAGAGCAGCTCGAAGCCGTGGCGGCGGTAGAAGCTCACGGCCCAGTCGGCGGCGGCCCAGGTGCCGACGAGCGTGCGGCGGGTTCGCCCGTGGGCGAGGTGTGCGAGCAGCGCGGCGCCGATGCCGCGGCGCTGACTACCCGGCTGCACGTACGCGTGGCGGATGAGATCGACGTCGCGGACGGGCTGGATGCCCATGACGCCGACGAGCTCACCGCCGGACTCGTAGCCCCAGAACGCGACGCCCGCCGCGATCTCGGCCGCCAGCTCGCCCTCCGACATGTACGGCTCGTGCCAGCGGTCGGCCGGGATCACGCCGCGGTAGGCCTCCGCGGCGTCGTTGACGATCGCCAGGATCGCCGGGCCCTCCTCGGGGCGGCAACGCCGGATCACCCGGGCCAGGGCTGAAACGGGTTGCCGACCTTGCGCAGCGCGGGCTCCAGGGCCGGGTACTGGCGCCGCAGGATCCCCGCCATCGTCGCCCCGTCGATCCACTCCAGGCCCTCGGGCGTGTAGACGGACGCGTTGAAGTTCGTCGTGAAGAACGGGTCGCTGCGCAGCCGCCGCGCGGCCATCAGCAGGAACACGCGAAACGCCGTGTCGCTGATCGCGAAGCCGGCGGGCTTGCGGTCGGCCATCAGCCCGACGAGGAGGTCGACGTCCTCGACGCTGTCGTAGACCTGCTCGATCTCGCGCGCGTGCTCGGCGTTGCCGTCGGCCAGCGCGTAGAACGTCGTCGGCGCCGGCATGCGCAGGCTGCGCCGGAACTCGCAGTAGCGCGGCACGCCGCACTCGCGCGTGCGGACGATGTCGGCGGCGCCGAGGTCGAGCTCGCGCCCGTCGGGCAGCCGCGGCCGGAAGTTCGGGTGGTTGTGGAGCGTCAGCGAGCCGGGATAGGCGTGCGCGAGCGAGTACCACGCGTTCTCGACGCCGATCTCGCGCAGGCGGTCGCGCGGGCGGTCGTGGTCCTCGCGCGTGACGGCGAGCTGTTCGAACCGCAGCGTCGCGCCGCCGTCGATCTCCTCCATCGGGGTCCCGTCGTCGGCGTGGCGGAACGTCACCTCGTCGGGGATGAGCGGGTGCAGCCGGTAGACGGCGACGAAGTCCTCGGTGATCGAGTACGGCACCTCGTCGTCGACCTCCGAGCCCGGGATGCCGTTGAGGATCTCGCTGTTGCCGACGCGCCCGAAGCGCTTGTGGATCCGCTCGCCGAGCAGGCCCCACCACGTCGCCTTGATCGCCTTGACCGTCGTCGGGTGGGCGATCAGCGCCGGCGTCCACTCGACCGTGTGGATCTTCGCCATGACGGCGGCGTTGACGAGCCGCGCCTGCGCATAGAGGCGCTCGCCCGTCCAGGTCGGATACGCGGCCCGCAGCCGGTCGCAGATCGCGTTGTGCTCGCGGGCGAACGCCACGTGGAAGAGCGCGAGCCCGACCCAGAGGTTCGGCACGGGCTCGGGCGGGCGCGCCGCGCGGCCGCGCCCGACGGGCGCGGCCGGGTCGACGAAGCGCGCGATCTCGTCGAGCAGGTCGTCGTCGACCTTGAGCCTGCCCGAGCTCTCCCAGTCGCCGGCCCGCAGCGCGGCGGCGAAGTGCTCGTTGGCGCCGTAGAGCTGCGAGGCATCCCACCAGTGCGTCTGCGAGCTGAGGAACACCGGCACCGAGCCGGGCTCGCCGGCGTCGCGCGCGAACGGCGACAGGCCGAGCGGCCCCGACGGCACGTCCTCCAGCTCGACCTCGTGGGAGAACCAGTCGTGGACCTCGAACTGCAGCCACGCCGCCGCGAGCATGTTCAGCGACGTCGCCGGCTGGAACGTCGTGCGCCGCAACAGCGCCGCGCTGATGTCCTCGGGCTTCGGCGTGCTCGCCGCGAGATCGGCCTCGGGCACGATCGGCGCGTTGCGGCCGAAGCGCGTGCCGGCCGCGCCGATCGCGGGCTCGCTCGGGTGGGTCCCGCTGCCGTCGACGGGCCGCGCGAGGATCGACGGCGGGGCGCCGGCAGCGGGCGCGCCGTCGCGCCACGACGGGCTGCCCGGGTCGTAGAGATTGCGCTCGCGCAGCCGCTCGCGCAGGCCGATGAGCGCCAGCAGCCCGAGCGCGAGCGGCAGGCCGTCCCAGTGAAAGCGCGCGTCGAGGCGCTCGGCGAGCCAGGCATTGGCGCTGGTCAGCAGGCTGCGGTGGGGTTCACCGGTCCCGGAATATCCGCTCGAGCCGCGCGCCATGTCGTTACACCTTGTTTCTGTTTAATGAATACGGAGCAGCGTTGCGTTCACACAAGTGGCTCTGGTATGACAGTCACGATGGATGATTTGATACCTGGCGCGACGTTCGCCGATCATCTCATCCTCGAAATCGCCGGCCGCGGCGGCATGGGGGTGGTGTATCAGGCAGTTCACCAGCCGCTGGAGCGGCAGGTCGCACTGAAGCTCATGTCCGCCGAGCTGTCGGCCGACGCGGAGTTCCGGATGCGCTTTGCGCAGGAGTGCCGGGCCGCGGCGTCGATCCGCCACCCGCACGTCGTGCCGATCTACCACGCGGGGGAGGAGCAGGGCCGCCTCTACGTCACGATGCAGTACGTCGAGGGCGCCGACCTCGGCCGCGTCCTCGCCATGGAGGAGCGCCTCGAGCCGAGCCGCGCCGTCGGCCTCGTCGCCGACCTCGCCGGCGGGATCGACGCCGCGCACGCGCTCGGCATCGTCCATCGCGACGTCAAGCCCGCGAACGTCCTCATCGAGCTGCGCGGCGACGCGATGCACCCGTTCCTCACCGATTTCGGCCTCGCCAAGAGCGTCGCGGGCGGCACGCGCACGCGCACCGGCGCGATCCTCGGGACGCTGGACTACGCCGCCCCCGAGCAGCTCGAGGAGGCGGGCGTCGACGCGCGCACCGACGTCTACGCGCTCGGCTGCCTGCTGTTTCACGCGCTGACGGGCAGCGTCCCGTTCCCGCGTGAGACCGAGGCCGGCACGATCGTCGCGCACCTCAACGCGCCCCCGCCCTGGGCGACGACGCTCGCGCCCGAGGTGCCCGACGCGCTGGCGCGCGTCGTCGCGCGCGCGATGGCGAAGGACCCGGGCGACCGCCAGCCGTCGGCGGGCGCGCTCGCCCGCGAGGCGCTCGCCGCCGTCGGCATCGCCGAGCGCGCAGCGCCCGCCGCGGCGACCGCCGGGCCCGCCGCCCCGGAGAGCACCGTCACCATCGGCCCGGGCGATGGCGCCCGCCTGCGCGACGCCGCCGCCGCGGACGTGCGGCACCCGCCCGCGCCCGACGAGGCGTTCCCGGCCGCGCTGGCACGCGACAACCGCGAGACGCCGTTCGTCGGCCGCGCCGAGGTCCTCGTCGCGCTCGAGCGCCGCTACGCCCTCGCCCGCGCCGGCAAGCCGCAGTTCGTCGTCCTCGCCGGCGAGCCCGGCGTCGGCAAGACCCGCCTCGCGGGGGAGTTCGCCCGGCGCGCCCACGACGACCGCGCGATCGTCCTGCATGGTGGCTCGGACCCCGAGTCGATCGTGCCCTACCAGCCGTTCATCACGGCGATCCAGCAGTACCTCGCCCACTACGACACGACGGCGCTCGCCCGCGAGCTCGACCTCGAGCTCGCCGAGCTCGGCCGCTTCATCCCCGGCCTGCGCCGCGACGTCCCGACGCTCGTCGAACCGCTCGCCGTCGAGCCCGAGGCCCGCCGCTACCGGCTCTTCGAGGCCGTGGCCCGGGTCCTCGCGTTCATCGCCGCCGAGCGGCCGGTCGTCGTCGTCCTCGACGACCTGCACTGGGCCGACACCTCGACGGCGCTGCTGCTGCGCCACGTCGTCCAGCAGCTGCACGACGTCAGGCTCCTGCTGGTCGGCACGCTGCGCGACGTCGAGGCGTGCCGCGCCGCCGACCTCGTCGCGCTGCTCGCGCGCCTGCGCCCGCAGCCGTCCTTCGAGCGCATCGCCGTCGCCGGCCTCGACGCCGCCGAGACGACGCAGCTCGTCGCCGCCCACGCGCTCGGCGACCCGACCGACGGCTTCATCCGCGAGCTCGTCGACGCGACCGCCGGCAACCCGCTGTTCATCGGCGAGACGCTGAGGAGCCTCGGCGAGGCCGACACGCCAAGCCGCACAGGCGTCATGTCCGAGCGGGCGCTCGCGCGCATCGGGGTCCCCGAGGGCGCCAAGGAGATGATCGCCCAGCGCATCCTGCGCCTCGGCGACACCGCACGGGAGGCGCTCGCCGCCGCGGCCGTCATCGGGCGCCGCTTCGACCTCGCGGTGCTCGAGGCGCTGATGGCGGCCAATACGGCCGACGAGCTCATCGCGGCGCTCGAGGAGGCCGTCGCCGCCGGGCTCGTCCGCGAGGCCGCGGGCGCGGTCGACAGCTTCGAGTTCTCCCACGCCGTCGTGCGCGAGGCGCTCGCCGAACGCCACAGCGCGAGCCGGCGCGCGCGATTACACCACCGCATCGGGACGGCGCTCGAAGCCGGCGCGACGGCCGAGCCGGCGCTGCTCGCGCATCACTTCTACGAGGGCCGCAGCGTCGACCGCGGAGCCCAGGCGCAGCGCCACGCGCTGGAGGCCGGCGACGCCGCGGCGCGCGCGCTCGCGCACGAGGACGCCGCCGCGCACTACCGCCGCGCCCTCGAGCTGCTCGACCTGCAGCCGGCGGCCGGCGACGCGCGGCGCTGCGAGGTGCTGCTCGCGCTCGGGCGCGTCGAGCTGCGGGCGGGCAGCCCCGCCGCGCGCGGCACGTTCGACGCGGCGGCGCAGCTCGCGCGCGCCGCCGGCGCGCCCGAGCAGCTCGGCCGCGCGGCGCTCGGCTTCGCCGGGCGCTACACCGCGGCGGGCATCGTCGACCGCGAGGCGATCGCGCTCCTCGAGGAGGCGCTCGGCGCCGCCGACCCGGGCGACGGCGTCCTGCGCGCCCAGCTCACAGCGCGCCTCGCCGACGCGCTGCGCTTCGCGCAGGAACCGCACAGGACCGCGGCGCTGAGCCTCGCCGGCCTGGAGATGGCGCGCCGGCTCGGCGACACGCCGACGCTCGTCGCGGCGCTCGAGAGCCGGCACGCGGCACTCCTGCATGTCGAGCACCTCGACGATCGCCTGCGCCTCAGCGAGGAGTTCCTCGCCCTCGCGGCCGACGTCGGCGAGCGCGAGCTGCAGGCGGTCGGGCTGCACTGGCGCATCTACGACCTCCTCGAGGCCGCCGACGTCGCGGGTGCGCGGCGGGCCCACCGCGAGCTGGAGGCGCTCGCCGCCGAGCTGCGCCAGCCGCTGTACCGCCACTTCGCCATGCTCTGGCAGGTCGTCTGGGCGCAGATGGAGGGGCGCGCGCTGGACTCCGAGCTGCTCGCCGCAGAGGCCTACGAGCTCGGCCGCCGGGCCCAGGCGCGCGACGCCGAGACGGTCTACGACATCCAGGTCATCGCGCTGCGCCGGCGCGAGGATCTCCTCTCGGACTACGTCGCGACGATCGAGGCCGCGATCGCGCGGCACCCGTCGCTCGTCGCCTGGCGCGCCGTGCTGCCGCTCGCCCACCTCGCCGCGGGCAACGTCCCCGCGGCGGCCGCGGAGTTCGAGCGCCTCGCCGCGGGCGACTTCGCCGGCGTCCCGCGCGACCTGTTCTGGTTCACGGCGGTCTGCGTGCTCGGCGAATGCGCGGCGCTCTTTCGCGACGAGGCCCGCGCGACGGTGCTCTACGACCTGCTGCTGCCGTTCAAGGACCGCAACGTCCAGGTCTCGCAGGCGGCCTTCTGGGGCTCCGCCGAGCGCTTCCTCGGCCTGCTCGCCGCCGCCACCGGGAGACTCGACGACGCGGAGGCGCACCTCGAGTCGGCGATCGCGAAGAACGAGGCGAGCGGCTGCCCTGTCGCCGCGGCGGTCGTCCGGCGCGACTACGCCGAGCTGCTGCTCACGCGGCGCGCGCCCGGGGACGTCGAGACCGCGGTGACGCTCCTGCGGGCGATGCTCGAGGCGGCGGCCGCGGCCGGGATGGGCGTGCTCGCCGAACGCCTGCGCGAGCGCCTGGAGCAGGTGCAGCGCGAGCTTGCGTAGCCGTGTCCGCCGATCCACCTGGGCGGATCAGCCCAGCGGCTGGATCTGCAACGGCCCGCGGCGGCGGTGGATCGACAGGTAGCGCACGCCGCTGCCGCCCGCCACGATGCGCCGCCGGACACCACTCGGCGCGAGGATCGCCGTGCCGGCCGCGAGCTCGTGTGACTGTCCGTCGATGGTCACGGTGGCGCTGCCGGCCAGAACGACGACGAGCACGTCGAGCTCAGCGTTGACGTGCTCGTGCAGCTCATGGCCCGGCGGCCAGGACAGCAGCGTCGCGTTGAGATCGGTGCTCGCCATGCCCCACAGCGGGCCCGTGCCCGGCGTCGCGAGCAGGTCGATCGGTCCCGCGGCGAGCGCGTCGTCGGGCGTCATGCGCACGACGGTAGCCCACGCACCTGGCCGGCCGATCCCGGGGCCGAGCGGTCCGGCGTTGCATTCGGCGGCGGGGGCGGACAGACTCCGGCGTCGACGACCGGGGGTGGACAGGACGCCCCGGACCTACGCAACGAGGGAGGTCGACATGCCGACGGTGATTGGGTACCACGAGATCGACGACAGCGAGCACTGGCTTGCGTCGCCCAAGCGCGAGGAGATCTTCGGCCCGCTCGGCGTCAGCGTTCGCACGTTCCTGGACCCGACGAATCCCAACCGGGCGGCGGTGCTGCTCGACGTGCCGGACATGGCGGCCTTCCAGGAGGTCATGCAGTCCGAGGAGGCGGCCGAGGCGATGTCGCACGACGGCGTCCACGCCGACACCCTGATCGTTCTCGTCGAGGCATAGGGGTCCGCGCGTGGTCGGGGCATGAGCCGCGACGAGGGCCTTCCCGCACGCGGTGCGGGGCGCCTGCGAACGCTTGACGACCTCGGCGACCTCGCCGGCGCCCGCGTCCTCCTGCGCGCCGAGTTCAACGTGCCGATGCGCGCCGACGGCGAGGTCGCCGACGACACGCGCCTGCGGCTCACGCTGCCGACGATCGCCGCGCTGCGCGAGCGCGGTGCGCGCGTGCTGCTCGTCGCCCACCTCGGCCGGCCGCACGATCGCGAGCCGTCGCTGTCGCTGCGGCCGGTGGCCGCGCGGCTGTCGGAGCTGCTCGGCGAGGAGGTCGCGTTCGCGCCCGACCTCGAGCACGTCGCGGACGCCGGCGTCGTGATGCTCGAGAACATCCGCTTCGAGCGCGGCGAGACCGACAACGACCCGGCGCTTGCCGCGCGGCTCGGCGCGCTCGCCGATGCGTACGTCAACGATGCCTTCGGCAGCGCGCACCGCGTCAACGCCTCGACGGTCGGGGTCGCCGAGCACGTCGCGCGCTCCGCCGCAGGCCTGCTGTTCGAGCGCGAGATCACGATGCTCGAGTCGGTCCTGCGGTCCCCGGCGCGGCCGCTCGTGGCGGTGCTCGGCGGGGCGAAGGTCACCGACAAGATCGGGGTCATCGAGCGCTTCCTCGAGCTCGCCGACGCCGTGCTGATCGGTGGCGCGATGAGCTTCCCGTTTCTCGCCGCGCAGGGCCACGGCGTCGGCGATTCGCTGTGTGACGCCGATGGCATCGCCGTCGCGCGGCGCGTGCTCGCGCGCACGAACGGCCGCCTGCACCTGCCGCTCGACGTCGTCGTCGCCGACAGCTTTGCCGCCGACGGGACGACGCGCGTGGGCGACGCCGACGGCCTCGAGGCGGGCTGGATGGGGCTCGATATCGGACCGCGGACGAGCGCCGCCTACGCCGACGTGATCGAGCGCGCCGGGACCGTCTTCTGGAACGGCCCGGTCGGTGCGTTCGAGCTCGAGCCGTTCGCGGCCGGCACGCGCGCGATCGCCGAGGCGATCGCGCGCAGCGAGGCGACGACGGTCGTCGGCGGCGGCGATCTCGTCGCCGCGCTCAATCGCTTCGGGCTCGCCGATCGCGTGACGCACATCTGCACCGGCGGCGGCGCAGGCCTGGAGTTCATCGAAGGCCGCGTGCTGCCGGCCTACGCGGCGCTCGCCGGGTGACGGGCCGGCCTGCGAACGCAACCTTCCCGGACTGCGGCGGTTGGCCGTCCATGCGACCACGACGTCACGCGCCGGCCACGACCCTCGCCCTGATGACCGCCATGGCGCTCCCGGGCGTCGCGGCCGCCGCGCCCTGGAGCGCGCCCGCACCGATCCCCGGCGCAGGCAGCGCACCGCTGCAGGCGCTCTTCACCGCGGCCGGAACGGGAGTCGTCCTGTCGCCGTCGCAGCTTGCCGTCGTGGCAGCGGACGGCACGGTGACCTCGACGCAGCCGCTGTCCTTCGCGGCGAGCGCCGTGGCGACCTACGGCACCGACCAGATCGCCGTCGCCGGGCGGGCGCTGGCGACCTCGGGGCAGTTCGCCGGGACGATCGACGACTCGAGCGCCGTGGTGACGCGCGTCGGGACGCCCGCGAAGCTCGGCGCGACGCGCGTCGTCCCCGGCACGACGGGCCGCCGGCTCTACGCGCTGGCCTCCAACCGCGCCGGCCTCATGGCGCTCGTCGTCGGGACCGCACGCACGCGCACGGTGCTCATCCGCAGGCCGGGCGCCGGGTCCTTCGCGGCGAAGCTGCGCATCCGCGTGTCGGCGCGCGCCCGCGGCGCGACCGTCGCCGTCGGCGCCGGCGGCGACATCCTCTTCGTCTACGAGGACGCGCACGAGGTGCGGGCGCGGCACATCGGCCGCCACGGCGCCGTCGGAGCCGTGCATCGTCTCGGCGCCGGCGTCCAGTCCGACCTGCAGGCGCTCGTCGGCGACGACGGGCGCCTCGCGGTGGCCTGGAAGAGCCAGCGCGTCAACGAGGGCGAGGCCGCCACGCCGGCGATCGTCTCGTTCGCCACCGCCGCGCCCGG
Organism: Solirubrobacteraceae bacterium; assembly: GCA_035496995.1. Lineage (GTDB taxonomy): Bacteria > Actinomycetota > Thermoleophilia > Solirubrobacterales > Solirubrobacteraceae > CADCVQ01. The sequence continues at coordinate 7,324 of DATJEE010000190.1, read as the reverse complement.
ACACGGCTTCGGCGCCGCGCGCACGGTCGCGACGGTCGGGCGCACGGGCGCCGGGCGCTACGTCGCCGCGCCGGGCGTGCGGCTGCTGGCCACCGCCGGCGGCGCGCTGCTGGCCTACACCGGCTTCGAGGGGGCCGACTACACCGTCGAGGCGCGGCAGGTCAGCGGCGGTCGCCTCGGCCCGGCCGAGCGCCTGTCGCCGAGCGGCATCGACGCCGTACTCGGCGACGCCGCCGCCGGCCCGGCGGGCGCGCAGATCGTCACCTGGCGCGCGGGCGTGGCCGGCGCCGACGCGAGCGGGCGGCCGGCGCACACGCCCGTGCTCGCGAACGTCCGCGCCGCGGCGGGCGGCCCGTTCGGCGCGGCCGAGGCCGTGAGCCCCGCGGGCACGGACGTGGCGTTCGCGCCCGTCGCCGCGCTCGATCCCGTCAGCGGCCGGGCGATCGTCGCCTACGGCACGCTCGGCCCCGCGCTCGCGCTGATCGCGTCGCGGCCGGCGGCGTAGCCCGGCTCAGGCTCGGTCCGCGGCCCACTCCGCGGCGAGGCGCACGATGACGGCCGCCGCCGCGGACATGTCCTGCAGCGAGGCCCATTCGCGGACGGAGTGGTAGGCGTGCCCGCCGGTGAAGATGTTCGGCGTCGGCAGGCCCATCGCGCTGAGGCGCGAGCCGTCGGTGCCGCCGCGGATCGGCGCGCGCAACGGCTCCAGGCCCTCGGCGCGCAGCGCGGCGATCGCGTGCTCGACGACCTCCGGGAAGGGCTCGAGGTGCGCGCGCATGTTCGGGTACTGCTCGACGAGCTCGAACGTCATCGCCGCGCCGGGCGTCGCGTCGACGATCGCCTGCGCCGTCTCGCGCAGCAGCGCGGCGTGGCCGGCGAGCAGGTCGTCGTCGAAGTCGCGCAGGATCGCGCGGACGCGCGCGGTGGCCGCGTCGCCGCCGAGCTCGAAGACGTGGATGAAGCCCTCGCGGCCGGACGTCGTCTCGGGCGTCAGGCGGTCCTGCGGCAGCGCCGCGACGATGCGCGCCGCGACGCGCGCGGCGTTGACGAGGATCCCGTTGGCGAAGCCGGGGTGGATGTCGACGCCCGTGACGTCGATCGTCGCCTCGAGCGCCGAGAACGTCTCGTCCTGGATCTCGCCGAGCGACGAGCCGTCCATCGTGTAGGCGCAGCGCGCGCCGAAGGCCTCCACGTCGAAGAGCGTCGCGCCCTCGCCGATCTCCTCGTCGGGCGTGAAGCAGATGCGGATCGTCGGCCGCGGCAGCTCGGGATGCGCGTGGAGGTGGGCGACGGCGGTCATGATCTCCGCGACGCCGGCCTTGTCGTCGGCGCCGAGCAGCGTGTCGCCGGAGGTCGTGACGATGTCGTGGCCCGCGCGCGAGGCGAGGTGCGGCTCGGTCGCCGGGTCGAGCACCGTCCCGTTGCGCGGCAGCGCGATCGGGGCGCCGTCGTAGTCGCGGTGGACGAGCGGCTCGACGCCGGCGCCGGGCGCATCCGGGCTCGTGTCGACGTGCGCGACGAGGCCGATGACCGTCGCCGGATCGCCGCCGCCGGCCGCGGGGAGCGTCGCGGTGACGTAGCCGTTGGCGTCGACGGCGGCGTCCGCGAGCCCGATCTCGGCGAGCTCGCGGGCGAGCAGCCCGGCCAGCTCGAGCTGGCCGGGCGTGCTCGGGCACTGCTCGCGGTCGCGGGCGGACTGCGTGGCGATCCGGACGTAGCGGTCGAAGCGCTCCAGCAGGCCGGGGGCGAGCTCCTCGGCGAGGGGAGAGGTGTAGTGCGCCAACGCCGGCGCCTACGCCGCGGTGCCGACTCCGTGCACGCCCGTCGGCTCCGGGCGTCCGCGGAGCGTGAGCTCGCGCAGGTCGCCGTAGCTCGCGGCGTCCGGCGCGGCGGTCGCGGTCTTGGCCGTGACGAGCACGGGTGCCTCGCCGTCGCGGGCCGCGAGGCTCGACAGCCGGTAGGCGAGGTTGATCGCATCGCCGCGGACCGCGTCGCGCGCGGCGGACGGGTGCCCGGCGACGGGATCGCCGAGCGTCACGCCCCAGCCCATCCGCAGCGGTCCGCCGTTGCCGTTGACGCGCTCGCTGGCGGCGAGCGCGAACGCCACGGCGCTGGCGGCGGCCTCCGGGTTGCCGGTGACGTCCCAGGCGGCGAACAGCGAGTCGGCCTCGTGGTTGTTCACCGTCGCGCCATGGGCGGCCAGCAGCTCGCGCAGCTCGCCGAACAGCGCCTCGGTCGCGGCCTTCGCGGCGACCTCGCCGTCGCGCTCGGCCACCGCGGTATAGCCCACGACGTCGCCGACGACCGTCACGACGTGCGCGTGCTCGATCGTCCGGACCGCCGCGCGGACCTCGTCGGGGATCCGGTCGGCGTCGGCGAACGAGCGGAAGCTCATCCGGGCCGTGCCGATCTCGACGAAGTCGCCGTCGCGCAGCGGCGTGGGGACCTCGCGCTCGACCTTGTTGCCGTTGACGCGCGTGCCGTTCGTGCTGCGATCGACGAGCACGACGCCGTCGGCCGGGTCGATGCTCAGCTCGAAATGCTCGCGCGACACCGCCGGGTCGTCGAGCAGCAGGTGCGATGCGTCGCTCGCCCGGCCGGACTTACGCCCGACGAGCAGGTGCCCGATGATCGGCACGACGCGATTGGGGCTGTCGGCCTCGGAGAGAATGAGCCAGTCGGTTGAAGTCATGCCGACGACAGTAGTGGGGACGGCCGCCCCGCACGGTCGCGACCCGCCGCGGTCGGGCTCAGATGGCGATCGCGAGGAGGATCAGCATCACGGCGTGGATGCTCTGGTCCAGGCCGAGCGCGACGACCGGCAGCGCGGCGGGGTCGGCCTTCTTGACGTGGCGCATGTACCGCGCGAGCAGCCGGCCGTCGTCCTGCAGGACATGCGGGACGAACAGGCCCGCCGCGACGAGCAGCGTGCTCCAGCCCAGATCGCCGGCGAGCCACGCGAGGCAGGGGAGGTAGGCGAGCGTGTACGTGAGCCCGTGCGTCAGCAGCGCCCGGCGGCCGACGCTGTTGCCGCGGCGCAGGCCGCCGTGCTTGTTGACCGCCTGCCAGTCGGTCTGCAGGACGAAGTCGCCCACCATGTGGCACACGACGAACACCGCGAAGATCTCGACCCAGAGCACCGCGGGCGCGAGCCTAGTCGACCGGTCGGGCTGGGGTCAGCGATCCCGAAAGGCCTCCCGGGCGGGCGCGCCGAACAGCGGTACGATCGCCAGGCGTGCAGCGATCCGGCGAAGCCGCACTTGATGCCTACGTCCCCCGCGGCGTGCTGCGCCATCTCGCGACGGTGCCCGACGAGACGTTCCAGGCGATCGCGGGCACGATGCTGTTCCTCGATCTGTCGGGCTTCACGCGGCTGTCCGAGCGGTTGCAGCGCGTCGGGCGCGAGGGCGCGGAGCTCATGGCCGAGGCCATCAACGGGTGCTTTCGCGAGTTGCTCGCCGTCGCGTACGCGAACGGCGGCAGCCTCGTGAAGTTCGGCGGCGACGCGCTGCTGCTGTTCTTCGAGGACGAGCTGCACGCGCAGCGCGCGTGCCGCTCGGCGATCGGCATGCGCCGGCTGCTGCGGACGGTGGGGCGCCTGCAGGCCGGGCCCGCGCGCGTGGACCTGCGGATGACCGTCGGCATCCACAGCGACGTCTACCACTTCTTCCTCGTGGGCGACTCGCACCGCGAGTACGTCGTCGCGGGACCCGCCGCCACCGCGATCGTCGCCACCGAGGCCGTCGCCGCGTCGGGGCAGATCGTCGTCAGCCGCGCGACCGCCGAGCATCTGCCCGCGCGCTGCCTCGGCGCCCCCGCCGGCGACGCGCTGCTGCTCGCACGGTCGCCGATCGATCACGACCACGCTCCGGTCACGGACCGCCACCGTCCGCCGGTCGCAGCGGTCGCCGGGACGCTGTCGACCGCGGTGCGGGCCCACGTCGCCGCCGAGGCGACCCAGCCCGAGCACCGCACGGCGACGATCGCCTTCCTGCACTACGCGGGGACCGACGCGATCCTGCGCGACGAGGGCGCGCCCGCCTGCGCGGCGGCGCTGGACGAGCTCATCGGTCAGGTCCAGCAGGCGGCCGACGCCTGGGAGGTCTGCTTCCTCGGCTCCGACGTCGACGCCGATGGCGGCAAGCTCATCCTGACCGCCGGCGCGCCGCGCCTCGTCGGCGACGACGAGGCGCGGATGCTCCTCGCGCTGCGCCAGATCATCGACGGCCGGCGGCGCCTGGCGGTGCGGATCGGCGTCAACCGCGGGCCGGCGTTCACGGCCGAGATCGGGCCGCCGTATCGCCGCACGTTCACGCTCATGGGCGACACGATCAACCTCGCCGCGCGGCTCATGGGCAGGGCGCCGCCGGGGGAGATCTACGCCACCGCGGGGGTCCTCGAGCGCTCGACCGCGCGCTTTGCCACACGACGGCTCGAGCCGTTCATGGTCAAGGGCAAGTCGCGTCCGATCGAAGCGTGGGCGGTCGGCGGCGCGATCCGGGGCGCCGGCCAGAGCGCCGGCCAGCGCTCGGAACGGCTGGCGCTTGTCGGCCGCGCGGACGAGCTGCGCGCGATCGACGCGGCGGTGGCCGACGCCCACGCGGGCCGCGGCCGTCTGCTGGAGATCGTCGGTGAGGCGGGCATCGGCAAGTCGCGGCTGGCGGAGGAGCTCGCGCGGCGCTCCCCGCCCGTGCGGGTCGTGCAGGTGGCCTGCGACGCGTATACGGCGACGCTGCCCTACGCCATCTGGCACGTCGCGCTGCGCGAGCTGCTCGGGCTCTCCGGTGAGCATCCCGACGCGCTCGTCGAGCAGCTGCGCGACCGCGTGCGCCGCGACTCCCCGGCGCTCGAGCCGTGGCTCCCGCTCCTGGCGATGGCGCTCAACATCCCGTCACCGTCGACCCCGGAGGTCGACGCCCTCGGCGACGACGCGCGCCGGCCGAAGCTGCACGCGGCGGTCCTGCGGCTGCTCGATCCGCTGCGCGACCGCCCGCTGCGGATCGAGATCGACCATGCGCACGTCATGGACGACGCGTCGGCGGCGCTGCTCGGCGCGCTCGTCGGCGAGCTCGGCGGCACCGCCTGCCTCGTCGTCGTCACCCGCCGCGACGTCGACGGCGGGTTTCAGGCGCCGGCGCACGAACACGTGGTGCGCCTCGCTCCCGGCCCGCTGTCGCCCGACGAGCTGCGCGCGCTCGCGGACGCCGCGACCGAGCAGGAGCCGCTGCCACCGCATCTCGTCGCCGTCGCCGTCGAGCGCTCGGGTGGCAGCCCGCAGTTGCTGCTGGACCTGCTGGACGCCGCGGCGCGCGGCGACACCGCGCTCCCGGAGAGCGCGGAGGCGGCGGCGATGGCCCGGATCGACGCGCTCGCGGTCGCCGATCGCTCGTTCGTGCGCCGCGCGAGCGTCCTCGGGGTGAGCTTTCGCGAGCGCGAGCTGGCGGGTGTCCTGGATCCGGCGGCCGAGCTGCCGGACGAGCGCCGCTGGGAGCGTCTGGCGGCGATCCTCGAGCGCACCGGCAACGGCCAGGTGCGCTTCGTGCGCGGGACGCTGCGCGAGGCCGCCTATGCCAGCCTGCCGTTCGGCACGCGTCGGCGGCTGCACGCGGCGGTCGCGGCGGCGCTGCAGACCGCGGCGGGCGACGGGCCCGACGCCGATCCGGCCACGCTCTCGCTGCATTTCACCCTGGCGGGGGACTACGGGCCGAGCTACCGCCTCGCGCTCGTGGCCGCGCGGCGGGCCGAGACGCTCGCGGCGTCGGCCGACGCCGCGCGGATGTACCGCCGTGCGATCGAGGCCGGCCGGCTGCATGGCGTGCCCCCTGACGAGCTGGCCGGCGTGTGGGAGGAGCTCGGGCAGGTGCTCGTCCGCGTCGGCGAGCCCGCCGCCGCCGAAGACGCCTATGGCAGCGCTCGCGCGCTCGTGCGCGGGGACCGCGTGCGCGAGGCCCAGCTGATGTACCGCCACGCGCGCGTCGCCGATCGCACCGGACGGACGTCGGCCGCGGTGCGCTGGGCACGCCGCGCGCTGCGCGGCATCGAGGGGCTCGAGGGCGACGCGGCGAATGCCTGCCGCGCGCTGCTGCTCGCAGAGCTCGCCCAGGTGCGACAGCGCCAGGGCCGTTCGCAGGAGGCGATCCGGCTCTGCGGGCTGGCGATGGCCGAGAGCGAGCGCTGCGGGGAGGAGCGTGCCCTCGCCCACGCCTGCTTCGTGCTCGACTGGGCGCTCGCGCACACCGGCCGCCACGACGAGGCGGTCCACTCGGTGCGCGCGCTGGAGATCTACGAGCGTCTCGGCGAGGTCGAGCTGCGCTCGCACGTCCTGAACAACCTCGGCGGCCATGCCTATGGCGCCGGCCGGTGGGACGAGGCGGTGCGCTACTACGCGGAGGCGGCCAGCGAGGCCCAGCGCGCCGGCGCCGTCTACGGCGCGGCCTATGCCGACTGCAACATCGGGGAGGTCCTCGCCGACCAGGGCCATCGCGAGGAGGCCGAGCGCCGCCTGCGCAACGCCCTGCGGCTCTGGCGCGCGATCGGCGACGAGGAGGGCTGCACGTTCGCGCGGTTCTTCCTCGGGACGCTCGAGGCGCGCTGGGGCGAGCCCGCGAGCGGGCTGCAGATGCTGCGCGAGGTGGCCGGCCAGCTCCGCGATCTCGGCCTCGCGGCCGAGGCCGCGCTCGCGCGCGCGCTCGCCGCCGAGGCGGCGGCGAGGGACGGCCGCTTCGCGCTGGCGCAGGAGCTCGTGTCGGGTCCGGGCGACGCGCATCGCCGCGTGCCCGCCGTGGCGTTCCGCGTGCGGGCGGCGATGGCCGGCGCGGAGCAGGTCGGGCCCGAGCTCGAGGCCTCGCTCGCGGCCGCGCGGGCCGCGGGCTACGACTACGACGCGCTGCTGGCGCTCGACGCGCTGTGCCGGATCGCGCGGCCGCCCGACCCCGCGCGCGAGCGCGAGCGCGACGATCTCGCGCGGCGACTGCGCGTCGTGGCGCTCCCCGAATGGTCGCTCGCCGTCGAGTCGCGGCCCGCCGGCCCGGCCGCGGCGCGCGGCTGAGGCGAGATCAGTTCCCGCTCACTCCGGTTTGCGGTTAATGTCGGCCTACAGCGTCGTACGTGATCGGCAGGCCACGGTGGCCGCCAGGATCCGTGCGTGTAGGCGAACGAGGGCAGAGAGATGAAGCGAACGGCAAGGATGGGTATCGCAACGGTCAGAGGCTTCCGGGACCGTGCCGGCATCGGGGTGCTGGCGATCATCGCGCTGGCGATCTGCGCGACAAGTGCCTCGGCGGCGACGAAGGACTACTCGCTGACGATCGCGCCGAGCACCGTG
>DATJEE010000189.1:0-15104 GCA_035496995.1 Solirubrobacteraceae bacterium | reverse complement strand
GCGCGCCGGTACCACCCCGACAAGAACCCGGGCGACGCGAAGGCCGAGGCGCGCTTCAAGGAGATCTCGGCGGCGCACGACGTCCTCGGCGATCCCGACAAGCGCAAGGACTACGACCGCGCGCTCGCCAACCCCTTCTCGAGCGCGGGGCGCGCCGGCGGCGGCGGGCAGCCCGGGTTCGACGCCGGCGGCTTCGGCGACATCCTGTCCGACCTCTTCGGGCAGGCGACGCGCGGCCGCGGCGGAGCCGGCGGCGCCCCGCGCACGCGCGCCGAGCGCGGCCGCGACCTCGAGGCCGAGGTCTCGATCGGCTTCCAGCAGGCGATCAACGGCGCGCAGATCCCGATCTCGGTCCCGACGTACGAGCGCTGCAACACCTGCGGCGGGACGGGCGCCAGGCCCGGCACGGCGCCGATCGTCTGCCCGCGCTGCAACGGCCGCGGCATCGAGTCCGAGGGCCAGGGCCTGTTCTCGATCTCGCAGCCGTGCTCGCGCTGCGGCGGGGCCGGGACGGTCATCGAGGACCCCTGCCCGACCTGCAAGGGCGCCGGCCGCAACCGGACGGTGAAGCGCTACCGCGTCAACGTGCCGGCGGGCGTCCGCGAGGGCAGCCGCATCCGCCTGGCGGGCAAGGGCGAGCCGGGGCGCAACGGCGGCCCCGACGGCGACCTGTTCGTCATCACGCACGTCCAGGACTCACCGGTGTTCGCCCGCAAGGGCGACAACGTCGAGGTCGAGGTCCCGCTGACGATCCCCGAGGCGCTGCGCGGCGCCGAGATCGAGGTGCCGACGCTCGACGGCCGCAAGACGCTGCGCGTGCCCGCGGGCACAAGGCCGGGCAGCGTCCAGCGCCTGCGCGGCGAGGGGCCCCGGCGCCTGGGCAAGGCCGGGCGCGGCGACATCCACTACCGCTTCGTCCTGGATCTTCCCGACAAGCTCACAGACGAACAGGAGGCGGCGGTCGCCGACCTCGCGAAGGTCTTCAACGGCAACCCGCGCGCGAAGCTGTTCTCGCCATGAGCACGCGGCGGCGCATCACCACCACGCGGGTGGAGGTCTCCTCGGACCGCGGCGTCTTCATGATCTCCGTCGCCGCGGAGCTCGCCGACATGCACCCGCAGACGCTGCGGATGTACGAGCAGCGCGGGCTCATCGAGCCCAAGCGGTCGCCGAAGGGCACGCGCCTGTACTCGCACGAGGACGTCGAGCGGCTGCGCCGCATCCAGCAGATGACGGCCGAGCTCGGCCTGAATCTCGCCGGCGTGGAGAAGGTCCTGGAGCTCGAGGAGCAGCTCGAGCGCACGCGCCGGCGCGTCGTCGCACTCGAGCGCCGCCGCGACGAGCTGCAGGCCGAGATCGTCGCGCTCGAGGGCCGCCGCGAGCAGGTGCGCCAGGATATCGTCCGCTACGAGCAGACCGGGTCGGCGCTCGTGCGCATGAAGGACGTCAAGCCCTTCACGATCCCGATCGAGCGCCGCTGAGCGGCAACGCCCGCCGTTGGCGCTTGAGGAAGCAGATCTAAGTCGGCTACACTTAGATCCATGCAAGCAGACCGGTTCACGCTCAAGACCCAGGAGGCCCTGCAGGCGGCGCTCGCCCTCGCTCCCGCCAAGCGCCACGCCCAGGTCACCCCCCTCCACCTCCTCGCCGCGCTCCTCGACCAGGAGGGCGGCCTCGTCGTCCCCGTCCTCGGGAAGATCGGCGTCGCCCCCGACGCCCTGCGCGCCGATGTCTCCAACGGCCTCGCCCAGCTGCCGACGCTCTCCAGCGCGGCCGAGCCGACGAGCGCCCCCGAGCTCCTCACCGTCCTGCGCGGTGCCGAGCGCGAGATGCGCGACCTCAAGGACGAGTACGTCTCCGTCGAGCACGTCCTGCTCGCGCTCGCCAAGGACGACGGCCTCGCCGGCCGCTCGCTGAAGGCCCACGGCGCGACGCACGAGCGCGTGCTGCAGGCACTCGCCGAGGTCCGCGGCTCGCACCGCGTCACCGACCAGTCGCCGGAGGAGAAGATCCAGGCGCTCGAGCGCTACGGCCGCGACCTCACCGAGGCCGCCCGCAACGGCGACCTCGACCCCGTCATCGGCCGCGACGACGAGATCCGCCGCGTCATCCAGGTCCTCAGCCGCCGCACGAAGAACAACCCCGTCCTCATCGGCGAGCCCGGCGTCGGCAAGACCGCGATCGTCGAGGGCCTCGCGCAGCGGATCGTCAGCGGCGACATCCCCGAGTCGCTGCGCGACCGGCGCGTCATCAGCCTCGACATCGGCTCGCTGCTGGCCGGCTCGAAGTACCGCGGCGAGTTCGAGGAGCGCCTGAAGGCCGTCCTCAAGGAGGTCGCCGACGAGCGCGGCCAGGTCGTGCTGTTCCTCGACGAGCTGCACACGATCGTCGGCGCCGGCGCCGCCGAGGGCGCCGTCGACGCCGCGAACCTCCTCAAGCCGATGCTCGCCCGTGGCGAGCTGCGCGCCGTCGGCGCGACGACGCTCGACGAGTACCGCAAGCACATCGAGAAGGACGCCGCGCTCGAGCGCCGCTTCCAGCCGGTCCTCGTCGGCGAGCCGTCCGTCGAGGACACGATCGCGATCCTCCGCGGCCTGAAGGCGCGCTACGAGGACCACCACGGCGTCCGCATCCAGGACGCCGCGACGATCGCCGCCGCGACGCTGAGCCACCGCTACATCGCCGACCGCTTCCTCCCCGACAAGGCGATCGACCTCATCGACGAGGCCGCCAGCCGGCTGCGCATCGAGATCGACTCGATGCCCGAGGAGATCGACGAGCTCGAGCGCCGCGCGATGCAGCTCGAGATCGAGCTCACGTCGCTGGCGAAGGAGTCCGACGAGCCCTCGCGCAAGCGCCGCGACGCGCTCGAGCGCGAGCTCGCCGAGCTGCGCGAGCGCAGCTCCGGCATGAAGGCGACGTGGCTCGCCGAGAAGGAGAAGATCAACGCCGTCTCGGACATCAAGAAGCGCCTGGACCAGGCGCGCCAGGACGCCGAGCGCGCCGAGCGCGAGGCCGACCTGCAGCGCGCCGCCGAGCTGCGCTACGGCGAGATCCCCCAGCTCGAGCGCGACCTCGCCGAGGCCGAGCAGCGCTCCGACGGCAACGCCGGCTTCCTCAAGGAGGAGGTCACGCCGGAGGACATCGCCGAGGTCGTGGCGCGCTGGACGCACATCCCCGTCAGCCGGATGCTCGAGGGCGAGGTCGAGAAGCTCGTCCACATGGAGGACCGCCTGCACCAGCGCGTCATCGGCCAGGACGAGGCCGTCAGCGCGGTCGCGTCGGCGCTGCGCCGCTCGCGCGCCGGGCTGTCGGACCCCGACCGCCCGATCGGCTCGTTCCTGTTCCTCGGCCCGACGGGCGTCGGCAAGACCGAGCTCGCCCGCGCGCTGGCGGAGTTCATGTTCGACACGCAGGACGCGATGGTGCGCATCGACATGTCGGAGTACATGGAGAAGCACTCCGTCGCGCGCCTCGTCGGCGCGCCCCCCGGCTACGTCGGCTACGAGGAGGGCGGCCAGCTCACCGAGGCCGTCCGCCGACGGCCCTACGGCGTCGTCCTGCTCGACGAGATCGAGAAGGCCCACCCCGACGTCTTCAACGCGCTGCTGCAGGTCATGGACGACGGCCGCCTGACCGACGGCCAGGGCCGCACGGTGAGCTTCAAGAACGTCGTGCTGATCATGACCTCGAACATCCCGGGCGGGCGCGAGGGCGCGGAGCTGCACTTCCGGCCCGAGTTCATCAACCGCCTCGACGACATCGTCGAGTTCGACGCCCTGAACCGCTCGCAGATCGGCGAGATCGTCGCGCTGCAGACGCGCCTCGTCATCGACCGCGTCGCCCAGCGCGGCATCCACGTCGAGCTCACCCCCGAGGCGCGCGAGCTGCTCGGCGACCTCGGCTACGACCCGGTCTACGGCGCGCGGCCGCTGAAGCGCGTCATCCAGAAGCGGCTCGTCGACCCGCTCGCGCTGGCGATGCTCCAGGGCGACTTCGGCGAGGGCGACACGGTCCTCGTCAGCGCCGCCGACGGCGAGCTCGTGCTCGTCAGGGCGCCGGTGGCCGAGGACATCGCAGCCTGAACGGGGCACGCGCCGGAAACTTTCCGGCGCGTGTCGATTTGACCGTCGCTCGTTCGTCGTCAGAGTAGAAGCCGGGATTGCAGCCCGGGGAACGCTGACACGAGGGAGACACGACGATGCGATTCATGATGATGGTGAAGATCCCGGCGACGGTCACCGCCGAGGACTACCCGCCGGACGCCGAGCTCGTCGCCGCGATGACGCGCTACAACGAGGAGCTCACGAAGGCCGGCGTCCTGCTCGCGCTCGACGGCCTGCACCCCGCCGAGAACGGCGCCCGCGTCTCCTTCGGCGGCGGCGGCAAGCCGACCGTCACCGACGGCCCCTACGCCGAGGCCAAGGAGATCGTCGGCGGCTACTGGGTCATCGACGTGCGCTCCAAGGAGGAGGCGGTGCAGTGGGCCAGCCGCGCGCCGATGAACGACGGCGACGTCATCGAGGTCCGCCAGGTCTTCGAGCTGTCCGACTTCCCGGCCGACGTCCAGGAGGCCGGCCGGCTGTCGGAGCTCCCGCCCGAGCAGCCCATCGCCCGGTCCTAGCCATCGACGCCCACCGCACGATCGAGGCGGTCTGGCGGATCGAGTCCGCACGGCTCATCGCGGGCCTCGCGCGGATCGTGCGCGATGTCGGGCTCGCCGAGGACCTCGCGCAGGACGCGCTGGTCCAGGCGCTGGAGAAGTGGCCGCAGTCGGGCGTCCCGGACAACCCGGGCGCCTGGCTCATGGCCACGGCGAAGCACCGCGCGATCGACCTGCTGCGCCGCAGCCAGACGCTCGAGCGCAAGCAGCGGGAGCTCGCGCGCGACGTCGAGATCGAGCAGCGCGCCGCCGGCCCGGACCTCGACGCGGCGATCGACGACGAGGTCGGCGACGACCTGCTGAGCCTCGTCTTCACCGCCTGTCATCCCGTCCTGTCGACCGAGGCGCGGATCGCGCTGACGCTGCGGCTGCTCGGCGGCCTGGCGACTCCCGAGATCGCGCGGGCGTTTCTCGTGAGCGAGGCGACGGTCGCGCAGCGGATCGTCCGCGCCAAGCGGACGCTCGCCGAGGCGAACGTCCCGTTCGAGGTCCCGGCCGGCGACGACCTGCGCGCGCGGCTGGCGTCCGTCCTCGAGGTCGTCTACCTCGTCTTCAACGAGGGCTACTCCGCGACGGCGGGCGACGACTGGATGCGCCCCGAGCTCTGCAACGAGGCGCTGCGCCTCGGCCGCATCCTCGCCGAGCTCATGCCGCGCGAGCCCGAGGTCCACGGGCTCGTCGCGCTGATGGAGATCCAGGCGTCGCGGACCCGCGCCCGCACCGGGCCCGGCGGCGAGCCGGTGCTGCTGCTCGAGCAGGACCGCGCGCGCTGGGACCGGCTCCTCATCCGCCGGGGCCTCGCGGCGCTCGACCGCGCCGGCGCCCTCGGGGGAGCGTTCGGCACGTACGCGCTGCAGGCCGCGATCGCGGCCTGCCACGCGCGGGCGCCGACGGCGGCGGACACCGACTGGGTGCGGATCGCCGCGCTCTACGACGCCCTCGCGCAGCTCGCGCCGTCGCCCGTCGTCGAGCTCAACCGCGCGGTCGCGCTGACGATGGCCTTCGGGCCACAGGCGGGCCTGGACCTCGTCGACACGCTGCGCGGGGAGAAGGCGCTGCAGGGCTATCACCTGCTGCCGAGCGTCCGCGGCGACCTGCTCGCCCGCCTCGGCCGCTTCGACGAGGCGCGCGACGAGTTCGTCCAGGCCGCGTCGCTGACGCACAACGGGCGCGAGCGCGAACTGCTGCTCGCGCGCGCCGCCAAGTGCGCGTGGAGCGCGCCGCCGGGGGACTGAGCGATGTGGATCTGCGCCGTCGTGCTCGCCGCGGTCCTCTGCCTGCTCGTGCCCGGGGCGGGCGCGGCGTCGGCGGCCACCCGCCCGATCGCGCTCGCGCTGCGCTTCCAGCCGCACCTGTTCTTCGACAGCGGCGAGCTCTGGCGGCCGACGGACGTCGACGCCTTCCTTGCCGAGCCCGGGCACCAGTTCTGCACGACGACGCCGCCGGCCTGCACGCCGCTCGTCTCGCCGGCGCAGCTGACGGGCGCCGGCAGCTACCTCGACCTGCGCGGGACGCGGCCGGACGGCCTCGACGCGACGGCGCCCGATCTCGCGACCTGCGCGCGGTCGCTCGGCACGCTGCTCGATTGCGATCTCGGCGGCCGGTCGGTCATCTACGCGCACGTGCGGCGCAGCGCCGGAAAGATCGCGATCGACTACTGGTGGTTCCTGCGCTACAACGCGTTGAGCATCGACCTGCACGAGGGCGACTGGGAGGGCGTGACGGTGATCGCCGATCGCACCGGCACACGCGTCCAGGCGGTGCATTTCGCGGCGCACTCCGACGTCTGGCGCTACCCCGACGGCGTGGCGCGCCTGGACGGCGGCCGCCACGTCCGCGTCTACCTCGCCCGCGGCGACCACGCCGCCTATCCGCGCCCGTGCGGGACGACCGTCTGCCGTCAGACGCAGAGCGGGCTGCCCGAGGGCCGCTTCAACGGGCGACGGGCATGGGTCGCCAACGACCCGGCGATGTGCGCGCGGCGCTGCGTGCGCCTGCTGCCGCAGGCCGCGGATGGCGCGCCCGCGTCCTGGGAGGCCTGGGACGGGCGCTGGGGCGTGCCGATCTCCCCGCTGTTCGCGCCGCCGCGCACCCCGTCGTTCCAGCCGCGCTACCAGCAGCCGTTCGCCGCGCGCAGCACCCGCCGCCGGCGTTTTTAGCGTGTGGCCCGGACCACCCCGCGGGGTGATGGCTGGGGCGACGCCAGCACCGAAGCTGCTCCCACACCACGAACCACAAGGGAGCAGTCATGTTCACCACCGCCCGAGTCGCCCGCCGCGCCGCCTGCCAGATCGCCCCGATCGCCGGCAGCCGCTTCACCACGCCGATCGCCGGCAGCCGCGTCCCCGCCCCGACCGGCGGCGGGAAGTTCCCCGCCCCGACGGCCGGGAAGAACCTGCCCGGCCCGAGCGCCGCCCGGACGCGGATCTGACCCTCGCCCCCGCCGGGCGCCCGCGGGCGCCCGGCCGGCCGGCACCGTCGCCATGCCGCGCGCCTCCTCCCCCCTTCGCATCCCCGCCCTGCGCCGCCTGCTCGCCGCCTACGCCGTCAGCGGGCTCGGCGACTGGTTCGGCGAGATCGCCCTGTCGGTCGTCGTGCTGCACGAGACCGGCAGCGTGCTCGCCGTCGCCGCCCTCTGGGTCGCCGGCGGCATCGTCCCGGCGCTCGCGGGCCCGCCGATCATCGCCCGCCTCGCGCGTGTCCGCGTCCCGCTCCTCTACGCCGCCGAGGCCGCGGTCTTCGCCGTCCTCGCGATCGCCGTCGCCGAGCACGCGCCCACCGCGCTGCTCGTCGCGCTCGGGCTCGTCGACGGCACGCTCGCCTTCGGCGCGCGGGCGCTGACGAAGACGGCGATCGTCGCCGCCGCCGAGCCGGCGGGCGCCCTGGCCGAGGCCAACCGCCTGCTCGGGATCGTCTTCGGCGCCTCGATGGCGTGCGGCCCCGCCCTGGCGGGCATCGCCGTCGCAGCGTTCGGCCCCGCCGCCGCGCTCGCGCTCGACGGCGCCTCGTTCCTCGGGGCCGCGCTCCTGCTCACCCGCGGCACCGGTCCGGTCAACGTCGCGGCGGCCGGCAGGCCCCGCGTGTCGCTGCGCGACGCGCTCGCCCGCGCACGCCGCGCGGACACGCTCGGCATGCTGCTGCTCGTCGACGGCGCGACCGCGATCTGCTTCGCCCTGATCATCCCCGTCGAGCTCGTGTTCGTCACCGACACGCTCGGCGGCAGCGCGGCCGACTTCGGCCTCGTCCTCGCGGCCTGGGGCGCGGGCGCCGTGCTGGGCGGCGTGGCGCTCGGCCGCCTGCGCCACCTCGATCCGGGCATCATGCTGCTCGCCGGCTTCGGGCTCATGGTCGCCGGCTACCTCGGCATGGGCGCGGCCGGGGCCGTCGCGACCGTCGTCGCGTTCTCGCTGCTCGGCGGCCTGGGCCAGGGCATCGAGGGCTGCGCGCTGCTGACCGCCGTGCAGACCCGCGCGCCGGCGGACCTGCAGGCGCACGTCAACGTCATCGCCGAGGCCGTCCGCACGGCCGCGCCCGCCGTCGGCTTCGCGATCGGCGGCCTGCTCGCCGCGACGACGACGCCGCGCGCGACATACCTCGTCGCCGGCCTCGGCGCGCTCGCGGTCACCGCCGTGTCGGCCAGAACGCTTTCCGGCGCCGTCACCGGGCACCCGGCGCCGGCCGTCGCCGTCGGACTCAGCCCGGCCCGCTGAGGTCCCACACCGGCGTGTCGCCGGGGTCCGGGACGTAGACGCAGAACGTGCCCGTCTTGATCTCCGTGCCGAGGCGGTGGGCGAGCGAGGCGTCGTGGTCGGAGATGCGCTTCAGCGCCGTGCGGATGGCGCGCGTGACGTTGACCCGCGCGCGCTCGGCGTCCGAGCCGGTCTTGCGGTCGCGGCCGCCGAGGCCGACGGCGCCCGCGAGCTCGCGCGCGACGAAGACGAGCTCCGCGCGGGCCGTGGCCGCGCGCTCGGGGTCGTTGAAGGACTCGGCCTCGTCGATGACCTCCTGCAGCTCCTCGACGCGCATCCGATAGGCCGCCTTCGCCTGGGCATCGAGGATCGGCCCGGCGTCGCCGTCGCCGCGCGCGCGGATCTCGATCCCGGCCGCGACGGCGACCGAGGGGTCGGCGCCGCGCGCCTGCGGGCCGGCGACGAGGTCCAGCGCGTGGAACTCGACGTGCGGCGCGGCGAGCAGCCGGGCGATGTGCGTCAGCCCCTTGGCGTCGCGCAGCTGGATCTGGCGCCCCGGCGGGCCGATCGTCCAGATGTCGCCGCGACGGTAGAACGCCGAGGGGCCGAGCATGCCGGCAGCGGCCGGCGCGGCCGGCGCGGCCGGCGCGGCGGCGGGCTCCGGCGCCCGCGCCCGGCCCCCCTGCAGCCCGCCGAGCTCGAGGCGCTGCGCGGCCTCCAGGCCCTCGCGGCGCAGCTCGCCGGCGCGCGCGGCCGAGGCCGGGTCGCCGGCGCGCTCGAGCACGTCGGCGAGCTCGAGCCGGATCGCGGCCACCGTCGGCTCGGCGCCCCAGCGGCGCGCCATCGCCAGCGCGCGCTCGAGATGGCCGATCGCGTCCGCGATGCGGCCGCCGGTCGCGGCGGCCATCCCCGCGTAGCGGGCGACCGGACCGAGGCAGATCGCCGCCCGGCCCGCGATGACCGCGCGATCGGCATACGGCTCCAGCAGCGCGCCGAGCTCGCCGGTGCGCCGCGCGTCGCCCAGGCGCGCGCCCGCGCGGACGAGGAACACGACCGTCGCCAGCCACTCGGCGTCGCGCGGGATCTCCGCCAGCCCGCCGGCGCACAGCGCCTCGAACGACCGCCGCGCCTCGTCGCTGCGGTCGAGCATCGCCTGCGCGAACGTCGCCGCGGCGCGCCAGACCGGGGCCGCCGGGTAGCGGCGGCCGAACTCCGCGAGGCTCTGCTCGACCTCCTCCAGGCGCCCCTGTTCGGTGCGCAGGCCGAGCAGCTGGACGGCGTAGAGCTGCGCGGCGTTCTGCGCCTGCGTCCGGCGACCGACCTCGAAGGCCTCGTGCGCGAAGCGCTCGGCGTCGCGCAGGCGCCCCTCCAGCAGGGCGCGTGACGCCTGGAAGAGCGGGATGTACCAGAGGTGCAGCGGGTCGCGCAGCTCGCGCGCGAGCCGGGCGTGGACGGCGAGCTCCATGTCGGCGCTGACCCAGTCGCCGAGCTCCATCAGGCTGACCGCCCGCCAGACGTGGCCGCGCAGGACGAGCTCGCGGTCGCGGACCTCCTCGCCGAGGGCGACGATGTCGGTCGCGATCTGCAGCCGTTGCGTCGCGTTCTCCGGACCCCACAGCGTGATGAACTGCGCGCTGAGCGTCGACGCGAGCGTGGCGGGGTCGCCGAGCCGGCGCGCCATCGCGACGGCCTGCGCGCCGAGCTCCTCGCGCTCGCCGGTGCGGTCGGAGAAGTACAGCTCCGTCGCCGTGCGGCCGATGACGCGCGCGAGCAGCCGGCCGTCCTGCTCGCCGAGCGCCTCGCGCGCGTCGCGCAGGAGCGCGAGCAGCCCGTCGTCGACGCGGCCGAACTCGAAGCCGCCCATCCCGGCGCCGTAGCCGAGCGCCGCCCGCGCGAGCCGCTCGGGCGCCTCGAGGCGGCGGGCGAGCCCGGCCGCGCGCTGGAACGTCTCGCGGGCCATGCGGCTGGATCCGGCGCGGCTCTGCGCGGTGCCGAGCGCCAGGAGCAGGTCGCAGCGGCGCGGGACGTCGGCGTGCTCCTGCATCCCGTAGGCCTGCAGCGCGCGCTCGTAGTGGTCGGCGGCCTCCTCGTAGGCGGCGAGCGACATCGCGCGCTCGCCCGCCCGCACGGAGTAGTCGATCGCCTTCGCGAGCTCGCCCGCCGTCGCCGCGACGAAGAAGTGGTGCGCGAGCTCGGCGACGTGCGGCTCGGGGTCGGCGATGTAGAGCTCCTCGAGCGCCGTTCCGACGGCCTGGTGCAGCAGCCCGCGGCGCTGCGGGCCGAGGTCGTCGTAGAGCGTCTCGCGGATGAGCCCGTGGGAGAACGCGTACACGCCGAGCGATGCCGGGCGCTCGACGATGACGCCGCTGCCGACGGCCTCGCTCAGGGCGAGGTCGAGCTCAGCGGGGCCGAGCTCGCAGACGCGGCGCAGCGTGTCGAGGCGGAACTCGCGCCCGATCACCGCCGCCGTCAGCAGCAGCATCCGCGTGCGCTCGGGCAGCGGGTCGAGGCGATGGCGGATCGTCTCGCGCACGCCGTCGGGGATCCGCACGGTCGCAACCTGCGCCGCGTCGTCGAGCGTCCCCTCGGCGCTCAGCAGGCGCACGAGCTCGTCGATGAAGAACGGGTTGCCCTCGGTCGCGAGATGGATCGCGCGCAGGACGCGGTCGGGCGGGCGCCGGCCGGCCACGCGCTCGACGACCGCGCCGACGTCGCGCTCGCGCAGCCCGCGCAGCGGCAGCCGCTGCCCGTGGCGGATGATCTCACCGAGCGAGCCGGCGAGCTGCGGATCCAGGCGCGCCTCGGCCTCGCGGTAGGTCCCGATGACGAGGATCGGCGTGTCGCGCAGGTGGACGGCGAGGAAGCCGAGCAACAGCAGCGACGGGTGGTCGGCCCCGTGGAGGTCGTCGAGGATGAGGACGAGCGGGCCCTGCGTCGCGGCGGCGCGCAGCAGCGACGTGATCGCGTCGAAGAGCTGGAAGCGCGCAGCGTCGGAGTCCGGGGGGTCGGGGGCGCCGCCGCCGTTGACCGGGGCCGGCGCGGGCGCGAGGCCCGGGATGAGGCGCGTCAGCCGGCCCGCGGCCTCGGGGCCGAGCGCGTGCAGCGCGGGCACGATGTCGCGCTCGGACGCCAACCGGCGCACGATCCGCAGCCAGGGCCAGTACGCCGGGGCGCCGCCGCCGTCCCAGGCCCGCCCCCAGAGGACCGCCGCGCCGCGCGCGACCGCCTCGGCGCCGATCTCGTCCGCGAGGGCCGTCTTGCCGACGCCCGGATCGCCGGCGACCATGTAGAGCCCGCCGCGGCCGCCGAGCGCGCCGTCGAGGCCGTGACGAAGCTCCGCCAGCTCACGCTCGCGCCCGACCAGGCTCCCCGTCCCGCCGCGCACCACGCCGAGCAGTTTATGTGGGTCGCAGGGCCCGGCTCAGCGTTTGCGGGTGAAGACCTCGACCGGCTTGCGGACCCACGGCGTCGTCCGCTTGCTCGTCGCGCGCTCGTAGCGCCTGAAGGTGTCGAACTGCAGGATCCACGTGCCGCGCGAGGGCGCGAACGGGAACAGCCGCCGCAGCTTCGTCTGGCGGATGACGCCGCACGTGCCACGGGCCGTGCCGAGGCGGATCGTCCGCGTGACGTGACTGGAGCCCTTGCGCACGTAGTGCAGGTAGACCGAGGCGTGGGCGCGCGCGAGGCCGAAGCCGTTGACGGTGAAACGCACGCGCAGCCGCCGCGGATTGCCGGAGCCCGGATTGAAGTCGGCGAAGACCTTCGTCGAGCGGTAGCGCGTCGTCGCGGCGTTCTGCTGCTGGTCGGTCGCGGTCAGCGAGTAGACCGCCTCGCGCACGCCCGTCAGCGCCGGCGTCGTGAACTTGCGCTGGAAGGTGCCGTCGGCCTCGGTCGGCGCGGCGCCGAGCGCGGCGCCGTCGCGCATGACCGTGACCGTGCTGTTGGGCGCGTAGCCCTCGCCCCTGAGGACGACCTCGCCCCGCTCCTGGTAGCAGCGCGTGTCGGTCGTGAGCGTCGCGGCCGACGCGACCGGGGCGAGGCCGAGGACACCGGCGACCGCAAGCGACAGAACCAGTGGCCGGGGCGTCATGGGCTCGAAGGTAGCGGATCGATGCACGCCGCTGCGCGAGTATCGGATACAACGCTTGCGCACGCCATGCTCCGATCGCCGGGAGGCACCATGCCGACGTACCTGATGCTCTCGACCCTGACAGCCGAAGGGGTGCAGACGGTCAAGAACAACCCGCACCGCATCAAGGAGGTCAACAACGAGGTCAAGCAACTCGGCGCCGAAGTCAAGGCGCAGTGGGGCACGCTCGGGCGGTTTGACTTCGTGAGCATCGTCGAGGCGCCCGACGAGCAGACGATGGCGCGCGTCTCGCTGGAGCTCAGCTCGCGCGGCACCGCGCACTACGAGACGCTGCCGGCGATCCCGATCGACGACTTCATCGCGGCGATCTGACGGTGGTTCCCGGCGGGCTGCGACTGCCTCCGCGGGTCCTCGTCGTCGGCGGCGGCGGGCGCGAGCATGCGCTCGTGCGCGCGCTCAAGCGCTCGGCGGCGAAGCCGCAGCTGCTGTGCGCGCCGGGGAACCCGGGGATCGCCGAGGACGCCGAGCTCGTCGCCGTCGCCGTCGACGACATCGCGGGCCTCGTGGCGGCGGCCGAGGGCTGCGACCTCGTCGTCGTGGGGCCCGAGGCGCCGCTCGTGGCCGGGCTCGTCGACGAGCTCGCCGCGCACGGGATCGCGGCGTTCGGGCCGAGCGCCGCGGCGGCCGAGCTCGAGGGATCCAAGACGTTCGCGAAGGAGGTCATGGAGGCCGCCGGCGTGCCGACCGCGGCGTGGAGCGCGGTCGACGACGTCGAGGCCGGGATGGCGGCGATCGACGCCTATCCGGTCGTGCTGAAGTTCGACGGCCTCGCGGCCGGCAAGGGCGTCGTCATCGCCGAGGACGAAGCACAGGCGCGCGCGACGCTCGAGGACTTCCTCGTGGCGCGCCGCTTCGGGCCGGGGCGCGTCGTCGTCGAGGAGTGCCTCGTCGGCGAGGAGCTGTCGCTGCTGGCGCTCTGCGACGGCGAGCGGGCGCTGCCGATGGCGCCGGCGCAGGACTACAAGCGGATCTTCGACGGCGACGCGGGCCCGAACACCGGCGGGATGGGCTCCTACTCGCCGGTCGCCGGCATCGACGCGGCACGGGTGGCGCAGATCGCGGCGGCGGTGCACCAGCCGATCGTCGACCTCCTGCGCGAGCGCGGCACGCCCTTCCACGGCGTGCTGTACGCCGGGATCATGCTCACCGACGACGGCCCGAAGGTGCTCGAGTACAACGTCCGCTTCGGCGACCCCGAGACGCAGGCGGTCCTGCCGCGGATGCGGTCGGATGCGTTCGCGCTGCTCGCCGCCGCCTCGGTGCCGGGCGGGCTGGACGGTGTGCAGCTCGAGTTCGACGACGGCTGGGCCGTGACGCTCGTGCTCGCCAGCGCGGGCTACCCCGAGTCCGTGTCGCGCGGCGACGTCATCAGCGGCCTCGACACGGTCGGCGACGCCGTCGAGATCACGCACGCGGGCACCGCCCGCCGCGACGACGGCGAGATCGTCACCGCCGGGGGCCGCGTGCTGAACGTCACCGCGCTCGGCGAAACGCCGCAGGCGGCGCGCGACGCGGCATATGCTGCCGCCGAGCAGATCGAGTTCGCAGGCCGTCAGCTTCGCGCCGACATCGCCCTGCGCGCCGTGGAAAGGGCTGATACGAGCTGAACGGGCCGAGATCCGATCGCCGAGCACGGCGACGACTCGCCCTGCTCATGACGTCCGGTTGGCTGTTGGCGGCTGCGGCCGCGTGGTCGCCGGGCGTCTCCGCGGCGCAGGGGCCCGTGCCGCCCGGCAGCGTCACGGCGGATTTCACGTTCACCCCGCTCGCCCCGCTGACCGGCGAGGTGGTCACGTTCGCATCGGTGTCGACAGCCACGGGGAACGCCAACGCGATCGTCAGCGAGTCGTGGGACCTCGACGGCGACGGCGTCTTCGGCGACGCGACCGGGCCGGTCGCGACGGCGACGTTCGGGGAGGGCGCGCACGTCGTGCGGTTGCGGGTCGTCGACGGCGACGGCGCCGAGGCGGTCGCGACCCAGGAGGTGGCGGTCGCGGCGCCCGCGGGCGCGAGCGCGGCGGTGATCGGGCCGGCGCCCGTGGCGCTGCTGACGCCGTTTCCGGTCGTCCGGATCGTCGGCGCGGCCGCGGCCGACAGCACGAACGTCCGGCTCATCACGATCACGGGACCCCCGGATGCGACGGTCGTCGTGCGCTGCCGGAGGCTCAGCTGCCCGTTCACGCGGCGCGTCCAGCAGCTCCCTGCCGCGCGCGGCGGATCACGGCGTGGCGGCGCGACGACGCTGCGGATCGTCACGTTCGCCGGCGGCCCGCTGCTGCCGGGGACCTGGATCCAGGTGTTCGTGATCGACCCGCTGCGCACGGGCAAGTACACGCGGTTCATCATGCGCCGGCGCCGGCCGCCCGACCGGCTCGACCGCTGCACGGCCGCCGGGCGGGAGGTCGTCGTCGACTGCCCCGGTGTGACGGGGGCAGCACGCTGATGGCCCGCAGCGGCACCCGCATCGTGCTCATCGGGTTGCTCGTCGGCGCAGCGGTGACGGTGGGCGCGCTGCTCGGGGGCGGGAGCAAGGGTGCGGCCCCGGCGAAGAACGAGGCGTCCGACGTGCCGCTCGTCAGCACGGCGCCACAGGCCGTCGAGC
>DATJEE010000188.1:0-6799 GCA_035496995.1 Solirubrobacteraceae bacterium | reverse complement strand
CGCGCCTTGTTGGCGGCCTTGACGAAGTCCTTCCAGCTGGGCGGGTTGTTGTCGTCGTACTGCGGTGGTGCCCCCTGCTCGTCGCCCGCGTCGGCAGCGGGGCGGTACGGCGGCGGCGCCGGCCTCACTTTGGTGGGGTCGTATGCCATCGCCTACGCGTACCACACCGTCGCGTCGGTGACAACCTCGTCGTGCCATTTCCGTGACGCTGGAGGCGCGCTGAAGTTTCGCCCGTGCGCCAGGAGCGCGGAATAGGCTCGCGGATTCACCTGAAACCGGGCGAACGGAGGGCTTCATGTGGCCTCGAACGCTGGGAATCCTGCTCGCCGCGTCGTCCGCGCTGGTCGCCGGCTGCGGCAGCGACGACGGGTCGAAGAAGAACACCCCTGCCGGTGCGCCGGCCAAGGCCACCGCGACGAACGGCCTGATCGTCTACGGCGCCGAGAAGGAGGGCGTGCCGACGCAGCTCTACACGATCAAGCCCGACGGCACCGGCGCGACGCAGCTCACGCACGTCGCCGGATCGGAGGTCGTGAACCCCGACTGGTCGCTGGACGGCACCCAGCTCACCTACGAGGTCGACAGCGAGAAGAACGCGGGCATCTTCGTGTCCGCGGCCGACGGGTCGGGGGCGCACAACCTCACGCCGAAGGGCCTGCAGGGCCAGCCGTCCTTCTCGCCCGACGGCGCCAGCATCGTCTTCGAGCGCGACCCCGCGCCCGCCGACAACGGCGTCTGGATCATGAAGCGCGACGGCTCGGGCCTGCACCGCCTGACGCGCAACCCGTTCCACCAGCCCGACATCTGCGGCTGCGACACCGACCCCAACTTCTCACCCGACGGCAAGACGATCACGTTCGTGCGCATCAAGAGCGACGACGAGCATCTCGCGGCGCTGTTCGCGATGGACGCCGACGGCGGGCACGTCCGCCGGCTGACGCCGTTCGCGGACGAGGTCGCGATCAAGCACGCGTGGGCCCCGGACGGCTCGCGGATCGCGATCACGGTCGGCGCCAACCCGGAGCCCGGCGCGTCGGCGAACATCGTCACGATGCGCCCCGACGGGACCGACCGCAAGCGCCTGACGACGTTCGACGACGGGCGCAACGCCTTCGTCGGCTCCTACTCGCCCGACGGCACGCAGATCGTCCTTCGGCTCGAGAACGGCGACACGCACAGCCTCGCGACGATCCCCAGCGGCGGCGGCGCGATCCACCGGCTGACGACCGGGACGACGCGGCCGCGGTTCATCGACTGGGGCAGCGCGCCCGTGAGCTGACGCGGCGGCGTAGCCTGCGCGTCATGTCCGGAGCGTCCGACGGCAAGGCGGCGCGGGCGGCGGTCCCGCGCTCGTCGCACGGGGCCTGGACGCCGGCGGCCGACCGCCCCGATCCGGTCGACACGCTCCTGCGCCAGGACCTCGCGCGGACGCCGGAGCTCGTGCCGATCCGCCACGGCCGCATGGTGCGCTCGCCGTTCGCGTTCTTCCGCGGCGCGGCGGCGATCATGGCGGCCGACCTCGCCGCGACCCCGGTCACCGGCATCCGCGCGCAGCTCTGCGGCGATGCCCATCTCGCGAACTTCGGCGCCTACGCGGCGCCCGACCGCTCGCTCGTCTTCGACCTCAACGACTTCGACGAGACCTTCCCCGGGCCGTGGGAGTGGGAGGTCAAGCGCCTCGCCGCGAGCGTCGCCGTGTGCGCGCGCGACCGCGGCTTCGACGAGCGCGCCGGCGTGCGCGACACGGTCCGCGCCTACCGCGAGGCGATGCGCGAGTTCGCCGCGATGCGCACGATCGAGGTCTGGTACGCGCGCCTGGACGTCGACAAGGAGTTCGCGCGCTGGTCGGCGCACCTGAGCGCCGCGCGCAGCAGGGACCTCGACAGGTCGCTCGCCAAGGCCCGCCGCAAGGACAGCCTGCGCGCGCTCGCAAAGCTCACGGTCGTCGTCGACGGCGAGCCGCGCATCCTCAGCGACCCACCGCTCGTCGTGCCGATCGCCGACCTGCTCGGCGACCTCGCCGAGGCGCAGGTCCGCGAGATGTTCGGCGTCTACCGGCGCGAGTACGCGCGGACGCTGCAGAACGACCGCCGCCACCTCCTGGCGGGCTACGACCTCGTCGACGTCGCGCACAAGGTCGTCGGCGTCGGGAGCGTCGGGACGAAGGACTGGATCGCGCTGCTGCTGGGGCGCGATCGGGCGGACCCGCTGTTCCTGCAGTTCAAGGAGGCACAGCCGTCGGTGCTCGCGCCGTTCGCGGGCCGCGCGCGCGGCGGCGCATCTGCGAACCAGGGCCGGCGCGTCGTCGAGGGCCAGCGGCTCATGCAGGCCGCGAGCGACGTGTTCCTCGGCTGGCTGCGCGTCGCCACCGACGCCGACGGTCGCAGCCGCGACTACTACGTCCGCCAGCTCTGGGACGCCAAGGCATCGGCGCCGATCGCCACGATGGACGCCGGCGAGCTGCGCGCCTACGGCGAGATCTGCGGCTGGACGCTCGCCCGCGCGCACGCGCGCTCCGGCGACCGCTTCGCGATCGCGGGCTACCTCGGAGCGGGCGACACGTTCGAGCAGGCGCTCGCGGACTTCGCGCGCAGCTACGCCGATCAGAACGAGCGCGACCACGCGGCGCTGCGCCGCGCGGTCGACGCGGGCACCGTTGCGGCGGACCTCGAGCGCTGACACCCCCGGCAGGCCGAGCAGCCCCGTCACTTACCGTGGTCGACGTGACGATCATCGCCGAGCCGCTCGTCGAGCCGATGCCCGACGATCTGTCGTGGCCGAAGATGCGCCGCCGGCTGCTCGTCCTGGGCGGCGTGCTCGTGGCCGTCGCCGTCGTCGTGTCGCTCCTGCCCGGGCTGGGCTCGCTGCGCGAGCGGTTCGCCGAGGCGCGGCCGGGCTGGCTCATGCTCGCGATCGCGCTGCAGGTGCTCTCGTGCCTGTCCTACGTGTCGGCCTTCCGGGCCGTCTTCTGCCGCAAGATGAGCTGGCGCACGAGCTATGAGATCGGGATGGCGGAGCTCGCGACGAACTCGCTCATCTCCGTCGGCGGGGCCGGCGGGCTGGCGCTCGGCGCCTGGATCCTGCGGCGCGGCGGCATGCAGACCGGCTACATCGCCCGGCGCACCGTCGCGTTCTTCCTCCTGACGAGCGTCGCGAACGTCAGCCTGCTGATCGTCGCCGGCGTCGGGCTCGGCACGGGGCTGCTGCACGGCGCCGCGAGCCCGTGGCTCGGCATCGTGCCCGCGGCGGTCGGGCTGCTCGGCATCGGGCTCGTCGTGCTCGTGCGCCCGCTCGCGCGCCTGCTCGCCGAGCGCACGCAGCGCGCGAAGCTCGAGGCGGCGCTCGAGAGCCTCGCGGCGGGCGTCGACGAGGCGCTGCTGCTCCTGCGCGCGGGCGACCCGAAGCTCATCCTCGGCGCCGCCGGCTATGTCCTGTTCGACGTCGCCGTGCTCGGCGTGTGCTTCACGGCCTTCGGCAACGACGTCCCCGCGGCGGGGGTCCTGCTGATGGCGTATCTCATCGGCCAGCTCGGCGGCCTCATCCCGATCCCCGGCGGCATCGGCGGCGTCGACGGCGGGCTGATCGGCACGCTCATCCTCTACGGCGTGGACACCGTCAGCGCGGCGAGCGCCGTGCTCGCCTACCGCGGCATCGTCCTGCTCGTGCCGGCGCTGCTCGGCGTCCCGGCGATGCTCGTCCTGCAGCGCCGCCTGCGCCAGGAGACGCATGACATCATGGCCTGCACCCCCGGCGGCGACGTCGAGATCCTCGGCCGCGGGCGCGTCACCCAGGCCGAGCTGCTGCGCGGCTGAGCGCGCTCAGCGGCAGGTGGCGACGGCGTCGGTGAAGCGCTTGGACGGCGCCTTGCCCTGACCGACGGCCCGGTCCTCCTTCGTGAACTCGGCGAGCGTGAACTTCCGCTCGAGCTCGTCGAGGATGCAGCGGCAGCCCTTCGTGTTGCCCTGGCTCGTGCGCTCGCAGTTCGTCATGAAGTTCGTCTCGACCTGCGCCGGGTACTTCACCGACGGCTTGGTGAGCGGTGTGGAGGACGTCTTCGCCTTGCCACTGCCGCTGTCGCCGCAGCCGGCGAGGACGAGGGCGGCCGTCGCCGCGATGCTCATCACCGGGAGTCTCATCTCATCCTCTCGCCTGGCGGGAAATACGCTCACGCGGGATCTTAGGAGCTGGGTGAAAGGGGGTGGCAGGCGGGTGGAGCACGCGCCGCACAACGCGATGACCGACACCGGCGAGATCGCCCGCTTCCACGACCGCTGCAGCGATCTCATGCGCGAACTGCTCGACGCGCTCGCCGGCGCGCCCGATCGCCCGCGCATCTTCCCGGACATCGAGGACGCGATGGGCTGGCCGCGCCGGCGGATCGCGTCGGTGCTCGGCGGCGTGTCGCACCTGCGCAACACGGAGTTCGGCGGCCGGCGCCCGTACCGCTTCAACGACGCGCGCCGGTCGGCCTCGCGGCGCTGGGAGATGTGGATGGACGGCGACCAGGCGCGGGCCGTGCGGGCGGCGCAGGCGCGCGATTGACCGCCGCCTGGGCCGCGGCGCACGCGCCGACCGTTCGTCGAGCCCGGGTTTGCCGTGTCGCCGCGGCGGTGAGAACCGGAGCGTTGACGTTCACCCACGACGAGGAGGCTGCGCCTGATGTTCGCCGACGCCGGACCCCCGATTGTTCTCATGGCCATCGGCCTCGTGCTGTGGCTGGCCGTCACCGCCACCGTCTCCGGGATCTCGATCCAGATGGTCGGCGTGATCCTCTTCGTCCTCGGCGCGATCTGGCTCGTCGTCGAGATGCTGCAGGCCGCCTCGCTCGGCCGCGGCCGCAGGGCCGCTGTCTACGAAGAGCCCGTCGTGTACGAAGAGCCTGTCGTCTACCGCGATCGCATCCGTTAGGGGGTGACCATGCTCACGATCATCCTCATCATCCTGCTCATCCTGCTGCTCACCGGCGGCGGATTCGGCTACAGCCGCCGCGGCCGTCGCCTCTAGGCGCGGTCAGCCCGCGAGCGCCGCTTCGGGGACGACGTAGTACTTCTTGCCCACGGGCTTGGGTACCGCCGTCACCCCGCGGCGCGTCGCGACGACCGGCAGCGTGCGATCGAGCTCGCCGCCGTTGGCCTCGACCCAGGCGAGGACCTCGTCGAGATCGGCGCCGGCCTCCTCGACGGACGTCTGCATGATCACGACGTTGCCCTTCGGGACCCAGATGAAAGGGGTCGGTTCGATTCCTGCGAGCAGCTTGCGGATCTCGTCGTCGGTCATGGCGCGCGAGGATAGCGGGCTCAGAACTGGGTGAGCGAGAGCGTGTTGCCGTCGGGGTCCTTGAACCACGCGACGCGCGCGCCGCCCGGCGAGCGCCAGACGCCGAGCGCGTCCTGGTCGACGCCGTCGAACTTCTCGAAGACGACGCCGCGGCTCGTGAGCTCGCGGATCGAGGCCTCGATGTCGACGACGTTCCAGCCCAGCACGGTGTACGGCGCCTCGGGGATCTTCTCGACGGCGATGACCCGCAGCGTCGTGCCGTTGGCGTCGAACGTGCAGGCGATCGGGCTCTCACCGGCGAGCGGCAGCCCGAGGCCCTTCTCGTAGAACACGCGCGCGGCGACGAGGTCGGTCGTCGGCATGAACGCGATGAGCTCGGACGTCGGCAGCGTCGCGGGCGCGGGCGGCGGCCCACCCTCGAGCGCCTTCTCGGGCAGGACGTAGAACAGCGCGTCGCGCTCGCTGGCGTCGGGCGGCAGGAACTGCATCGGCATCCGCCGCGACCAGCCGCCCTGGGCCTTGACCCAGGCCTCGGCCTCGGCCGCGTCGGCGCCCGCGTCGAGCACCGGCCCGACCGGGATCGCGCGCATGCCGGGCGGCGTCGGGATGACGTCCGACGGCGTGACGCCCGCCAGCAGCGCGCGGATCTCCTCGTGCCCCATCGCCATCAGCTCTGGGAGCGCCCCGGCTCCCAGAGCGGCTCGTCGCCGGCGTTCGCGCCGCGGCTGAGGATGAACAGCAGGTCCGACAGGCGGTTGAGGTAGCGCAGGACCTCGGGGTTGGAGTCCTCGACGAGCAGGGCCCGGCGCTCGGCGCGCCGGCAGACCGTGCGGCACACGTGCAGCTGCGAGGCGGCGGGCGTCCCGCCCGGCAGGACGAAGGACTTCAGCGGCTTGAGCGTGTCGTTGACCTCGTCGCAGGCGCCCTCCAGCCACGTGATCTGGTCGGCGGTCACGCGCAGGCGCGCGCGGTCGCCCCCGTGCGGTACGGCGAGGTCGGCGCCGACGTCGAAGAGGTCGTTCTGGATGCGGCGCAGCCAGGCCGCGTAGGGCTCGGGCAGGTCGGGCAGGGCGAGCGCGACGCCGATGTGGGCGTTGAGCTCGTCGACGTCGCCGTAGGCCTCGATCCGCGGGTGCGTCTTGGGCACGCGGCTCATGTCGCCGAGGTGCGTCTCGCCGGCGTCGCCGAGCTTCGTGTAGATGCGCGTGAGGTTGACGGTCATCGAGGTGCCAACGCTACACTTCCGCCGTTCATTGGTCGGTGGTGAAGGGAAGCCGGTGCCAATCCGGCGCGGACCCGCCACTGTGACCGGGGACGCCGCTCGCACGCCTCGCAGCCGCGAGGACGCCACTGGGCCTCGACGAGGCCCGGGAAGGCGCGGGACGGTAGGCCCGGAAGCCAGGAGACCTGCCTCCGGCCACCACACATACGCCCTCGCGGAAGGGGTGCTCATGCCGCATCGTCTCCTGGCTGTCCTCATCGGTGGCCTCCTGCTCGCCTTCGCGGCCCCGGCGCTCGCCGC
>DATJEE010000187.1:0-4446 GCA_035496995.1 Solirubrobacteraceae bacterium | reverse complement strand
GATCACGCGCGACGTCTCCGGCGAGGGCGTCCAGCAGGCGCTGCTGAAGATCCTCGAGGGCACGACCGCGTCGGTCCCGCCGCAGGGCGGGCGCAAGCATCCCCACCAGGAGTTCCTGTCGATCGACACGACGAACGTCCTCTTCATCTGCGGCGGCGCGTTCGCGAACCTCGACAAGGTCATCGAACGGCGGATCGGCTCCAACGGCATCGGCTTCGGCGCCTCGATCAAGTCCAAGTCGCGCAAGGACGGCGGTGCGCTCTTCGAGCAGACGCTGCCGGAGGACCTCGTCAACTACGGCCTCATCCCCGAGTTCATCGGCCGCCTGCCGGTCGTCTCGGCCGTCCACCAGCTCACGCGCGACGACCTCATCACGATCCTCACCGAGCCGCGCAACGCGCTCGTCAAGCAGTTCCAGCGCTTCTTCAGCTTCGACGGGATCGAGCTCGTCTTCTCCGACGAGGCGCTCGTCTCCGTCGCCGAGAAGGCGCTCGCGCGCGAGACGGGCGCGCGCGGCCTGCGCTCGATCATCGAGGAGACGCTGCTGGACGTGCAGTTCGAGCTGCCCTCGCGCCGTGACGTCAAGAAGTGCGTCGTGACGAAGGAGACGATCGAGAAGGGCCTGTCGCCCACGCTCGTCACCGAGGCCGCCCGCGACGAGCCGCAGACGCGCCGCGCCGAGTCGGCATAGCCGTCTCGGCAGCGTCGATACGATTGCGCGCATGGCCCCGATCTCCCGCGTCCGCGCCGTGCCCTGGACCATCGTCTTCCAGCTCGCGATGGCGGCGCGCAAGCACTGGAAGCGCCTGGAGCCCACCGACCGCGCGCGTCTCGGCGAGCTGCTGAAGAAGTCGCAGGGCGTCCCGAACCGCCTCAGCGCGAAGGAGCGCACGGAGGTCCGCGCGCTCGTCGCCAAGCTCGAGCCGGCCGCGTTCGCCAAGAGCATCGTGCCGATCGGCCGCCGGGCGGTCATGAAGGGGCGCCGCGGGCGCTGATCCTCCGTCCCGGCACGGTGCCGGGGCCGCATCGCCGCTCATTTCCGTGCGCGCCGGGCGTTGTACGGGTCGACGCCGTGAGCTTAGTTGGTTAATCCAACTGTCTGCTACGGTAGTCCCACTCAAACCCGTGAGCAGGAGGCGACGATGAGCGAACGTGACGAGTACCCGGCCGGCGTCCCGTGCTGGGTCGAGACGCTCCAGCCCGACGCGCAGGCCGCGCGCGACTTCTACGGCGCGATCTTCGGCTGGCAGTTCGCCGGCCCGTGCGCCGATGCCGGCGAATACGTCGTGGCGCGCGTGCGCGGGCGCGATGTCGCGGGCGTCGGCTCCACGCCCGATCCGGGCGCGACCTCCGTGCCGACGGCGTGGCTCACGCAGGTCCGCGTCGCGAGCGTCGAGGCCGCCGCCGAGCGCGCGGTCGAAGCGGGCGGCAGCGTGCTCGCCGGCCCGATCGACGCCCGCCCCGCCGGGCGCCTCGTCGTGCTCGCCGATCCCGCCGGCGCGGCGATCGGCGTCTGGGAGGCCGCCGACCGCGAGGGCGCGCAGGTGGTCAACGAGCCGCGGGCCTGGGCGATGAGCATGCTGCACACGCCCGACCCCGCCGGCGCCGTGGCCTTCTACGGCGCGGTGTTCGGCTGGGAGACGGAGATCTTCGAGGCCGGCGACGGGATGCAGGTCACGCTCTGGCGCCTGCCCGGCTACGTCGGCGGCGAGCCGCAGCAGCCGGTGCCGCGCGACGTCGTCGGCGCGATGGGCCTCGCCGGCGACGGCGTGCCGCCGCACTGGAGCGTCGACTTCTGGGTCGACGACGCGATCGCGACCGCGGCACGGGCCGGCGAGCTCGGCGGCGACGTCGTCGCCGGGCCGTTCGACGCGCCGCCGTTTCGCCGGGCGGTCATCGCCGACCCGCAGGGCGCCGCGTTCTCCGTGAGCCAGCACCTCGCCGCGCCCGCCGGATGAGCCGCGTCTGCGTCGTCAACCACCTGACGCTCGACGGCGTCATGCAGGCGCCGGGCGGCGCCGACGAGGACCGCCGCGGCGGCTTCGCGCACGGCGGCTGGTCGCGGCCGTACGCCGACGACGTTATGGGGCGCGTCATGGGGGAGGGCATGGCCACGAGCGGCGCACTGCTGTTCGGCCGCCGCACCTACGAGCAGTTCGCGTCCTTCTGGCCCCACGAGCCGGCCGACAACCCGTTCGTCGGCGTTCTCAACGGCGCGCAGAAGTACGTCGCGTCGACGACGCTCGCCGAGCCGCTGCCGTGGCAGAACTCCACGCTGCTGGCGGGCGACGCGGCGGGCGCCGTCGCGCGCCTTCGCGACCAGCCCGGCAGGGACCTCGTCGTGCTCGGCAGCGGCGAGCTCGTGCGCTCGCTGCTCGCGCGCGGGCTCGTCGACCGCTTCGTGCTCCCGATCCACCCGCTCGTGCTCGGCACGGGCCGGCGGCTGTTCGAGGACGGCGGCGCCTTCGCGGCGCTGACGCTCGTCGACAGCGTGACGACGAGCACCGGCGTGATCATCGCGACGTACGAGCCGGCGAGGTAGGCGGCGCTTGGTTCGGTGCGTAGGACCGGGCCCGCGCGCACCGACCGCGCTCGGCCGCGCCGAAACCTCCCGACTCCCTTATCGATGTTGGAGTCGCCGAGGCCCGACGAGCGATCGATCTCGCGCTAACCCGGCTTGCGCGCCACGACCAGCGCGTACTCGGCGTCGTACGTCAGCCCGCCGTCCTGCGCCGTGTTGAGCGAGCGCATGAGGTCGTCGATGTCGTCGAGCAGCGCGGTGTAGCGCTCCTGCGAGAGCGCCGAGCGCGCGGAGACGAGGTGCGGGTTGGTCTCCTCGGACTCCTCGCGCGCGGCCGCGGCGCTGGGCCACGACCAGCGCACCGCGCGCGTCTCGAAATGGACCGTCGCGGCATGCGGCGCGAGGCGCTCGCGGGCGGTCTGCTCGTCGCCCCACAGGTGCGGCGGCGGGGGCGGATCCTCCGCGGCGGGGAAGTACTTCGTCGCCACGTGGCCGAAGCGCGCGGCGGCCGAGCCCGGCGTCCAGCTCGTGAACGCGACCGTGCCGCCCGAGCGCGTCACGCGGAAGGCCTCGGAGATCGCGACCTCCGGCCGCGGCGCGAAGACGAGGCCGAAGACCGACAGCACGGCGTCGAAGCGGCCGGTGGCGTACGGCAGCGCCTCGGCGTCGGCGACCTCCCAGGGGATCTCCCACTCGCCGAGCGCGTCGCAGCGCGCCTTGCCGGCGGTGACGAGCTCCGGCGTGATGTCGCACGCCTCCGGGCTCGCGCCCGATGCGGCGATCGCCAGCGCGACGTTGCCGTTGCCAGCGGCGACGTCGAGCGCGCGCCGGCCGGGGCCCAGCCCGGAGGCGGCGACGAGCTCGGCGGCGACGCCCTCGAAGCGGCGTGCGGTCACGGCGTAGTCGCCGGCCGCCCAGAGTTTGCGTTGACGCTCCTTGAAACCCGCGAAGTCGGTGCTCACGGTGCCTCCATAGACTGGAACAAGAGTCTATGGCCGATCTGCAAGAGCGCACACGTTTTGAGCCCGCCGAGGTCGAGCCGCGCATCCTCGAGCGCTGGCTGGCCTCTGGCCTCGTGCATCCCGAGCCCGAGGGCACGGCGGCCGAGAACTACTCGATCGCCGTCCCGCCGCCGAACGTCACGGGCGTGCTGCACATGGGCCACGCGCTCAACGGCTCGATCCAGGACACGCTGATCCGGATCAACCGCATGCGCGGGCGCCGCGCGAAGTGGATCCTCGGCACCGACCACGCCGGCATCGCGACGCAGCGCCAGGTCGAGAAGCGGCTCATCGCGGAGGGCACGACGCGCGAGGAGCTCGGCCGCGACGCGTTCATCGGGCGCGTCTGGGAGTGGCGCGCCGAGCACGGCGGCCAGATCATCGAGCAGTTCAAGCGCCTCGGGGCGACGCTCGACTACACCGACGAGCGCTTCACGATGGACGAGCGCTACGTCCAGGCCGTGCTGAAGGTCTTCGTCGACCTGTTCGACGACGGCCTGATCTACCGCGACCACTACATGGTCAACTGGGACCCGGTCCTGCGGTCGGCGATCTCCGACCTCGAGGTCGAGGAGCACGAGGGCGAGGTCGACACGCTGTACTCGATCGCCTACCCGCTGGCATCCGGCGAGGGCGAGCTCGTCGTCGCGACGGTACGCCCGGAGACGATGCTCGCCGACACCGCCGTCGCCGTGCATCCCGACGACGAGCGCTACGCGCACCTCGTCGGCCAGGAGGTGATCCTGCCGCTCGTCGGCCGGCGCCTGCCGATCATCGCCGACCCGTACGTCAAGACGGAGTTCGGGACCGGCGCCCTGAAGATCACGCCCGGCCACGACCCCAACGACTTCGAGATCGGCCGCCGTCACGGCCTGCCGGAGATCGGCGTCATCGGCGAGGACGGGCTCATGACGGCCGCCGCCG
>DATJEE010000186.1:0-15984 GCA_035496995.1 Solirubrobacteraceae bacterium | reverse complement strand
GCCGCTCATCCACGCCGCCGACGAGCGCATCGACGTGCGCGACCTCGGCTTCGCGGCGGCGTTCTTCCGCGACGTCTGCAAGGAGATCCTCGGTGACTGACAAGCTCCGCCTCGGCGGCATGGCGCTGCGCAACGGCCTGCTCGTCCACGGCCCGACGCACTGGTCGGCATCCGTCCGCCGGCGCGACGGCACGATCGCCACGGCCTCGGGCCGCAAGCCGCGGATCACGGCGTTCGAGAAGGTCCCGGGCGCCCGCGGCGTCATCCGCCTCGGCGAGGCGATGGTCGTCATCCCGCTCGTCAAGCGCGCGCTGCCCGAGGCCCAGCTGCCCTTCCAGGACGTCAAGGTCCTCAGCGCGATGGCCGCCGCCGCCGCCGGCGGGCGCCTCGTGCGCCGCCGCGGCGACGGTCCCGGCGTCGAGGCCGTCGCGGCGGCGATCTCGCTGCTGCCGAGCGTCGTGGCGCTCAAGGGCGGCGACCTCGCCGCCTACCACGGGGTCGAGCACAAGTCGATCGCCGCCTACGAGTCCGGCGCCGCCGACGCCGCCGGCGCAGCCAAGGAGCACGACCGCTGCGGCTCGCACCTCATGGCGCCGCTGCTGGCGGCCAACCTCGCCGGCGGCGCGCTGCTCAAGCGGGCGATCGACCGCCCCGGCCCGGCCGCCCAGCTCGCGCTCGGCGTGGCCTCGCTCGGGCTCGCCGTCGAGGTCTTCGTCTGGAGCGAGCGCCACAGCGGCTCGCGCACCGCGCGGGCCCTGCGCCGCCCGGGCCACGAGCTCCAGCGCGTGCTCGGGACGCGTGAGCCGAGCGAGGAGCAGCTCGAGGTCGGGCGCGCCGCGCTGGCCGAGATCCTCCGCGTCGAGGCGCCGCCCGTCCAACCCGACTGAAGTTCGTCGGCCCGCGTGCCGATGCAGGGCAGGTGGCGAGCCAGTCGTTTCTCGATCAGGTCAAGAACTTCGGCCTGGAATGGTCGGGCGTCTTCACGATCGTCTTCATGTTCCTCATCTGCTACTTCCTGTGGCGGACGCTGAAGCTCATGCCCCGGACCAAGCCGGTGCAGATCAAGCCGGAGGTCAAGTCGTCGATCGGCTGGGACGACATCGCCGGCGTCGACGAGGCCAAGGACGAGCTGCGCGAGGTCGTCGACTTCCTCCGCGACCCCAAGCGCTTCGCCGCCCTCGGCGCGAAGGTCCCCAAGGGCGTGCTGCTGCACGGCCCGCCCGGCACCGGCAAGACGCTGCTGGCGAAGGCCGTCGCGCACGAGTCCGGCGCGCAGTTCTTCTCCCAGTCGGCGGCCTCGTTCGTCGAGATGTTCGCCGGCCTCGGCGCCGCGCGCATCCGGCGCCTGTTCCGCGAGGCGCGCAAGAACACGCCCGCGATCATCTTCATCGACGAGCTCGACGCCGTCGGCGGGCACCGCGGCTCGGACATGGTCGGCGAGCGCGAGCAGACGCTCAACCAGCTGCTCGTCGAGATGGACGGCTTTGACACGAGCGGCGACGTCGTCGTCATCGCCGCCTCCAACCTGCTCGAGAAGCTCGACCCCGCGCTCCTGCGCCCGGGCCGCTTCGACCGCCAGGTCTTCGTCTCGCCGCCGGACGTCAACGGGCGCGAGCGGATCCTCGAGGTCCACACCCGCGGCAAGCCGCTGGAGGACGTCGACCTCGGCGACGTCGCCGCGCAGACGAGCGGGCTCACCGGCGCCGATCTCGCGAACCTCTGCAACGAGGCCGCGATCCGCTGCGTGCGCCGCTCGGGCGCGACCCTGAGCCGCGAGGACTTCAACCAGGCGCTCGAGCGCGTCATCGCCGGCGTCCAGTCGCGGCGGGTCTTCACCGACCACGAGAAGGCGGTCGTCGCCTACCACGAGGCCGGCCACGCGCTCTGCGCCGAGCTGTTGCCGTCCGTCGACCGCGTCCACAAGATCTCGATCGTCCCGCGCGGCCGCGCGCTGGGTTACACGCTGAATCTCCCCGACGAGGACCGCTACCTCAAGACGCGCGAGGAGCTCATCGACCACATGACGATGCTCCTCGGCGGCCGGATCGCCGAGCAGCTCGTCTTCGGCGAGGTGACGACCGGCGCGTCGGACGACCTCAAGCGCGTCGCGCAGCTCGCCCGCGCGATGGTCTACGACTACGCGATGGGGACCGCCGGCGCCGCGCAGCGCGCGATCACCCAGGGCGACGCCGACTCCGAGCAGTTCCGCCGCATCCGCGACGAGGAGCAGCAGGAGCTCGCCTACGAGGCGACGCGGACCGCCCAGGAGCTGCTCTCGGCCCACCGCGACAAGCTCGACGAGTTCGCGGCCGCGCTGCTCGAGCACGAGGTGCTCGAGCGCGACGGCATCGCGCGGATCATGGAGGGCGTGCCGCGCATGGAGCGCAAGCCGGGCCGCGGCCTGCGCGTCGTCACCGGCGCGCCGCGCGAGCAGCCGGCGGGGGTCATCGCCGCCGCGCACAACGCGGCCCGCGCCGAGGCCGGCGACGCGCCGCCCGGGACGCGCCCGTCGACGCCGCCGCCGGCGACGCCGGGCCTCTGAACGACGCCGTCTCCCGCGCCCGCGACGGCGCCGCATTAGGATGCGGTTCGTGTTCAAGCGCATCGACCACATCGGCATCGCCGTCGAGGACATCGACGCCGCGCTGGCGCTCTACGAGCGCGACTACGACATGACCCTCGTGCACCGCGAGACCGTCACCGAGCAGGGCGTCGAGGCCGTGCTGCTCGACGTCGGCGAGAACCACGTCGAGCTGCTCGCCGCCACGGGGCCCGACACCCCGGTCGGGAAGTTCCTCGCGAAGAAGGGTCCCGGGATGCACCACGTCGCCTACCAGGTCGACGACATCGTCGCGACGCTCGCGGCGCTGAAGGCGGCGGGGATGCGGCTCATCGACGAGACGCCGCGCATCGGCATCCGCAACTCGCAGGTCGCATTCCTGCATCCCGCCACGGCCGGCGGCCTGCTCACCGAGATCGTCCAGCCCGCGGAGGGACACTGATGGCGCTACAGAAGGTTTCGATCGGGTTCTCGAGCCCCCAGATGCTCGCCGTGCGCATGGAGGAGGACGCGCTCGACGGGCTGCTGCAGGCGCTCGCCGGCGGGGAATGGCACGACCTCGCCGTCGACGGCGGCACGATCCGGCTGAACCTCGGCGCTGTCGTCTACGTCCGCACGGAGCTCGACGAGCACAAGGTCGGGTTCGGTCTCGGCTGAACGGCTCGCGGCCCGGCGGCGGGCGGCGGTGGACGGGCGTCGTACGCGATGTGCGGGAACTCGCCAGCAGGCCTGCGCGAAGCGATCTGCTCCCCGACGCGTGTTGCTGCGAACGTGCGTGGTGCATCTGGAACGGACGTCCAGGGAGCGACACATGCATCGCACGAGATGGGGCAGGTCCAAGGACGAGCGCAACGAGGCCGGGGTCGCGCCACGGGGCGCGGCAGCGGGCGCCGGGCCGCCGTCGTCGTCGCCGGCGGCTGAGCAGAGGCTCACGCCGGCCGAGATCCACGCGCAGCAGCGCAGCGCCACGCTGACGGCGGCGCAGTCGCGGCGCCGCGGCGTCCTGCCGGGCTGAGCGCCGCCTGCCGCGTCGCGCGGCCGGCCTGGGGCGGTTGCCGCCGTCGCCGCGAGCGGTGTGGGAGCGTTGCGCGTGTGAGCGGCGTTCCGGAATTCGACTTCGGCGTGGTCTGGAAGGGCCGCACGCCGCCCGTGCACGTGGAGTTCCCGTCGCGCGTCCCGGCGTTCGCGCGGGCGCAGGCGGCGCTTGCGAGCAACCCGCCGCGGTCGGTCGTCGTCGTCGGAGAGCCGGGGGTCGGAGCGGAGGCCTTCGCGCGCGAGCTCGCGCGCCGGCGCAAGCGCAACGGCCACGTGCTCGAGGCCTCGCCGTACCAGGTCAACGCCGGGATGCGGCACGTCGGCGATCTCGAGGGCCGCGTCGCCGCCCTCGTCGAGGCGTCGCGCGCCGGGCGGCTGACGTGGCTGGCGCCGTCGTTCGGCGAGGCCGCCGTCGCGGGCGCGTGGGAGAAGGACCCGCACGGGTTGCTCGGCAAGGTCGCGCCGCACCTCGTCGCGGGCGAGTTGCGGATGGTCGCCGACGCGACGCCGCCCGGCTGGGCGGCGCTCGTGCGCCGGCGCCCGGAGCTCGCCCGGGCCGTCGAGGTCATCCGGCTGGAGGCGCTGACGCGCGCGGAGGCCGCCCAGGCCGCCGACGACTGGCTGGCCTGGGAAGGCCTGCCGGCGCCCCGCGGCGACGTCATGCGCGAGGCGATCACGCTCGCGACCGAGCAGCTCGGCGACGCGCTCCCGGGCCCGCTGCTGCAGCTGCTCGCCGAGGCCGCGAAGGCCCGCGCGCGGCGCGGGCGCGACGGCGCCGTCGAGCTCGGCGACCTCGTCGACGCGCTGGCGACGGTGACCGGCCTGCCGCGGGTGCTCGTCGATCCCGACGAGCACCTCGACCTCGACGCGCTGCGCGCGCACTTCGAGGAGGTCGTCATCGGCCAGCCCGAGGCCGTGACGGCGATCGTCGAGCGCCTCGCGATGGCGAAGGCCGGCCTCACCGATCCCACGCGCCCGCTCGCGGTGCTGCTGTTCGTCGGCCCCACCGGCACCGGCAAGACCGAGCTCGCCAAGCAGCTCGCGGAGTTCTTGTCGGGCTCGGCCTCGGCGCTCATCCGCTTCGACATGACGGAGTTCCAGAGCTGGGGCGCCGCCGAGCGCCTGCTCGGCGGCGACGATGCGCCCGGCTCGGCGAGCGGGCTCGTGGCCGAGGTCTCCGCGCGCCCCGCCTCGGTCGTCCTGCTCGACGAGTTCGAGAAGGCGCACCCGTCGGTGTGGGACGTCTTCCTGCAGATCTTCGACGACGCCCGCGCGAGCAACGCGAAGGGCGACGTCGCGAGCTTCCGCCACGCGATCGTGATCATGACCTCGAACCTCGGCGCGCGCGCCCGCGCCTCGACCGCGGTCGGGTTCGGCCCGGGCGGGCCGGGCAGCCCGCCGCCGGCGGGCGGCGAGTCGATGCTGCGCGCCGTCGAGCGCGAGTTCCGGCCCGAGTTCGTCAACCGGATCGACCGGATCATCACCTTCCGCTCGCTCACGCGCAGCGTCATGCGGCTCATCGTGCGCAAGGAGCTCGCCGCCGTCGAGGAGCTGCGCGGGCTGCGCACGCGCCCCTGGGCGATCGAGTGGGACGACTCGGCGATCGAGGCGCTCCTGCGCGAGGGCTTCACGACCGACATGGGCGCGCGGCCGCTGAAGCGCGCGATCGAGCGCCACGTCCTGGCTCCGCTCGCGCGCTCGATCGTCGGCCGCGCGGTGCCCTCGGGCGACCAGTTCCTCTTCGTCCGCGCCGGCTCGGACGCGCCGATCGAGGTGCAGTTCGTCGATCCCGACGCGCCGGAGGAGTCCGGGCAGGCGGTGCGCCCGCGCCCGGACACCGACTCCTCGTCGCCGCGCGCGATCGCCGTCGACCCGCTCGGGACCGTCGCCGAGCGCGACGTCCTGCTCGCGACGCTCGACCCGGTGCGGGCGCGGATCGGCGGGCGCCCGTTCGCGGCGCGCAAGGACGAGCTGCTCGCGCGCATGACCGAGGACGGCTTCTGGGAGAGCCCGGAGCGTCACGACGTCCTCGCCGAGGCCGAGCGCCTGGACCGTCTCGAGGCCGGTCTGCGGACCGGCGTCGCGCTCGCCGAGCGCCTCGCGCACGTCGCCGGCCGGGCGGGCGCTGCGGAGCTCACGCGCCTGCTCGCGCAGCGGCTGTTCCTCCTCGAGGAGGAGCTCGCGGCGCTCGACGCCGGCGAGCCGCGCGACGCCTGGCTGCTCGTCCGCCCGACGGCCGACGGCGCCGACGGGCAGTGGCCGCAGCGGCTCGTCGCGATGTACCGCGGCTGGGGGCAGCTGCGCGGGATGACGATCGACGACCGGGCGCGCGCCGGCGGCGAGCATCTGCTCGACATCAGCGGCTTCGCGGCGTTCCGCCTCCTGCGCGGCGAGACGGGCCTGCACGTCTGGGAGGCGCCGCGCGACGGCCGTCAGGGGATCGTCCGCCAGGCGGCGCTCGTCGTCTGCACGCCGCAGACCGCCGGCGCGCCGCCGGTCGGCGCGCCCGCGCGGCCGACGATCGTGCGCCGCTACCGCGAGCAGCCCTCGCCGCTCGTCCGCGACAGCGCGCGCGGCTGGCGCACCGGGCGCCTGGGCACGGTGCTCGACGGCAACTTCGACCTCATGAGCTGAGCTCAGCCTGGCTCAGAGCTCGCGGCGGGCGATCTTCGTGACGGCCTCGCTCGCGCGGGCCGGCAGCGCGCGGTCGTTCCAGCGCTCGAGGTCGATCTCCGCGGACTGCGCGAGATCGCGCGCGAACTGCGCGTCGAGGCAGGCGGCGAACTGCTCCGAGCAGACGCAGAGCGTCACCTCGTCCTGGAGCTGGAAGGAGCGGTTGTCGAAGTTCACCGAGCCGACGGACGACCACGCGCCGTCGATCGTCAGCGTCTTGGCGTGGATCATCGTCGGGCGGTACTCGAACATCTGCACGCCCGCCTCGAGCAGCTGCTCGTAGACGGCGCGCCCGGCCTGGCGGACGACCTCCTTGTCGATGTGCGGGCCGGGGACGAGCACGCGGACGTCGACGCCGCGCTGCGCCGCGTCCGTGAGCGCCTCGACGAACGCCGGCCGCGGCGCGAAATACGCCGACGTGAGGTGCAGGCTGCGCCTGGCGCAGGCGATCGCGAGGAAGTACAGCGCCTCGACGTTCGTGTCGCCGACGTTCGCCGTCGAGCGCACGACCTGCATCGCGCCGTCGTCGGACACCGGCTCGAGCGCGGGCAGGTACGCCGGGCCGACGAGCACGTCGCCCGTCGCCTCG
Organism: Solirubrobacteraceae bacterium; assembly: GCA_035496995.1. GTDB lineage: Bacteria > Actinomycetota > Thermoleophilia > Solirubrobacterales > Solirubrobacteraceae > CADCVQ01. The sequence continues at coordinate 9,127 of DATJEE010000186.1, read as the reverse complement.
AGCCAGTTCTCGGCGAACGCGCCCTGCAGCCCGCGGACGACGGGCCCGCGGACGCGGACGTGGGTGTCGCGCCAGTGGTCGGGGTCCTGGGCGTTGCCCGTCCACTGGTCGGCGATCCCGACGCCGCCGATCATTCCGGTCGTCCCGTCGGCGATGAGCAGCTTGCGGTGCGTGCGGTTGTTCAGCCGCCGGATCGCGTAGGGCTTGGGCGGGCGGAAGTAGGCGAAGTTCACGCCCGCCTCGTCCATGTCGCGGATGAGCCGGCGGTCCATCTTCGCGCTGCCGACGGCGTCGAGCAGGACGTTGACCTCGACGCCGGCCTGCGCGCGCTCGCAGAGCGCGGCTGCGATCGTGCTGCCGATCTCGCCGCTCCAGTACAGGTAGGAGAGGAAGTTCAGCGACCGCTGCGCGGCGGCCATCGTCGCGAGCATCGCCGGGAAGATCTCGTCGCCGTTGATGAACAGCTCGATGGCGTTGCCGTGCGTGATCGGGGCCATCGTGATCGCCTCGGTCGCGCGCAGGAATGCGTCCGATCCGACGTCGAGCTCCGCGCCGCGCAGCTGGTAGCCGTCCTCCTGCTCGCGCCGATGGCGCAGCGAGTCGCTCGCGTACCAGGCGCCGAGCGCGACGGCGATTCCCGTGGGCCAGCGCCGGTTCATCCGGTGACGACCTCGAAGCCGCCCGGCCGCAGCGCGAAGTGCGCCGGCTCGCAGCGGCACAGCTCGCCGTCGACGTTGAACGACGCGGCCCCGTCGATGCGGACGTCGATCACCCCACCGCGCTCGTGCGCGACGTCGCTCTGGGACGTCAGGCTCCCGGCGCGCATGCCGTAGGCCCGGCGCACGAGGCCGGCACGCGAGCCCGCGGGCACGACCGCGACGTCGAGCTGCGCGTCGTCGGCCCGCGTGCCGCCGATCTCGCTGCCGCCGCCGAAGGCGCCCGTCGCGCCGACGACAACCTGCCACGCGCGGCCGGCGAAGCGCTCGTCGCCGTCGCAGGACACCGCGCAGCGCAGCGGCGCCGCCGTCGCTCCCGCGCGCAGTGCCCCGACGGCGTAGGCCAGCGGCCCGAGCCGGGACTTGTGCGGCTTCGCGGCCCGCGCGGCGACGACCGACAGCCCGGCTGCGGCGGCGTTGACGAACGGCCGCGCGCCGGCGAGCCCGAGCTCGGCGTGGCGCGTGGCGGCGCCGGGATCGCGCGCCAGCGCGCAGGCGTCGTCGAGGTCCAGCGGCAGCCCCTGGGCGCGGGCGAAGTCGTTCGCCGTGCCGACCGGCAGGACCGCGAGCGCGACGCCGAGGGTCGCCGCGCAGAGCGCCGCGGGGCCGATCGAGCCGTCGCCGCCGGCGACGACGAGGCGGTCGGGTGCGCCGGCCGCCCGCAGCGCGGCGAGCGCGCCGTCCTGTAGCTCGCCGCTGTCCTCGTCGGCGATCTCCTCGATCGGGACGCACGACACCGCCGCGCCGTAGCCGCCGAGCAGCTCGCGCAGGCGCGCGGGCTCGGGTGCGGTCCCCGAGCGTGGGTTCGCGATCAGGGCGATGCGCACGCTGAGATCGTGCCCGTTCCGCGGGTCCCCAACCCGTCCATCCGTCCACCGGTGATCCACGACGAGCGCGGCGCCGCCCTCCGGGCGCTCCGAGGCTCGGGTGGGCGAGTCCCTAAGGTCCCCGCGGTGACCGCCGCGCCCGCCCCAGCCGCCGCCGACCCCGCCGCCAGGCGCTCGCTGCGCGCGCGGCTCGCGGCCGGGCCGGTCGCACGGGTGATCGCGCGGGCCGACGTCGCGCTCTACCGCCTCCTGCGCGAGCACGGGCACGACGCGGCGTTCGAGCAGCCGGTGCGGCGCTTCTCGCGCCTCGGCGAGCACGCGGCGATCTGGCTCGCGCTCGGCCTCGCCGGCGCGGCCGTCGACGTCCGGCGGCGCGCGCGCTGGCTGCGCGCCGCGCGCGCGGTGCTGCTGGCCTACGCGCTCAACACGCTCCTGAAGACCGTCGTGCGCCGCAAGCGCCCGCAGCTGGAGAGGCTGCCCGCGCTGATCGCGACGCCGACGGCGCTGAGCTTCCCGTCGGCCCACGCGTCGTCGTCGTTCGCCGCCGCGCGCGCCTACTCGGCGTTCCTGCCGGCGGGCCCGCTCTACGGCGTCGCGACGGCGATGGCGCTGTCGCGGGTCTACCTCGGGGTGCACTACCCGTCCGACATCGCCGCCGGGGCGGTCCTCGGGACGCTCGTCGCCGCCCGCGCGGGGTCGCCGGCATGAAGGTCGGGATCGTCGGGATGCCGAACGCCGGCAAGTCGTCGCTGTTCAACGCGCTGACGCAGGCCGGCGCGGAGGCCGCGAACTACCCCTTCACGACGATCGAGCCGAACATCGCCGTCGTGCCGGTCAAGGACGAGCGCCTCGAGCAGGTCTCCGCGACAGTCGGCGCGTCGAACATCGTGTGGGACACGATCTACTTCCACGACATCGCCGGGCTCGTCGCGGGGGCGCACACCGGCGAGGGCCTCGGCAACCGCTTCCTCGCCAACATCCGCGAGACCGACGCGATCCTCCACGTCGTGCGCGCCCACAACGACCCGAACGTCATCCACCCCGAGGGCCGCGTCGACCCGATGGCCGACATCGAGACGATCGAGACCGAGCTCATCTTCGCCGACCTCGAGGGCGCCGAGCGGCGCCTGGACCGCGTCGTGCGCGTCGCGCGCAGCGGCGACCGCACGGCGATCGCCGAGGAGGCCTGGCTGCGCGAGCTGATCGACGCCCTGCACGCCGGGCGCCCCGCGCGCACCGTCCCGCCGCCCGCCGACGCCCCCAACGCCGTCCGCGACCTGGGCCCGCTGACGGCCAAGCCGGTGCTGTTCGTCGCGAACGTCGACGAGGACGAGACCGAGGTGCCGGCCGACATCGCGGCGCACGCCGCCGCCCAGGGCGCGGGCGCCGTGGCGGTCTCCAGCCGCATCGAGGCCGAGCTGTCCGAGCTCGAGGACGAGGACGCAGCGGCGATGCGCGAGGACCTCGGGCTCGCCGACACCGGGCTGCAGCGCGTCGTCGGCGGCGCCTTCGCGCTGCTCGACCTCATCGCGTTCTTCACCGCCGGGGAGGCCAAGCCGGCGCAGTCCTGGCACCTGCGCCGCGGGCTGACCGCGTGGCACGCCGCGGGCCAGATCCACTCCGACATCCAGAAGGGCTTCGTCCGCGCCGAGGTCGTCGGCTGGGACGCGCTCGTCGCCGCCGGCGGCTACGCCGGCGCCCGCGACCGCGGCACGCTGCGGCTGGAGGGCCGCGACTACGCGATGACCGACGGCGACGTGCTGACGGTGAAGTTCACGCCCTGAGCGGGCATCCGTTCTCGCCGCACCTCCGTAGAAGAGACCATGAACGGCGCCCTGGTCATTCTGCTGATCCTCGTCGTGCCCTACCTCGCGTGGAACGTGCGGCGGCTGATCCTCGGCCGCCGCTGGGCGTTCGGCGTTTGCACGCTCGCGAAGGAGTGGGAGCAGCGCGAGCACGACAAGCTCCTCGCCCGGCGCGCAGCCGAGCGCGCGTAGCCGCCGTCAGGCCGCGCGCCGGCGCAGCTCGACGACCTCGGCGTCGCGCGGGCGCAGCGCGCTCCAGATCTCGCGCAGGCACCAGACGTCGAGCGCGAGGAAGGCGATGACGAGCGCGAGGACGCCGATCGCCAGCAGCGACCGCAGGACGATCGAGCCCGGCTCGGAGAGCTGGGCGCGGGCGACCGCCGCCGGATCGTCGCGGTACAGCGGCGTCGCCTTGAACTCCTTCTGGGCGACGGCGAACGCCGGCTTGACCTTGCCGTCGTAGGAGATGAGGCCCTTGCGGTGGATCGAGTCGCGGATCGCCGGGTGGCCGCCGCCGTCCCAGTGCGGCTTGACGGCGAACTCGCGCGCGGTCCAGTAGATCGCGCCGCCCACGAAGCCGAGGCGGTCGACGATGTCGAGGTTGTGGCGGATGTACTGCGACTGGAAGGCGTACGTCTGCTTGACGTTCGCCGGGCCGTTCTCGTTGGCCTCCGCGCCGTACTCCGTGATGACGAGCGCCGGGTCGGGGTACTTCGCGTGCATCCCGCGCAGGTAGGGCGCGAGGTCGGCGAGGTTCTTCGTCGAGCGGTCCGCCTTGCCGTCGTACCAGCCGTAGTACGAGTTGATCCCGAGCGCGTCGAAGGCCTTGTACGTGTGCTGCAGCGGGATCCCGGGATAGGACAGGATGTCGATCGCGACGGGCAGCACCGGGTCGAGGTCGCGGGCGAGCGCCGCGGCGTTCTGCATCCAGACCCGGCTCGTGCGGTGCAGGTCGGGCTGGGCCGTCAGCTCGTTGGCGACGGAGTTGACGATCACCGACGGGTGGTTGCGTGCCGCGAGGATCGTGTTGCGCACGACGCCGAGCTCGTAGGAGCGCTCGCCGGGCGTCTTGAGCTGCGCGTCGCGGTGATAGACCGGCGACTGGCTCCAGACGAGGATGCCCTCCTCGTCGAAGCGCTTGAGCAGCCGCGGGTCCAGGAGATAGTGCGCCCGCGTGATGTTCACGCCGAGGGCCTTGAGCTCGCGGACGATGTTCTCGATGTCGCCATCCGTCATCGCCGGCCCGCGGCCGGGGAAGTCCTCCTGGACGGCGGCCCCGCGCAGGTCCAGGACGCGGCCGTTGAGGCGCAGCATCCCGCCGGCGACGTCGACGGTCCGCAGGCCGATGCGGTTGCGGTCGATCTGGATCGTGTGGCCCGGCAGGCGCGTCGCGACGGTCGTGTCGTAGAGCGCCGGGTGCTCGGGCGCCCAGAGCTTCGGCGTGCCGCGCACCGGCACGGAGAACCGTAGGCGCACGCGCTCGCCCGGGCGCAGCGACCGCGGCGCGGCGCTCCCGCTCGACAGCGTGCCGTCGGGTCCGCGCAGCGTGACGTTCACGGCCGGCCGCTGGACCGCGCCGCTGGCGTTCTCCAGCCACCCGTCGACGAGGACGTTCCAGCGGCAGCTGCCGGCCCGACACGTCCGGCGGGGCAGGAGCCCGACGTCGTGCAGGACGACCGGCCCGCGCGGGACGAGCGAGACCGCGCGCGTGATCCCGCCCCAGTTCCACCAGCCCTCGCGCAGCTGCGGGTCGCGGCGGTAGTCGACGCGCACGACGAGCGTGTTCGGCTGGCCCGGGCGCAGGCCCGTGAGCGGCAGCTCAAACGGCGTGTAGGGATCCTTGTGGGTCCCGATCTCGCGGCCGTTGAGCCAGACATGGGCCTTGCGCCGGACCTGCTCGAAGCGCACCGCCCAGCTCTGGGTCGCGCTCGTCGGCGGGCCGTTGAAGGCGATGCGATACCAGCCGATCGACCCGAAGAAGACGTCGGGGCTCGTGCTCGCGCTGAAGACGTGCGGGATCGTCGCAGCCTGCCAGCCGACGCCGTCCTGGCCGCTGGCCCAGTTCAGCGACAGACCCTGGTCGGTCGGGTCGGGGGCCCACTGCCAGCCCTGCGCGAGCGCGACCGGCTTCGGCGGGTCGGCCGCGAGCGCGCGGCCGGGCAGCGCAAGCAGGCAGCACGCCGCGAGCACGAAGAACAGGACGCGGAGCGCCGCCTGGTCCGTCCTGCAGATCACTGCGGCGACATGATGGCGGATGCGACGGCCGGGCCGATCCGGGTACCGCGCCGAAGGGGGGCCGAAACAGCGTCCAGAGGCGTGTCTGGACGGATGGTCGATGCCGTGAAAAAGCGGTTTCCCAGGCGCCACGGGGCAGATCGCCTCCGCGGGGCATCACGGGCCCGAATCCAGACTCGAGCGCCGCCTGCGTGTTCTAGCCAAATATGCGACCCCCCGCAACGCCAGATGATGCTGGCAAAAGGCCGATCTGCAGCTATACATCAGTTCAGGCCTGGCAAGGACGCCGCGGCCACGAACACGAATAGCGCCCTCACGGGCGCATCGGAAAGGAATCCGACCCATGTCCCACTGGGCCCTGTCGCCGACCGCGACGCGCAGCACACTCCGCGTGCTCACGCTCTCGCTCCTGCTCTTCGCGGCCTTCGCCGCAGCCGGGGCGTCGCGCGCGTCCGCGTGCGTGTCGCAGCCGTTCTCCCCCGCCCCGCTGGCGAACAGCTTCGAGGGTGCAGACGGCGATCAGTGCGACTCCGACGGGCTCGGATCCAAGCGCGACTGGCAGAACGTGGTGGGCCAGGACGGGTTCGTCAGCACGGCGGACGCCCCGAGCGCGACCGACACGGTCTACGGCCCGAACAACGCCGGCATCGTCGGCGGATCCTCCGACGAGAACGTGCCCGACAGCTGGAACTTCACGATCGGCAACCTCGGCGCCGCGAAGTACGACGCGCTGGCCGCCTACAGCTTCACCGATCCGATCAGCGACAAGCTCTTCGTCGACCTCGGCTTCATCCGCGCCGCCGCCAGCGGCGCGACGTTCCTCGCCTTCGAGCTCAACCAGAAGCAGCCCGGCTACCGCCAGGACCCCAACGAGGCCGACGCGACGAAGCCCTTCGCGGTCCCGACCCGCTCACGTGGCGATCTGCTCGTGACCTATGACGTCTCCAACGCCGGCGCGATCGCGCTCGGCCTCTGCATCTGGGACGGCGACCTGCACAGCGGCCGCTGGGAGGCCTTCAAGCAGGACCTCTCCGGCGCGCCGATCACGAATCAGCCCTGCCCCGCGATCTCGACGACGCTCTATCAGGCGGCGCTCAACGACGCGCTCGACGGACGCCAGGGCGACATCCCCGCCGCCGAGAACTACCTCGGCAGCGGGCAGATCGACCAGGGCCGCTTCGGCGAGGCGGTCGTCAACCTCACCGACGCCCTGAAGGACCCGAGCAACCCGACGGGCCCGCAGCCCTGCATCGACTTCGGCTACGTCTGGATGCACACGCGCTCGTCGGACTCCCTGACGTCCAACCAGCAGGACTTCGTCCTGCCCCAGAACCCTGTGTCGATCGCCAACTGCTCCGTCGCGGGCCGCAAGTTCGAGGACGCCAACGGCAACGGCGTCGACGACGGGGCCGCCGCCGGCGAGCCGTACCTCGGCGGCTGGACGATGTTCGTCGACTACAACGGCAACGGCATCCTCGACAACAACAAGGACGGGACGTTCGTCAACGACATGGACGGCGTCGTCGAGGCCGGCGAGGAGGAGCCCTACGCGGTCACGTCGGACGGCAGCGACGGCCGGCTTCCCGGCCAGTACGAGATCACGAAGGTCCAGAGCGGTACGTGGCCCGTGCGCGAGGTGCTCAAGAGCGCCTGGGACTGCACCGCCGCGATCGGCGGGGGCGCCGTCGCCGGCTGCCCGGAGCGCACCGACACCGACCCGGACACGGCGCTCGGCTTCCAGCTGACGTGGGCCAACAACGAGGCCTACAACGGCCGCGACTTCGGCAACCGCCGCCAGCCGGCGACGCTGCGCGTCATCAAGCACGTCACGACGGACGACGGCGGCAGCGCCGTCCCCGCGAACTGGTCCCTGCACGTCACGTCCGGCGGCAGCGACGTCGCCGGCAGCCCGAAGCCGGGCTCGGCCACGGGCGACGTCTACACGCTCAGCGACGGCCAGAGCTACACCGTCAGCGAGACGGGCGGCCCGTCGGGCTACGCCGCGACGTTCAGCGGCGACTGTGCGGCCGACGGGACCGTCACGGTCGCGGCCGGCACGGAGAAGACCTGCACGATCACCAACGACGACGTCGCCCCGACGATCAAGGTCGTCAAGCACGTCGTCAACGACGACGGCGGCACCGCCGAGGCGAAGAACTGGTCGCTGCATCTGCGCAGCGGCGCGACGGATGTCGCCGGCAGCCCGCAGGCGGGCTCGGAGACCGGTGACACGTACACCGTCGCGGCGGGCTCCTACAGCGTCGACGAGACCGGCGGGCCGTCGGGCTACGCGGCGACGTTCTCCGGTGCCTGCGCCGCTGACGGCACCGTCAGCGTGACCGTCGGGCAGACGAAGACCTGCACGGTCACCAACGACGACATCGCGCCGCGCGTGAAGGTCGTCAAGCACGTCATCAACGACGATGGCGGCACGTCGGAGGCGAAGGACTTCACGCTGACGGTCGACGATCCGGGCAGCAACCCGGCGGGTGTCGCCGGCGATGAGTCGGGGACGTTCGTGACGGTCGATCCGGGCGCCTACACGGTGTCCGAGTCGGGCCCGTCGGGCTACGCGGCGTCGTACTCGGCGGACTGTGACGCGTCGGTCGCGATCGGCGAGACGAAGACCTGCACGGTCACCAACGACGACATCGCGCCGACGATCAAGGTCGTCAAGCACGTCGTCAACGACGACGGCGGCAGCGCCGAGGCGAAGAACTGGTCGCTGCATCTGCGCAGCGGCGCGACGGATGTCGCCGGCAGCCCGCAGGCGGGCTCGGAGACCGGCGACACGTACACCGTCGCGGCGGGCTCCTACAGCGTGGACGAGACGGGCGGCCCGTCGGGCTACGCCGCGAGCTTCGGCGACGACTGCGCTCGCGGCGGTGCGATCTCGGTCGCCATCGGCGAGACGAAGACCTGCACCGTGACGAACGACGACATCGCGCCGGTCGTGCGCGTCGTCAAGCACGTCGTCAACGACAACGGCGGCACGTCGGAGGCGAAGGACTTCACGCTGACGGTCGACGACCCGGGCAGCAACCCGGCCGGTGTCGCCGGTGACGAGTCCGGCACGGACGTCACGGTCGATCCGGGCGCCTACAAGGTGTCCGAGACGGGCCCCTCGGGCTACGCGGCGTCGTACTCGGCGGACTGCGATGCGTCGATCGCGATCGGCGAGACGAAGACCTGCACGGTCACCAACGACGACATCGCCCCGACGATCACGGTCGTCAAGCACGTCGTCAACGACAACGGCGGGACCGCCGCGGCGAAGGACTGGTCGCTGCATCTCACGAGCGCCGGCACCGACGTCGCGGGCAGCCCGCAGGCGGGCACGGAGACCGGCGACACGTACACCGTCGCCGCCGGCACGTACGGCGTCTCGGAGTCGGGCGGCCCGTCGGGCTACGCCCAGAGCTTCTCCGGCTCCTGCAACAGCGACGGCAACATCACGGTCACGGTCGGGGAGACGAAGACCTGCACCGTCACCAACGACGACGCCGCCGCGCAGATCAAGGTCGTCAAGCATGTCGTGACGGAC
>DATJEE010000185.1:0-18638 GCA_035496995.1 Solirubrobacteraceae bacterium | reverse complement strand
CTTGAAGGCGTCGAGGAACTCCTCGAAGGCGAACTCGCCCTCGCCGGTGCAGATCGCGTTGACGTCGGAGAGGATCGCGTCCTCGGGCTGGATGATCGGGTGGATGCCGCCCCAGATCATGTAGACGGACGGGTTGAGCTCGCGGACACGCTTGATGACGCGGCGCGTGAGGTCCGAGTAGCCCGTCATCGAGGAGAAGCCGATGAGGTCTGAGTCGGCCAGGCCCTGGGCCATCTCGTCGACCTGCTCGTCGCCGATGACGGCCTTGTCGCCCATCCCGCGGACGGCGGTCTTCACGCTACGGTAGCGCTCCGTCGAGATGTAGAAGGACTCGGTCCCGGGCTGCAATTGGGCGACGTAGGCCGCCATCTTGCGAAAGCCGCAAGACGTGATCCCGTCCTCCAAACAGACCATCCGTGTGCGCATAGGTGTCCCCCGTACTTCGGGCACGGAGGGTAGCGACCCTGCTTTACGGGCGCGACTGGGCGGACGGATAGGCTCAGCGGCCGTAGCGCTCGCGCGCCAGGACGAGCTGCTCGGGCAGCGCGATCCGCGGCGGCGGCGAGGGGTCGGCGACGACGGAGACGGTCTCGGCGACGGAGAACGTCACGGTGCAGGTCGCCCCGTCGTCGGTCGTGATCGTGACCTCCTCGTCGGAGTGCGCCGTGAGCGTCCCGGTCATCCCCGGCTCGACCCCGGCGTCCTTGAGGTAGTGCAGGAGGTCCTCGGCCTCGTTCTCGAAGCGCAGGATCTTCACCGTCGCGCCCTCCGCGACATCGGCGAGCGGCACGCCCTCGATCCGCGAGCCGCCGACGATCGGGTGGCCGTGCGGGCACGTCTTCGCGTCGCCGATCGCGGCGAGCATCCGCGCCTCGAGGACCGGGCTCATCGCGTGCTCGAGGCGCTCGGCCTCCTCGTGGACCTCGTCCCACGGGATGTGCAGGATGTCGGTGAGGAAGCGCTCGATGAGCCGGTGGCGCCGGACGACGCCCTCGGCGTGGTCGAGGCCGCTCGGCGTGAAGCTGATCGCCTTGTTGTCGCCGCGGGTGATGTAGCCGTCGCGCTCGAGGCGGCCGATCATCTCGTGGACCGTCGGCGCGGAGAGCTGCATCGCGCGCGCCATGTTCGCCCCGGTCAGCGGGAGCTTGGCCTCCTGCAGCCAGAACAGCGTCTGCAGGTACTCCTCCTCGGCGACGGTGGCCTGGTCGGTTGCCATGGACGAACGATGCTACCTCCCCGGGCCGCCCCTCCGAGACCGCCGGGACTAGCATCGCCCGGACGTGCAGATCGGATCTGGCACCCGCGCGGTCGTGACCGGCGCCTCGCGCGGGATCGGGCGCGCGGTCGCCGAGGCGCTCGCCGCGCGCGGCGCGACCGTCGGGCTCGCCGCCCGCTCGGCGCCCGACCTGGCGGCGCTCGCCGAGCAGCTGCCGGGCTCGCACGAGGTGCTCGTCTGCGACGTCGCCCTGCCGGCGTCGATCGCGACGGCGATCGAGGACTTCGTCGCGACGGCGGGCGGGCTGGACCTCCTCGTCGCGAACGCCGGCATCGCGCACTACGAGCCGATCGCGACGCAGAGCCTGCAGAAGATCGAGGACATGACGAGCGTCAACTGGCTCGGGACGGTCTACACCGTCAAGGCCGCGCTCCCCTTCCTCCTGGACAGCGGCGCCGGACACATCGTCGTCATGTCCTCCGGCGCGGGGCTGCGCGGGTTTCCCGGCGCCGCCGCCTACAGCGCGACGAAGGCCGCCCAGCGGATGTTCGCCGAGGCGCTGCGCCACGAGCTCGCCGGGACCGGGGTGTCCGTGACGACGGTCTACCCCGGCGAGATCCGCACGTCGCTGCACGACCACGAGCGCTCGAGGATGCCGGAGTGGTACCGCGGCGGGCCGGACGCGGCGTCGCCGCAGGCGCTGGCCGAGCTCGTCGTCGGCGCCGTCGAGCGCGACAGCCGCACGCTGCACTACCGCCGCCTCGTCAAGGGCATGGGGATCCTCAACGGCGTCTCGCCGCGCGCGGCCGACCGCGTGCTGCGCCGGCTGCGGGGCCCGACCGCGGCGCCGCGGCGCGACTGAGTCTCAGGCGACGGTGCGACCGCGGCCGTCGCGCTTGGCGCGATAGAGCGCGCGGTCGGCGGCGCCGACGAGCTGCTCGGCGGACATCGGGGCCGCCCAGCCCGTCGCCCCGGCCGAGACCGTGAGGCCGTGCGGCATGTCCGCGCCCAGGCGGTCGGCGATCTCGCGCGCGGCATCGACGTCGCAGCCGGGCAGCACGAGGCCGAACTCCTCGCCGCCGATCCGCGCGAGGAGGTCGATGTCGCGGATGTGATCGCTCCAGCGCCGGCCGATCTCCCGCAGCGCGTCGTCGCCCGCGGGGTGGCCGTTGCGATCGTTGAAGGCCTTGAAGTAGTCGATGTCCAGGAGGACGACCGACAGGTCGTGGCCGAGCCGCTGGGCGTGGCGCAGCGCGCTGGCGAGGCCCTCCTCCCAGGCCCGGCGGTTGGCGAGCTGCGTCAGCGCATCCGTGCGCGATTCGATCGCGAGCCGGCGGACGAGGTCGCGCCGGTCGAGCTCATTGCCGACGAGCAGGGCGATGTCCGCGAGCGCCTCGAGCTGGGGCAGCTCCCAGGCGCGGGGCCGGGAGTCGATCGCGCAGAGGCTCCCGAGCACGTCGCCGCTGGGCGCGACGATGGGAAAGCCGGCGTAGGCGACGACGTCGAGGTCGGCGATCGCGAGGTTCGTGCGCAGCACCGGGTCGACGCGCGCGTCCTCGATGACGAGCGGGGCGGCGTTGGCGACGACGTGCTGGCAGAAGGAGTGCGACAGCGGCGTCTCGCGGGCGTCGGCCCAGGGCTGGGCGATGCCGCAGAGGCCGGCGAAGTGCTGTGCCTCGCCGGAGATGACCGAGACGAGCGCCGTCGGCGTCCCCGCGACGCGGGCGGCGAGCCGCGCGAAGCGATCGAAGACCGGCTCGGGCGCACCGTCGAGCAGCCCCGCCGTCCGCAGCGCCGCGACGCGCACCCGATCGGTGACGGCCGCGTGCAGGCGGGTGCTCGAGGCGACCGGCGGCTGGTGCAGATCGATGTCCATGGGCGTCACTCCCGGTATCGGTGCAACTGCGCCCGGGCTTGAGCGCGCTACCGGCCCGGCGCCCGGCGCCGCGGCGGCTCGGTCCGCAGGATCTCGGCGAGCGCGTCCAGGCGCCGCTCGGCGAACCGCACGAACTCGCGCGTCGCCGGCGAGAGCTGCGCGCCCCTGCGCCAGGTGAAGGCGAACGTCTCGTAGATCGGCTCGGAGAACGGCACCCAGCCGACCCGGCTGGAGGCCAGGCGGCCGAGCATCCCGCGCGGGGCGATCGTGTCGCCGAGCCCGCGCGCGACGAGCTCGAGCGCGACCTCGACGTCCTCGACGTCGATCTGCGGCTCGATCGTCACGCCCGCGCGCTGGGCGAGCTCGCGCAGCTGGCGGCGCGTCGGGTCCTCGCTGCCCCAGCTCGCCTCCGAGAGGATGAGCGGCGCATCGGCCAGGCGCGTGATCGTCATCCCGCGCGCCACGCGCTCGGGGTCGGCCGAGACGTAGAGGATCTCGTCGCGCATCGCGGGGCGCACGGCGAGCCCGCGGTCGTCGATCGGCAGGACGACGAGCCCGGCCTCGAGCGTCCCGGCCTGGATCGCCTCGACGGTCTCCGACGAGTTCTGGCCGACGATCCGCACGCGGACGGCGGGATGGCTGCGGCGGAAGTCCTCGACGAGGTCGGTGCCGAGGTACGAGCGCGCGGTGCCGAAGGTGCCGAACGCGGCGGTCCCGCCGCGCAGCTCGCGGACGGCGCCGACCGACGCCCGCCCCGCCTCGACGGCGGCGAGGGCGGCCTCGGCGTGCGGGCGCAGCGCCCGCCCCGCCTCGGTCGGGACGAGCCCGCGCCCGAGGCGCTGGAAGAGCTTGACGCCGAGCTCGGCCTCCAGGCGGCGGACCTGCTCGGAGAGCGACGGCTGGGCGAGGTGCAGCGTCTCGGCGGCGGCGCTGAAGGAGCCGTGCTCGAAGGCCGCCAGGACGTATTGCAGCTGCTGGAGTGTCATAGGCTCCGCCTTGAGGTTCTGAAGTCAATCAAGGCTACCGCTAGAGCGCACAAACGCCGATGATGATCCCATGCTCCTCGCCACCTCACTTCTTGCCTTCGGGATCTTCGAGGCGCTCGCCCTCCGCTACGGCGCCGAATCGCGCCCCGGCTTCGACGAGCGCCCCGAGCGTGACCGCCGCTGAACGACGCCGCGGCGTCGCGCTGTGCGTCGTCTCCGCCTGCGGGTTCGGGCTCATGGCGATCTTCGCCAAGGAGGCCTACGCCGCGGGCCTCGGCGTCACGTCGCTGCTCGCCGCCCGCTTCGTCGTCGCCGCCGCGGTCTTCTGGGCCATCGTCGCCGCGCGCCCCGCGGTCGCGCGCCCGCCGCTGCGGCTCGCCGGCGCCTGCCTGGCCCTCGGCGGGGCGGGCTACGCCGCCCAGGCCGGCTTGTTCTTCAGCGCGCTGCGGCACATCGACGCGTCGCTGACCTCGCTGCTGCTCTACACGTACCCCGCGCTCGTCTTCTGCGTGGCCGTCGCGCTGGGCCGTGAGCACTTCACGCCGTGGAAGGCCGCCGCGCTCGTGCTCGCGAGCGGCGGAGCGGCGCTCGTGCTGCTCGGCGGCGGCACCGGCGGCCTCGAGGCGACGGGCGTCCTGCTGGCGCTCGGCGCCGCGCTGAGCTACACGACGTACATCCTCGTCGCCGACGGCATCGTCGGGCGCGTGGACCCGTTCCTGCTCGGCGCGCTCGTCACGACGGGCGCCGCCGCGACGTTCCTCGTCGCCGGGGCCGCGGGCGGCGCGCTGCACTTCACCGGCGGCGGCTGGATCTGGATCGCGGCGATCGCGATCGTCTCGACGGTGCTGCCGATCGTGACGTTCGTGCTCGGGATGAAGAGCGTCGGCGCAGCGACGGCGTCGATCGTCTCGACGGTCGAGCCGGTCGTCACCGTGACGCTCGCCGTCCTGCTGTTCGGCGAGGGGCTCGGGCCGCTGCAGGTCCTCGGCGGGGTGCTCGTGCTGGCGGCCGTCGTCGCGCTGCAGGCGCGCGGGTTGTCTACCGTAGGACGCCGTGTCCCTCCCGATCACGCCACCGCTCTCGCCGCAGCTCGCACGCCCGCGGGCGAAGCTGCCTGACGGCGACGGCTGGGCCTACGAGCCCAAGTGGGACGGCTTCCGCGCGATCGCCTTCGTCGACGGTGACGAGACCTACCTGCAGTCGCGCAACGGCAAGCCGCTGTCGCGCTACTTCCCGGAGGTGACGTTCCCGGCCGGTCGCTACGTCGACGACGGCGAGATCGTCGCGTCCTCGTTCGACACGCTCGGCCAGCGCATCCACCCGGCGGCGTCGCGGATCGAGCGGCTGTCGATCGAGACGCCGGCGCGCTTCGTCGCCTTCGACGTCCTGGCGCTCGGCGACGACGTCCTGCTCGAGCGCTCCTACGAGGACCGCCGCGCGATCCTCGAGACGATCGAGGGCATCGAGCTGACGCCCGTCGTGCGGACGGCCGCCGAGGCCGAGCCGTGGCTGCGCGACGAGGAGGGCGTCATCGCCAAGGAGCTCGCCTGCCCGTACCTCGCGGGCGAGCGCAAGGGCATGGTGAAGGTCAAGCGCGTGCGCACGATCGACGCCGTCGTCATGGGCTGGCGCCCGGGCAAGGAGGAGGGCACCGTCGGGGCGATCATCCTCGGCCTCTACGGCGCCGACGGCCGCATCCGCGAGGTCGGGCACTCCAGCGGCTTCACGGCCAAGCGCAAGCGCGAGCTCGTCACGGAGCTGGCGCCGTATGAGACCGGCGAGCGCGGCAGCGGCGAGGCCTCGCGCTGGACGCACGGCCGCGAGCTCGAATGGGTCGCGCTGCGCCCCGAGCTCGTCGTCGAGGTGACGTTCGACCACGTCAGCGACGGCCGCATCCGCCACGGCACGAAGGTCGTGCGCTGGCGCGACGACAAGCCGCCGGCGGAGTGCCGCCTCGACCAGCTCGATCAGTAGGCGCGGGAAGTCTGGGGTGGGTCCCTAGTGCGCTGCGCGCGCGGCTGGGAGAGGATGCGCGCGACGCACGGATCGCACCCGTCTCCCCCACTCACTGTGGTTCGGGCGCTTCACGGTTGGAGCACGGATCTTCCCCCGCTCATCGGGCGCACCCCACCTACCGGCATCGCTTCCGCCGGGGGTGGGGTCCGATGACGCGCTCTCACGGCCGGGTCGCCGTGACGAGCGCGACCCCGTGACGCTCTCGTGAGGGCGCACCGAGCTCCCAGGTGAGCCGGTCGATGCGCCCGGCGCGCAGCGACGTCTGCACGGTCCAGCCGCGCAGCAGCTCGGCGAGACCGGCCTCGTCGTAGACGCGCTGGAAGTCGTCGACGGATCGTTCGGCCGCGAACGGCACCGTGAGGACGAGCAGACCGCCGGGGCGCACGAGCTCGCGCAGGGTCGCGAGCGCCGCGAGGTCGAGCCGCTCGTCGGCGCCGCCGACGCCGTCGAGAGGACGGGCGCCGGTGTTCGTCACCGGCGCTTCGCCGATCGACGACGCGCTGTCGTAGTGCTCGAGGCCGAAGTGCTCGACCGCGCTGAGGACGACGGCGGCGTCGAAGGGCTCGCCGTCCGCGGGCAGCTCGTCGAGGCGGCAGGCGGCGTGTGTGAGGTTCGCGTGTGCGAGCGGGTGGGGGCGCGGGTCGACGATCGTCACGTCGTGGCCGAGCGTCGCGAGCGACAGGCCGACGGTGCTCTCGCTGCCGCCGACGTCGAGGATCCGGGCCCGCCGGCCCGCGTCGAAGGCGCGCGCGATCGCCCCGAAGACGAACGGCTGCTCGACGATGCGCTCGTTGACGAGCAGGACGTCCATCGCGCCGGGCTCGTGGTGGACGGGGACCGGCGGGTTGAACCACAGCCCCGCCTGCGAGGCGTAGCCGTCGGGACCCGTCGCCCAGTTGAGGTAGGCGGCATGGGCGGCGTCGAGCTGCGCGAGCTCGCCGCCGGGCTGGGGGACGTCACGCCAGCCGAGGCCGGCGAGCATGTCGCGGCCCATGCGGTCGAGGTCGTCGAGGCGGTCGTGGATCGTCGGGCGGCTGAGGCCCTCGCTGCCGAGGCGGGCGTCGATCTCGTGGACCGTCATGTCGACGCGCGGGTCCAGCGCGCGCCGCAGCGGCCAGCCGAGCAGGCGCTTGAGGGTGGCGGCCGCTGCCGGGCTCGAGCGGCGCTTCTCGCGCGCGCCGGAGTCGACGGTCGTGTACTCCTTCGCGGCCATGGACCAGAGCATGCCAGTCCTCGTCGCTCCCACAGCCTTCTGCAACGACCTTCGCGCACCCGTCGTCGCAGCGGCGATCGGGCGCGGCCTGGAGCGCGCGGGCTGCCCACCGCCCGATCTGTGCCCGCTGTCGGGCGGCGGCCCCGGGACGATCGAGCTCCTGCTGCCGGTGCTCGGCGGCGAGACCGGCGACGGCTTCGCGCTCATCGAGGACGGCGCGACGGCGCTCGCCGAGCCGGCCGGCGACGACGGCGCGGCGACCGGCGAGCGGCTCGCGGCGGCGGCGGCGACCGGCGCAGCGGTCGTGATGCTCGCCGCGGCCCGTACCGAGCTCGGGAGCGCCGGCGCGCTGCTGGAGGCGCTCGGCGACCACGGCGGCCTGCGCGGCGCCGCGCTCGTCGTGCTCTGCGACCTCCGTGACCCGGGCGCGCCGGCGCTCGCGCTGCGCGACGAACGCGGGGCGCGGCTCGTCGCGGGCGTGCCGTTCGTCCTCGAGGCGCTGGACTTCGACGCGCGGATGCGCGCCGCGCACGCGCTCGTCGTCGGCGAGGGGCGCCTGGACCGCGGCACGCTGCGCGGACGCGTCACCGGCGAGATCGCGACGCGGGCGCGGCAGGGCGGGGTGCCCTGCCACGCCGTCGTCGGCGTCGATGCGATCGAGCGCTTCGACGCCCGCATCCTCGATCTGCAGGCGATCATCGCGGCCGCGACGATCGCCGAGCTCGAGGCCGCCGGCGAGGCGCTCGCGGCGTACCTCTGACCACGACCGAGGGCGGCCCGCGGGCCGCCCCCGAGGTGCTGCCCGCAGGCAGGTCAGGCAGCTAGCGAACCCTGCCCCTGACCTTCTTGCTGCTCTTCGCGCGCGACACGACGCTGCCGCCGTAGCGCGCCTGGACGCGCAGCCTGCTGCGCTGGCTCTTGCTCGCCTTGAACGTCACGGTGCTCGTGTACCGGCACGTCGACTTGATCTTCGTCGACTTCGAGGAGAGCACCTTGCTGCCGGCGGTGTAGCGGATCCGCACGGAGCCGATGCACGCCTTCTTCCCGAACACCGAGAGGACGCTCGCGAGCTTCAGCGTGCCCTTCGTCGTGCAGCGCACGCGACCGCTGCTGCGATGGCAGCTGACGATGATGCCCAGCGAGCGCGCCGCGAGCGGGACGAACTTCCGCGCCGCGCCCGGGGTGGTCACCGGGGGCGTGACGACGGGAGCCGTCGACCCCGTGTTCTCCGGCGTGCCGGTCGTGTTGACCCTGACGGTGTTCAGCGAACCCGGCTCGGCGGCCACGGGCTGGCGGTCGGAGACCGCGCCGCGATCGACGGTGCAGGCCGCCGCGGCCGCGAGCACGCCGGCCGAGGCGAAGCGGACGGTGACCTTGTCGTCGGTCGCCGACACGACGCTCGTCGCCGCGATCCGCGCGCCGCTGGCATCGATGAGGGCGAAGCCGCCGGGGCCGGGTGCCGCCGTCGCGAGCAGCTCGTCAAACGCGTACGTCACGTCCGTGCCGGCCGGTGCCGCGCACCCGGTGAGGTCCGGGCCGCTCGTGAAGCCGGGCGTGTGATCCTTGTTCTGGACCCCGGCGGCGCCGACGCTGCTGAGCGCGGGCGTCGCGCTCGTGTCGATGACGCAGCCACCGAGGTCGTCGACGCGCACGACCTCCTCGTCGGAGCGGGCGCTGCCGGCCAGCGCGCCGAACGTCACCCGGACGGTCGTGGCGTTCTGGACGGCCACGGCGGTGCCGGCGAAGCCGCGGGTCGGCGTCCTGGCCTCGCAGTTGGCGACGGTGAGGACGTTCGCGGTGATCGTCTGGTCGTAGACGACGTCGAAGGAGCCCGACTGGCCGGCCACGCGCGACACCGAGACGATGTCGGGGTTCGTCGTCACCGGCGGAGCCGTGCCGGCGCCCGACGCGGCGGTCGCGGCGTTGCCCTGGTCGGGCTGGCCGGCGAGCGTCACGGCGGAGTTGCCGGCGAAGACGCGCGCGCCCGCCACGACGGCGGTCGCGAACATGACCTTCACGGACCTGTCGGCCACCGCGACGATGCTCGCTGCGGGCACGGCGGCACCGGCCGTCGTGTAGTAGCCGAAGCGTGCGGCGACCGGTGCGCCGACCCCGCCCTGCGTGATGAGCTTGTCGAAGCTGAACGTCACCTCGGTCCCGCCCGTCACGGCGGCGACCGCGACGCCCGTGAGATTGGGGCCCGAGACCTTGCCCGCGCCCGGTGCGACGTCGCCGCCCGTCAGCGCGACGGCGCCCTGGGGGTTGGATCCTGCTCCGCCGCCGGCGGGCGAGACCGCGCCGGCGACGGCCTCGAGCGTGGAGAAGCCGGCGAGGTTCGTACCGGCTGCGAAGGTCAGGGTCGCGCAGTTGAGCTCAGCCGGGATGCTCGCGGCGCTCGCGGGCGACAGCGGGTTGCCGGTACCGGCGACATCGGTGCCGCTCACGGCGAAGTTCGCGGCGACCGGCGACGCGATCGGCGCGTCGAAGCAGGCCTTGAGCCTCGGCGTGCCGGCGGCGTTGATGACCGACGGCTGATCGGTGATGGCGGCCGAGACGAGGTCGGGCTGCGTCGTCACGGGCTGCACGCCACCTCCGGCCGGGGCCGCGGACGCGACCGCGGTGAACGAGATGCCGGCCAGGACGCCGGACACGGCACACAGGCCTGCCCTGCGAATACGATGAGAGTTCACTTTCACACCTTCCGGTAGTGGAATCTGAAGCTCCCCGTCAGCCCGCGCGTGCCCGTCGGGGCCGCACCGCTGAACGCTCCGTCGTTATGACCAACGCGACGACCGCTGCAAAGTAGCGGTCGGGAGGCGTCGGTGTTCTGGTCGGACAGTTGTTGTCAAATTGCTATTTCACGTGCACTGTCACGCGCGCCCGGCGGGCGTGGCGCGGGCGCAGCGACCCGCGAGCGCGCGGACCGCGTCGACGAGCTCGGGCGGCTCGTGAACCTCGAACTCGACGCCGAACATGCCGATCCGCATCGCGAGCCAGTCCAGCGAGTCGTCGCTCGCGCGGTACTCGCACGAGTGCTCGTCGATCGGCTCGACCGTCCCCCAGAGGTGCGGTCGCGCGCGCAGCTGCTCGGCGGGGGCGTGCAGCGTCACGCGGGCCTGGTGGCGCGCCGGGGCGCCCTTGAGGTTCGCCGCGACGTACGCGGCGGGGTTCTCGGCCGGCAGCGTGCGCAGCGCGAAGCGCGTCCCCGCCGGCCGCGGGCGCTCGAGGCGGTCGACGCGGAACGTCCGCCAGTCCTCGCGGTCGCAGTCCCAGGCGACGAGATACCAGCGGCGGCCGAGGTTCACGAGGCTGTGCGGCTCGACGTGCCGCGAGCTCTCCGTCGCGTCGCGGCTGCGGTAGTCGAAGCGCAGGCGCTCGCGCTCGCGGCAGCCGCCGGCGATCGCCGTCAGCGTCTCGGGATCGACCAGCGGGCCGCTGGCCGGCAGGGTCGCGAGGACGGACTGCAGCGCATTGACGCGCCGGCGCAGGTGCGCCGGCAGGACCTGCTCGAGCTTGACGAGCGCGCGGATCGCCGTCTCCTCGATGCCGGTCACGGAGGCGCCGGCCGCGGTCCGCAGGCCGACGGCGATCGCGACCGCCTCGTCGTCGTCGAGCAGCAGCGGAGGCATCGCGGTGCCCGCATGCAGCCGATAGCCTCCGGCGGGCCCGGTGACCGCATCCACCGGATAGCCCAGCTCACGAAGTCGCTCCACATCCCGGCGAATCGTGCGGCCCGACACGCCAAGCCGATCGGCGAGCTCGTTGCCGGGCCAGTCGCGGCGCGTCTGCAGGAGGGAGAGGAGCTTCAGGAGCCGGCCGGAGGTCTCGGTCATCTCGCCGAGCATCTCAGAAGTTGCGGCCGGTATCTGTCCTAAATTGCTCGTGATGCGGGCCGCGGGCCACGGAGGCGACCCGCCGCGGACGCGTGCTCTAGGCGTCCGCGGCCGCCGCTGGACGTTCGTCGCAGCCGGCGCGCAGGGGGGCGCGGACAGCCGTCGGATCTTTCGGTGAAACGGCCTCGGGGCCGCCGGCGGGGTGCTACTCCTACGCCATGGAACCATCCAGCATGCCGGCGCCGCCACGTGACGGCGCCGAGTGTGGTCACGACCACGCCGTCGAGTTCTACGAGACGAGCGCCTTTCTTGTGGAGACCGTCTGCGCGTTCGTCGCGCCGGCGCTCCTCGCGCGCAACTCGGCCGTCGTCGTCGCCACCCCGGAACACCGCGAGGCGTTCGCGACGGCGCTTTCCGCCGCGGGCGTCGACGTCGACGCCGCGATCGTCGACGGGCGCTACGTCGTCTTCGACGCCGCCGAGCTTCTGTCGATGTTCATGGTCGACGGCGCGCCCCACCCGGGCCTCTTCCGCGAGGTCGTCGGCGCGGTCCTCTCCCGCGCGTCGGCGGGCGGCCGCCAGGTCAAGGTCTACGGCGAGATGGTGGCGCTCCTCTGGGCCGACGGCGACGTGACGTCGACGATCGCGCTCGAGGACCTCTGGAACGACCTCGCGGCCGAGCACAGCTTCGCGCTGCTCTGCGCCTACCCGCTGCAGGGCTTCGACGACGCCGCGCGCGCGGCGTTCAAGCAGATCTGCACGCAGCACAGCGCCGTGATCCCGGCGGAGAGCTACTCGCTGTCGGTGACGGCCGACGAGCAGCAGCGGATCGTGGCGGGCCTCCAGCAGGAGACCATCGAGCTGCGCGCCGAGCTGCAGCGGATGCGCGACGCGCAGGCGGTGCAGGACGGCTGATACGGCGGTGCGGCCCGCCACCGTCACGAGCGCCGCGTTCGGCGCGGGCTGTCACCACGACCACCTCGTCGAGGTCTATGAGACAGACGGGGTGCTCGTGGGCTCCGTCGTGGACTTCTTCGTCCCGACGCTGCGCGCCGGCGGCGCGGCGATCCTCGCCGCGACCCCCGAGCACCGCGCGGCGGTGACGGCGGGCCTGCAGGCCGCGCGGATCGACGTCCGCGCCGCAGCCCGCGACGGGCGGTTCGTGACCGTCGACGCGGCCGCGACGCTCGCGTCGCTCATGGTCGACGGGTCGCCCGATCCGGACCTCTTCCACGCGGCGATCGTCCCGCTGATCGAGACGGCCGGCGTGGACGGGCGCGAGGTGCGCATCTACGGCGAGCTCGTCGCGCTGCTGCTCGCGAGCGGCGACGTCGCCTCGACGATCGCCGTCGAGGATCTCTGGAACGACCTCGCGAGCCGGCACCGCTTCGCGCTGCTTTGCGGCTACCCGGCGCCGGCGCTCGAGGCCGTCGGCCCGGCGTCGGCGGATCGCATCCACGAGCGCCACAGCGCCATCGTCGCGAGCACGAGGTTCGCGCCGCTGAGCGAGGTCCTCGAGCAGCAGCGGCTCGTCGCCCGGCTGCGCGAGGAGGAGACCGCGCTGCGCGCCGAGCTCGAGCGGCTGCGGCGCGAGCAGAAGGACCTCATCGACCTCGCCTACCACGACCCGGTCACGGGCCTCGCCAACCGGCGCTCCTTCGACCACGAGCTCGCCCGCGAATGGGCGCTCGCCGCGCGCGATGGGCGCGACTCGTTCGTCGTCATCGCCGACCTCGACGACTTCAAGTACCTCAACGACACGTTCGGGCACGCGGCCGGCGACGCGGCGCTGCGGCGCTTCGGCGACGCCCTGCGGCGGGCCGCGCGCACGACCGACGTCCTCGCGCGGATCGGCGGCGACGAGTTCGGGATCCTGCTCGTCCGCTGCGACGAGCGCGCGGTGCACGCGTTCCGCCAGCGCCTCGGCGAGGTCCTCGCCGAGCAGGCCGACGCGCGCCTGCCGCAGCTCGGCGTGAGCCTCGGCCACGCGTCGCTGCGCCATTCCGACGCGCCCGCGACGGCCCTGGACCGCGCCGATCTCGCGATGCTCGCCCTCAAGCGCGCGCGCCACCGGCGCCGCCGCGGCCGCACCAGCCCGGCCTGACGCGGCCCCGGCGGCCGCGCGGGAGGCTCATCTCCCTGCAAAGCCCGTACGCTCGCGGGCAATGGCCGATGGACGACCCCGCCTGCCGACCCCGGGGGCCAAGCGCGCGATCGTCGTCGGCGCCGGGTCCTTCGGCACCGCCGTCGCCGTGCTGCTCGCGCGCGGCGGCTTTCGCACGACGCTGCAGACGCGCACCGCCGAGCAGTGCCGGCGCCTGCTCGCCGACCACGAGAACCGCGTCTACCTCCCGGGCGTCGAGCTGCCGCGCGAGCTGCGCGTCGAGAGCATCGAAGCCGGGCTCGGGCGCGCGGACTACGTCTTCCTCGCGCTGCCCTCCGGCAGCATCGGCGACACGATCCGCGAGCTGACGAAGTCCGGCCTCGGCGGGCGCACGCCGGTCATCTCGCTCGCCAAGGGGCTCTCGCCGCCGCACGGCGTCGCGCCGACGGTGCTCCTGCGCGAGCGCTTCGGCGAGGGCCGCGTCGCCTGCGTCGCGGGCCCGTCGCATGCCCGCGAGATGGTGAGCGAGGGCGCCGGCCTCGTCGCCGCGTCGACGAACGAGGAGCTCGCCCGGGCGCTCGCCGGCGTCTTCATCCGCGCCGGGGTCGTCTGCGAGCAGTCCAACGACCCGATCGGCGTCGAGCTCGCGGGCGCGGCGAAGAACGCCGCCGCCCTCGCCGCGGGCGCGACCGAGGCCCAGGGGCTGAACGCCGCCGGCGCCGCCGCGGGGCACATCTTCGCCGAGGTTTGGCGCTTCGCCGAGTCGCAGGGCGCGCGGCCGGAGTCGATGCTCGGCCTCGCCGGGACGGGCGACCTCGTCGCCACCGTGCTCGCCCCGCAGAGCCGCAACCGCCGCGCCGGCGAGCTGCTGGCGGCCGGCGTGCCGACGAGCGAGATCCCCGAGCGCGTCGGCCAGGCGGTCGAGGCGCTGGAGACCGTCCCGCTGCTGGCGCGGGCGCTCGGGCACGCGGGACTCGACGCGCCGGTGACCGACGGCCTGGCGAAGCTCATCGCCGGGGAGCTGCCGCTCGACGACTGGGTCGC
This sequence comes from Solirubrobacteraceae bacterium, assembly GCA_035496995.1. Classification (GTDB taxonomy): domain Bacteria; phylum Actinomycetota; class Thermoleophilia; order Solirubrobacterales; family Solirubrobacteraceae; genus CADCVQ01. The sequence goes on along the minus strand of DATJEE010000185.1, from coordinate 4,351 downwards.
GCTCGTGCGCACGACGGTCCCGCCGCCGGCGCGCTGGCGCCGGCCGGTGCCACCAGGGTTCTGGCCGCGGCTGTGGGCGCGGCTCAGCCGCCGCCGCGAAGCGCCAGCGTCGTGACGACGGCCTCGTAGACGCCGGCGCCGTAGGAGGCCTCGGCGACCGTGACGTTCGAGCGGTTCGCGGCCACCTCGCGCAGCGTCGGGTCGCGCTCGAGGGCGTTTGAGACGAACCAGAACTGCCCGACGTGGGCCGCGGTCTCGAGGTCCTCGCGGCTGTCGCCGACGGCGATCGCGTCCTCGGGTGCCAGACCGCGGGCGCGCATGTGGCGCGCGACGCCGTTGGCCTTCGAGGCGCCCCGCGGGACGAGGTGGTACGCGCGGACCTCCTCGAGCGCGACGAGCCGCGGCGAGCGGCGGTGCACGCCGCCGTTGTCGACGAGCCGCAGCGCGCCGTGGCCGTGCTCGGCGAGCAGCGCGTCGGCCTCGGCGGCGTCGACGAGGCCGCGGAAGAGGTGGGAGACCTCGCGGTTGCGATGCCACGGGTCGTGGTACTCCAGGCGCCCGTCGTAGTGCTCGAGCAGGAGCGCCGGGGCGCCCATCGCCTCGATCTGGTCGTGGATCGTGCCCCCTTCGGTGTCGTCCGGCATGAGCTCGCCGGTGAGCCAGACCTCCTCGCCGTCGAGCACGAGGCAGGAGCCGGCCTCGAAGATGTAGGACTCCTGCCCGATCAGGCGCGCGTCCTCCATGACCTGCGCCTTGCGCCGGCCGCTCATGAGCACGACCTCGGCGCCGGCGCGGTGGCAGGCCTGCAGCGCGCGGACGCCCTGCAGCGAGAAGCCGCCCTTGGCGTCGCGCAGGAGCACGCCTCCGGGGCCGAGCAGGGTGGCATCGAGGTCGACGTAGACGGCACGCACGGACGACATCCTCCCCGATGCGCCGATTCGCACGGGTGTCCGCATCGGGATCCCGGCGCTCGATCGGATCCGTTCGGCGGTCGACACGTCCCCGCATGGACGCTCGCGCGCTGTCACTTGCCCTATCGCTTGTGCTCACGCTCTCGCTGCTCGCCGGCTGCGGTGACGACCGCGCGCCCGCCGGACCCGCCGCGCCGCCGCCCGTGCAGGCCGCCGCGCCGCCGCCCGCGCAAGCGGCGGCGCCCGTGCAGGGACGAACGCTCGCCGAGCACGGGAGCGCCGCGAAGTCCGACCTGCGCCAGGCCGTCTCGATCATCGAGTCCTACGCGATGGACAACGGCGGCTATGCATCCGCCATGGCCGTCGCCGGGCTGCCCGCGACGGTCACGATCGCCGCCGTCCGCGGCGACGGCTACAGCGTCGTGGCGAACACCCACGACGGCGGGACCTACACGATCGACCGTCTCGGCTCGGAGTTCGTACGGCGTTGCGCGCCGCTGCAGCCCCTGGACTGCCGGACCGGGAGCTGGTAGATGCGGCGCCTCCTCACGGTCCTGCTGATGGGCCCGCTTGCGCTGATCGCGGGCTGCGGCGACAACGGCGCCGGCTCGCCCGCTGCACCGCTTGGACGGCAGGGTCTCGCGCGGGCACTCGAGCGCGCCCACGCCGCAGGACGCGTGCCGATGCACCTGACCGTGACGACGACGCGACCCGGGCGCGGAACCCGCCCGCAGTTCAGCGCCGACGGCGAGCTCGACCTCGCGGCGCGCGCCGGCAGGGCGACGCTGCACACGCCGGAGGCCGGCGGCGTGACGCTGCCCGACCTCCCGGTCAGCTGGACCGCCGACGACGTCACGGCAGGCCACGACACGATCGCGCGGTCGCGCGCGCACATCGAGGGCGGCCAGCTCGGCATGCTCCCCGACGAGACGCAGGCGCTGGCCGAGCTCGTCGCCGACGCGACCGACATCCGTGAGAGCGACAACGGCCACTGGACGTTCACGGTCCGCGCGGCGAACGCGGTGCAGCGCGGCATCCCGCCGCAGCCGGAGCCCGGCGACACGTGGCAGGGCGCGGCCTGGGCCGGCGCCGACGGCACGCTGCGGCGCGTCGCGCTGACGCTCCCGACGCCCGCCCTCGGCCCGGCGATCGCCGCCGGCTTCACGACGATCGAGCTGCGGCTCGGCTGATCCTCAGCCCGGTCGGCTGCAGGGCGCGCGCAGCGACACGAGCGGCGGGCGCTCCGGCAGCCCGGAGCCCGCGCCGGCGTCGTCGAGCAGGCGGCCCTCGCGCCGCAGCCGGCTCGTGACGGCGCCGAGCACGGCGTCGGCCATCGGCCGCAGGTCGGCGAGCGGCTGGTGGCGGTTCTGGCGCACGTCGAGGTCGACCTGGGCGAGCGCGTCGATGCCGACGTCGGCGTGGACGTCGAGCAGCAGGCCCATCACGACGGCGTAGCCCGTGCAGAAGGGCATCCGCTCGAGCAGCTCGCGACGGGCGGCGAACTCGCCGGCCAGCGGCTGGCGCACCTCGGCGAGCTCCGGGTAGAAGGCCTGCAGCAGCGGACGCGCGGTGAGCTCGGTGACGCGGCCGCCGCCGACCGGCTCGGCGGGGCCGCCGTTGGCCTTGAACGGGCGCCGGTAGAAGCCCTTGACGAACTGGACGCCCGGCTCGCAGACGAGCGGCCCGAGCAGGCCGCAGGCGAAGTGCGCGCCGAAGTCCTCGGAGTCGGCGTCGACGAAGCAGACGAGGTCGCCGGTGGCGACGCTCAGCGCGCGCCACATCGCGTCGCCCTTGCCGATCGCGGGCCCGAACTCCGCCAGCAGCGACGACGGGTTGACGACGTCGGCGCCGAGCGCGGCGGCGATCGCGCCGGTGCCGTCGCGCGAGTCGCCGTCGATCACGAGCACCTGGTCCAGGACGCCCGCCGCGCGCAGCGCGACGAGCGGCGCGACGATCGCGGCGATCGTCGCCGCCTCCTCGCGGGCGGGCACGCAGACGGAGATCGACTCCTCGCGAAGGGCGCGCAGACGCGCGGCCGGAAACTCCGCATGATGAAACGAGCGCATGGTCCCGAGCAGACTCAAGGCGCTCGTACTATGGCAAGCAGCTTGTCCGTCACCCCCGAAGCCCACCCCTGGAGCCAGCTGCTCGACCTCGCGCGCGCCGACGGGCGGCTCGTCCGCGAGGCCTTCGAGGGCGCCCGCGAGGCGATCCGCGAGCCGCTGCCCGACACGCTGCACCCGGCGCTGACGGCCGCTCTCGGGCACGCCGGGATCGAGGCGCTGTGGTCGCATCAGGCCGAGGCCCTGCAGGCCGCCTGGGCGGGCCCGACGATCGTCACGACCGGCACCGCGTCGGGCAAGTCGCTGTGCTTCAACCTCCCGACGCTCGACGTCCTCTGCCGCGACGCCAAGGCGCGCGCGCTGTACCTCTACCCGACGAAGGCGCTCGCCCAGGACCAGGCGCGGGCGATCAACGCCTTCGGGCTGACGAAGCAGGTGCGCCCCGCGATCTACGACGGCGACACGCCGCGCGAGCAGCGCACGCAGGTCCGCCGCCGGGCGAACCTCATCCTCACGAACCCCGACATGCTGCACATGGGGATCCTGCCCAACCACCGCGCCTGGGGGGACTTCTTCGCGAACCTCGCCGTCGTCGTCGTCGACGAGGCGCACGTCTACCGCGGGGTCTTCGGGTCGCACGTCGCCAACGTCCTGCGGCGGCTGCGGCGGATCGCCAACGCCTACGGGACCGAGCCGCGCTTCCTGCTGGCGAGCGCGACGATCGCCAACCCCCTCGAGCTCGCCGAGCGGCTGACGGGCCTCGAGGACATCGCCCTGGTGGACCGCGACGGCGCGCCCGGCGCGCGGCGCGAGATCGCGATGTGGAACCCGCCGCTCACCGACGAGGCGCTCGGCACGCGCCGCAGCGCGCTCGCCGAGGCGGCGGAGATCGTCGGCCACCTCGCCCGCCGCGGGGCGCGGACGATCTGCTTCATCAAGTCGCGCCGGGCGGTCGAGCTCGTCGCGCGGATGGTCGCGCTCGAGGACCCCAAGCTCGCCGACCTCGTCGTGCCCTACCGCGCCGGCTACACGCCCCAGCAGCGCCGCGAGCTCGAGGACAAGCTGATGCGCGGCGAGCTGCTGGCGGTCATCACGACGAACGCGCTGGAGCTCGGCATCGACATCGGCGCCCTGGACGCCGCGGTCGTCGTGACGTTCCCGGGGACCGTCGCCTCGCTGCGCCAGATGTGGGGCCGCGCCGGCCGGCGCGGCCGCGGGCTGGCGGTCTACGTCGCCGGCGAGGACGCGCTGGACCAGTTCTTCTGCCGCCACCCCGACGAGTTCCTCGACCGCGCCGTCGAGGCGGCGATCCTCGAGTACGAGAACGAGCAGATCCATCTCGCGCACCTGCTCTGCGCCGCGCACGAGGGCCCGCTG
>DATJEE010000184.1:0-5747 GCA_035496995.1 Solirubrobacteraceae bacterium | reverse complement strand
GCCGGCCTGGTGCTGCGCGCCGGGCCGATCGAGCTGCGCGTCCTCTGGCCGCGGCGCGAGCCGGCCGCGCCGCCGGGCGCCGAGCCGAACGACCGCGCGACGGTCATCCATCTGCGCGACGGCGCCTTCGACCTCCTGCTCACCGCCGACGCCGAGAGCAACGTCACGGGCGGGCTCGAGCTGGCGGTCGTCGACGCGCTGAAGGTCTCCCATCACGGCAGCGAGGACCCCGGGCTGCCCGGTCTCCTGCGCCGCCTGCGCCCGCGCGTCGCCGTCGTCGAGGTCGGCCGCAACAACATCTACGGGCATCCCACGCCGCCGACGCTCGCCGCGCTGCGCGCCGTCCCGGTGCTGCGCCGCACCGACCGCGACGGAACCGTGCGGCTCACGGTCCGCGGCGGCCGGATGACCATCGCGTCAGGCCGCTGAGGCGAGCTCAGCGGGTGAGCATGCGCTCGAGCGTGACGCCCGGGTGCTGGCGCTGGAAGCGGTCGAGCATGTAGTCGCTCGTGAACAGCGCCATGAGGCTGCCGTCGCTGCGGTAGAGGATGTCGGCGTGGCGGCTCGCGCGCAGGACCTCGGCGCCGTCGGCGTCGGTCCGGCGGGCGACGGTCCAGTTCGTCGGGGCGAGCGTGACGGTCGCGCCGAACTCGCGCTCGAGGCGATCGACGGCGACCTCGAACTGCAGCGGCCCGACGCCGGCCAGCACCGGGGTCGGATCGGCCGTGGGATCGCGGCGCAGCAGGTGCACGACGCCCTCCTCGGCGAGCTGCACGAGGCCGCGGTGAAACTGCTTGTGGCGCGTGACGTCGCTGTTGCGGACCGTCACGAAGTGCTCGGGCGCGAGCGTCGGGATCGGCGGGAACTGGACGGGGTCGCCGGCGTAGAGCGTGTCGCCGACGCGCAGGCCGGTGGCGTTGACGACGCCGACGATGTCGCCGGGGAAGGCCTCGTCGAGGACCGTCCGCTCGGCGCCGAACACCGTGTGCGCGTGGGTCAGGACGAACGGGCGGTCGGTGCGCTGGACCGTCGCGCGCATGCCGCGCTCGAAATGCCCGGAGCAGACGCGCATGAACGCGACGCGGTCGCGGTGGCGCGGGTCCATGTTCGCCTGGACCTTGAAGATCAGGCCGGAGAACGGCGCGTCGACCGGCCGGTGCTCCCCGGCGATCGTGACGCGCCCCTCGGGCGCGGGCGCGAGCTCCAGCAGCGCATCGAGCAGCAGCCCGACGCCGAAGTTCGAGACCGCCGAGCCGAAATAGACCGGCGTCGCGTGACCCGCCGCGAACGCCGCGTCCTCGAGCGTGGCGCCGGCGCCGTCGAGCAGCTCGAGCTCCTCGGCGGCGACGTCCCATGCGTCGCCCTCGAGCTCGCGCGCCGCGGCGGCCGACAGGATCTGCTCGGGTGCGCGCGCGGCCCCGCGGGCGGTGCGCGTGAAGCGGTGGAAGCTGCCGGTCGCGCGATCGACGACGCCGCGGAAGTCCCCGGGGATCCCGACCGGCCAGCTCGCGGCGACGGCGCTCAGCCCGAGCACCGACTCGATGTGGTCGAGCATCTCCAGCGGGTCCATGCCGGGGCGGTCGTACTTGTTGACGAACGTGATCAGCGGGATGTTGCGCGCCCGCGCGACCTCGAACAGCCGCAGCGTCTGCGCCTCCACGCCCTTGGCGGCGTCGAGCAGCATCACGGCGCAGTCGGCCGCCGCCAGCACGCGCAGCGTGTCCTCGGAGAAGTCCTTGTGCCCCGGCGTGTCGAGGAGGTTCACGACGGTGTCGCGGTACTCGAAGCGCAGCACGGTCGACGTCACGGAGATCCCGCGCCGGCGCTCGATGTCCATCCAGTCCGACGTCGTCGCCGCGTGATCGCCGCGCGCGCCGACCGAGCCCGCAGCGCCGATCTGGTCGCTGTAGAGCAGCAGCTTCTCGGTGAGCGTCGTCTTGCCGGCGTCCGGGTGGGAGATGATCGCAAACGTCCGCCGGCGCGCGGCCTGCGTCGCAACCATCCCGTCACCCGCCACGACGGCGGATGCCGGAGTCGTTGCGTCGATCACGCCCTCCAGCCTAGTGGACCCGTCCGGAAGTTCGACGGGTTTCCCGGCGCCCGATCCGTGCCTGGCGGCCGCCGGCGACCGGGCACGTGCCACCGGCACGCATCCCGGATCACCGTCGACCGTCAGATCACGGCCGGGCATCCGGCACAACCTCGCCGGACTTCCGGCCGGATCCACTAGCCGTCGTCCGCCTCGGCTCCGCCTAGACTCGACCGCCGATGGCCGCCTTCAAGCCCGCCTACCTCATCCACGGCGACGACCACGGCCGGATCGGCGAGCGCCGGGCGGCCCTGCGGGCGCTGGCCGAGCGCCAGTCCGGGGCCGGCGGGGTCGAGAGCCTCGAGGGCGACGCCGCGAGCCCCGTCGGGGTCGCGAACACGCTCGCGGCGATGACCTTCGCGATCGGGCGGCGCTTCATCGTCGTCGACGGCGCCGAGCGCTGGAAGGAGGCCGACGTCAAGGCCTACCTCGTGCCCGCGCTGGCCGCCATCGCGCCCGATACGACGATCGCCTTCTTCGCCCGCGAGGAGGGGCGCTTCAAGGTCGCGCCGGCGCTCGCCAAGGCCGTCGAGGCCGCCGGCGGCAGCGTCGCCGCGGAGCGCACGCTCAAGGCCAGGGAGCTGCCGAAATGGCTGCAGGCCGAGGCGCGCAAGCTCGGCGTGGAGCTCGCGCCCGACGCGGCGCAGGAGCTCGTCGCGCTCGTGGGGGAGCGCCAGCAGCGCCTGCTGCGCGAGGTCGAGAAGCTCGCCCTCGAGCACGGCGCCGGGGTCCGGATCGGCCTCGACGAGGTCGAGCAGGCCGCCGCGCACTCGTCGCTGCGCCAGGTCTGGGGCCTCGTCGATGCGGTCGTCGCCGGCGACGGCGAGGCCGCGACGCGCGCCTACCTGACGCTCGAGGCGCAGGGTGAGTCCGTCGGCCGCCTCGTCGGGCTGCTCGCCAGCCGCGTGCGCGGCGTGCTGGAGATCGCCACGCGCCTGGAGGCGGGGGAGAGCGCCGCCGAGATCAAGCAGGCCATCAAGGGCAGCCCCTGGGCGGCGGACAAGAAGATCGCCGAGGCGCGCCGCGCGGACGCCGACCGCCTGCGCCGGGCGCTCGAGACGCTCGCCGATCTCGAGCTCGCCTCGCACGGCAACAGCGAGCTCAGCGACGGCACGGAGGCGATCCGCGCGCTCGCGCGGATCGCGGCGTAGCGCGCTCTCAGTCCAGCGCGCGCTGCAGGATGTCGCGCAGCGCGGCCTGGTCCGCGGGGCTCAGGCCGGCGATCTGGTCGGGGACCTCCTGGAAGGTCTCCTGCATGCGCGCCCGCACCGCCGCGCCCTTCTCGGTGACGACGAGCATGCGCACGCGGCGGTCGTGCTCGGCCTCGCGGCGCTCGACGAGGCCGTGCGCGGCGAGCCCGTCGACGAGCCCGGTGACGTTCGAGCTGTCGCACTGCAGCGCCTGCGCGAGCGCCCGCATCGGCACCGGCTGGTCGGGGTCGAGCTGGCGCAGCGCGAAGAGCTGCGGCGGGGTGAGGCCGAACTCGCCGGCGACCCGCAGCATGCGCGGGCGCATCTCCCAGAAGAGCCGTGACATCAGCGCCCAGGCCTCCTCGGCGGCGGTGCGATCTCTCACGTCCGGAGCCATTGACCTACATGATAGTCGATCAGGGCAATAGTTGACAACCTCAACTATTCGTGCGTATCCTGCGGCGCATGCATGAGGATCGAGGAATCGAGGTCGCGGGGTTGATCCGCGAATTCAAGGGCGGCGTGCGTGCCGTCGACGGCATCGACCTGCAGGTCGCCGCGGGCGAGATCTACGGCTTCCTGGGACCCAACGGCGCCGGCAAGTCGACGACCGTGAAGGTCCTCACGACGCTGCTGCCGCCGACCGCCGGCAGGGCCTCGGTGGCGGGCTACGACGTCGCGACCGAGGGCGCGAAGGTCCGCGCCGCGATCGGCGTCGCGCTGCAGGACGTGGCCCTGGACCCGATGCTCACCGGGCGCGAGCACATGCGCCTGCAGGGCGGCCTGCAGGGCATGCCGCGCGCCGAGCGGCGCACGCGCGGCGACGAGCTGCTCGAGCGTGTCGGGCTCATCGACGCCGCCGACCGCAAGTCCGCGACGTATTCCGGCGGCATGAAGCGCCGCCTGGACCTCGCGCTCGCGCTGCTGCACCACCCGCGCATCCTCTTCCTCGACGAGCCGACGACCGGCCTCGACGTCCAGTCGCGGACGGCGCTGTGGCACGAGGTCGCGCGCCTTGCCCGCGAGGAGGGGACGACGGTCTTCCTCACGACGCAGTACCTCGAGGAGGCCGACGTGCTCGCCAACCGCGTCGGGATCATCGACCGCGGCAAGATCGTCGCCGAGGGCACGCCGGCGGCGCTGAAGGCTGAGGTCTCCAAGCCGACCGTCGAGGTCGTCCCGCGCGACAGCGACGACTGCGCGGCCACGAGCGCCGCGCTCAGGCCGTTCGGCGACGCCGTCAGCCCCCGCTCGGCGGGCTCGATCGCCGTCCGGCTGGACTCCGGCGCCGACCAGCTCGCCGACATCGTCCGCGCGCTCGACCAGGCCGACATCGCCGTCGCGAACCTCGCGCTGCACGAGCCGACGCTCGACGACGTCTTCCTCGCGAAGACCGGCCGCAGCCTCGAGGGCGCCGGCGCCGCCGCGCCGCCCGAGCCGGTGGCCGTCTAGTGGACACGGCCAGAACTTGCGGACGGGTGCACCAGCCGTGACGGCCCTCGCGCACAGCTCGATGCCGACGCAGGTCGGCCTGCTCGCCGGCCGCGCGATCAAGCGCATCCTGCGCAACCCCGCGCAGATGATCTTCCCGATCCTCTTCCCGCTGATCCTGCTCGGCGTCAACTCGTCGGGTCTGGACGCCGCGACGAAGCTGCCCGGCTTCCCGACGGCGAGCTACCTCGACTTCGCGCTCGCGATCCCGTTCATGCAGGGCGCGCTGTTCGCCGCCCTCAACGGCGGCCAGGACCTCGCCCGCGACATCCAGGGCGGCTTCCTCGACCGGCTCGCGATGACGCCGATGTCCGGCGCCGCGCTGCTCGCCGGCCAGCTCGGCGGCGCGCTGTTCATGGGCGCCGTCAGCGCGGTCCTCTACCTCCTGACCGGCCTGCTGTTCGGCGTCGGCATCGCCGCCGGCGTCGGCGGCGCGCTCGTCCTGCTGCTCCTGGCGATCTCGATCTCGTTCGCGTTCGCGTGCTTCGGGATGTTCGTCGCGCTGCGCGCCGGCACCGGCGAGGCCGTCCAGGGCTTCTTCCCGCTGTTCTTCGTCCTGCTGTTCCTCAGCTCGGCGTTCTTCCCCCGCGACCTCATCGAGCAGGACTGGTTCCGGACGATCGCGACGTACAATCCCGTCTCCTACATGGTCGAGGGCATCCGCAGCCTCGTCATCGCCGGCTGGGACGGGCAGGCGCTCGCGCAGGCCTTCGGGATCGCCGGGATCGCGACCGTCGCGTTCCTCGCGCTGAGCGCGCGGGCCCTGCGCACGCGGCTGGTACGGACATGACCGGCTCGCTGGCCCGCACCCGCAGCGTGGCGCTCTCCGTCGCCTGGCGCTCGATCCACAACGCCTTCACGAACCCGGCCTTCATCCTGCCGAGCGTCCTGTTTCCGCTGTTCTTCTTCGTCGCCTTCGCCGGCGGCCTGTCGGGCGTGCAGAACGCGCCGAACTTCGACTTCCGCTCCGGCTACAC
>DATJEE010000183.1:0-4942 GCA_035496995.1 Solirubrobacteraceae bacterium | reverse complement strand
GAGGTCGTGGAAGGAGTACAGCGCGAGCTCGAGCGCCTCGCGATAGAGCAACAGCCCGCGCTCCTTGGAGGCCTTGCCGCTGGCGATCGAGCACTTCGGGCCCAGGCCGCAGAGGCGGTACAGCGCGCCACCGCCGTTGAGCAGGTCGACCCCGCCGCCGGCGGCCGCCGAGTGGCGCACGGCGATCCGCACCGGCAGGCCCTCGATCTCGAGCGGCCCGCCGGTCACGAGAACCATCTGCTGCCCGTTCGGCAGGCGGTACTTCGGCCCGACGTAGGCCGCGATCTCCGCCGCCCCGGCGCCGACCTTCTTGTTGGACGGCTGAAACGCCGACCACGAGCTGCCCTCGCCGGCGCCCGACCCGCCTCCGCTGCTGAGCACGATCGCCCCGGCGGCGCAGACCGCGAGCACCGCGAGGGCGATGAGCGCGCCGTTGAAGATCTTGAAGTGGCGCTGGTGCGGCGGCGTGACGGCGGGCGAGACCGGCGCGGGCGGTGCGGGCGCCGGCGCGGTCTCCGTCGGGGCGGGCAGGCCGTGGGACTCGGCGCTCTCGCTCACAGCTTCGGCCAGTTCGCGTCGTTTGAGAGGTCGATCTCGGGCCGGCTCAGGGCGTGGCGGTCGAGCAGCTCGACGACCTCGTCGCCGTGCAGCTCGCGGCGGTCGATGAGCGTCTGGGCGATCGCCTCGACCTTGTCGCGGTTGGCCTCGATGAGGCACTGCGCCGCGACGTAGGCCTGGCCGAGGATCGTCGCCGCCGCCTTGCGCTTGCCCGGATCGGCGAGGACGGCGCCCATCGGGTCGCGCTCCATCGCGCTGCCGCCGGAGGCGCGGTTCATGATCTGCGCCCCGACCTTCTCGAAGCGCTCCATGATCTCGGCCTCGCGCTCGGCCTGCTTCGCCGTCGGGACCTTGCCGTCGAGGCTGATCGGCTCGGGGCCCATGCCGCAGGCGCCGACCATCCAGGCGGCGCGCGTCGTCGCGGACTGGACGTCGCCGCCGACGCCGGTCGAGTTCTCGCCGTAGAAGACGCGCTCGGCGGCCATCGCACCCAGCGTCCAGACGAGCTTGGCGAACTCCTCCGAGCGCCAGGACGAGAAGCGCTCCTCCTTCTCGATCGCCTGGTGGTGGCCGAGCGAGCCGCCGCGCTTGCGGATCGACAGGCGCGTCGACAGGACGTCCTTCATGTAGACGTGCGACGCGACGGCGTGGCCGGCCTCGTGGATCGCGACCGCGCGCGTCTCGGCCGGGACGTACTCGACCTTCACGGCGGTGCCGGACTCGATCGTCGTCATGGCCTCGACGATGTCCTGCCAGCCGAACTCCGCGCGGCCCTCGGAATGCGCGAACGTCAGCGCCATCGAGCAGACCTGCTCGATCATCGCCGGCGAGTAGCCGTTCGTGATCCGCGCGAGCTCGTCGCGGCGGCGCTCGCGGTCGAGGTCGGCCTCGTGGTCGACCTTGCGCAGGTAGAGGTCGAAGATGTCGGCGCGGTCCTCCTTCGTCGGCGTCCGGAACCAGATGTGGCGCCCCATGCGGCCCGGGCGGATGAGCGCGGGATCGAGGCGGTCCAGCGGCACGTTCGTCGCGCCGATGAAGTAGATCTGCTCCGAGCGCGGCTTGGCCGCCGGCAGCCGCAGCGGCACCGCGCCGATCTTCTGCGGCACGATGTAGGAGGCGTCGAGCGCCGTGTTGATGCGCCGCCCGAAGAAGCGCCGCAGGAGCGGCGGCTCGTCGACGCCGTCCATCTGGACGAGCAGCTGGTTGAGGGCGAGCTGGCCGCCGCCCATGCCGGGCATCATGAAGCCCTGCACGCGCTGGCCGAGGCCGCGCCAGAACGCCGGCATGTGGTCGACCGGCGCCTCGGCGCGGGCGGCGAAGAGCTTCTCGCGCCAGGCGCGCGTCTCGAGGATGAGGTCGCCGCTGGAGGTCAGGGCGCCCATCGGGCCGTGGAAGGCGAAGTCCTCGAAGGACGGCGTGCCCATGCCCGTCATCGCCCCGGCGAAGCCGCCGTCGAGCGCCTGGCGGCGCAGGCCGACGGCGTCGATCTCGTCGATGAAGATGATGCACTGGCCGCCCCACTTGCGCGCCAGGCGGCGCGCGCGGGCGATGAGGATCTGGACGATGACGACGTCCATGCCGATGAACGTCGACGCGAAGCCCGAGCCCGGCATCATCATGATCGGCGAGTTGAAGCTCGTCGCGATGCCCTTGGAGAGCATCGTCTTGCCGGTGCCCGGGGCGCCGATGAACAGCAGGCCGCGCTCGGGCTTGCCGCCGGCCTTGCGGAACTCCTCGCCGGACTGCCACAGGGAGATGACGCGGGTGACGTCCTCCTTCGGCTCGGCCTGGCCGCGGACGTCCTCGAGGCGCACGCCCCAGTTCGCGTCGCCCGGCTCGTAGGCCTTCATCTGCTTGATCCCGAAGAAGACCAGCGGCCCGAACATGATGAGGAAGTTCCCGAGGAACAGCAGCGGGAAGATGAACATCAGCGGGATGAGCTGGATCAGCAGCGACGGGACGACGTCGCCGATCATGTGCAGCGTGTCGCTGAACGACGCCGGGCCGCTGATCGCGTTGTGGATCTGGTTGATGACGACGAGCGTCAGGCCGAGCGAGATGAAGATCCGCGTCCAGCGGCGCCATTTCGTGCGCCAGAACCACGTCCGCCGTCGGGCGATGACGTCCTCGTCGAGCAGCGGCTTCTCGGCACCGTAGAGCGAGGCGCGCGGGATCATCCGGTGCGCGATGACGTCGACGAGACCGCGGAAGGCCATGACGGAGAAGAGCGTCACGACGAGCGCCCAGCCCAGCGGCCAGCCGTGCATCGAGGTCAGCCAGAAGAGCGTCGCGGGGCTCGTGATGAGCGCGACGATCGTCGCGGCGCGGGCGAGCTTGCGCCACTCGAGCGCGAGTGCCCGGGCCTCGTCGCTGAACGCGGGGCGCAGCTTCGGACGCTCCTCGACGTACGACATGCGTTAAGCGTACGACGCCCGCGCGACGCGCGTGACAGGCCGTTGGTCCAGTGTTGGCGCCGCGCGCCTAGCCCGGGCGTCCATTCGGCGCGAACTGCTCGGTGATCGCCCGTTCCAGGCCCGGATCGAGGACGACGAGCACCTCGTCGCCGGGATCGATGACGGTGTCGGGCTTGGGCACGAAGCCCGCCCCGCCGCGCGGCAGGACGGAGATGATGAGGCTGCCCTCGGGAAGCTCGATGTCCGCGACGCGACGGCCCGCGGCGGGCGCGCCCGCGACGACCTCGACCTCGATGATCTCCAGCTGCTCGTCGGGCAGGTCGAGCAGGTGCACGAGGCCGTGGCCCGGCACCTCGTGCTCGATGAGGTTGAGGATCAGGTCCGTCGCCGACACCGCCGGCTGGATGCCGAGGAGCTTGAAGTGCTGGAGGTTGCGGGGGTTGTTGCAGCGGGCGATGATCCGCTCACAGAGGTACTTCTCCTTGGCGACCTGGCAGATGAGGATGTTGTCCTCGTCGTCGCCGGTGACCGCGACGACGAGGTCGGCGCGCTGGATGCCGGCGCGCTCCAGCACCCACAGCTCGGTGCCGTCGCCGTACTGGATCGCGTGCTCGAGCTCCTGCTCGATGCGCAGGTAGGCGCGGCGGTCGCTCTCGATGAGCGTGACCTCCTGCCCGTTGCGGATGAGCTCCCGGGCGAGGTTGAGCCCGACCTTCCCGCCGCCCACCACGACGACATACATCAGGCGGCGGCCTCCGCGACGGCCTTCTCGAACATCTCGATCCCGAGCTTGACGGCGCAGATCGTGTCCAGCCCCTGCTCGCCGTACCAGTCCGCGCGGGCCGGGTCCAGGACGCGCACGACGACGCGCTTGACGCCGAAGCGCTTCTGCGCGATCTGCGCGACGAGGATGTTCGTGTTGTCGCCGCGCGTCGCCGCGATGAACATGTCGCACTCCTCGATGCCGGCCGCGAGCAGCGCGTCGATCTCGATCGCGGTGCCGACGGTGAAGCGCCCGCCGGCGTCCTCCCAGGTCGTCTGCTGCCCGGCGTCCAGGCGCTCGTGCGACAGCGGATCCTCGTCGAGCACCGACACGGTGTGCCCCGCCGCGAGTGTTGACTTGGCGACGGCCGCACCTACGCGGCCCGCCCCGACGACGAGGACCATCATGGGGCTGATGCTAGATCATCCGGCGCCCCCTGCGCCGTGGGCGCGGCGGCGGGGACCTCGCCGGGCGGCGCTGTGAGGATCACGCGGCAGGGGGCCTTGCGCACGACGTACTTCGTCGCCTCCCCCACGAAGTTGTCCAGCGGGCCGCCGACGCCGCCGAGCCGCGCCCCGCCGCGGATCCGCGACGGCTCCTCGGCGGCGAGCACGATGAGCTCCACGCCGCGCCGGGCCGCCTCGGCGACGATCCCCTCGCCCGCCCGCCGCGCGCGGACCGTCGCTGTCGCGACCTCGACGCCCTCGTACTCCTCGCCGACGGCCTTCGCGCGCGCGAGCGCCGCGCGCGCGCGCTTGAGCTGCGCGTCGGGCAGGCGGGCGTCGAGCGGCAGCGAGAGCGGCACCTCGAAGACCCAGACCGCCTCGATCGTCGCGCCGGCGCCGTCGGCGGCGTCGTCCTGCTCGGCCGCCGCGAGCCGCCCGGCGGTCTGGATGATGTCGTCGTCGAGCGGGGTGCCGAGGATCGGCACGAGGATCGAGCCGTACTCCGCGCGCACGGGCTCGGCGCGCAGCGCCTGCTCGGAGACGACGACGCGCCGCAGGATCGGCAGCCCGTTGCGGCGCCGGTAGGCGACGTAGAGCGCGATGCCGACCGCCATCCAGACGATGCCGACATAGCGCGCGCCGGCGTGCGTTCCGAGCAGGCTGAGAAACCCGATGCCGGCCATCGCGGCGCCGAGCACCGACGGCAGCGGCAGGTCGCCGCCGCCGACGCGGATCGACAGCGGGACCCGGTAGGGGCGCGG
>DATJEE010000182.1:0-28099 GCA_035496995.1 Solirubrobacteraceae bacterium | reverse complement strand
AGCGCGGCGCGCCCGTCGGTCGCCTGCACGACCTCGTAGCCGTCCTTGCGGAGCGGATAGGAGAGCAGCGTCTGGATCGCATGCTCGTCGTCCACGAGCAGGATGCGGGGGGCGCGATCCACCATCCCCAATAGTGTGACGACGAGATGGTCGACCCGCGCATCTACCGGGCGGCGTTGCTCCCCGTCCTCTTCGCGCTCGTGCTGCTCGCGTTCTCGGTCGAGAACCGGCCGCGCCCGCTCACGACCCCGATCGCGCCCGACGCGTTCTCGGGCGACCGCGCGTTCAACCGCGCGTACAACGCGCGCACCGGGCTCTCGGACCGCTTCCCCGACCGGCGGCCGGGCTCGGCCGGCGACGCCGGGCTCGCCGACGCCGTCGCCGCCGAGATGCGGGCGTCGCCGGGCTTTCGCGTGCGCAACGTCGTGCACAGGGCCGAGACGATCGACGGCACGCGCTCGCTGCGGACGGTCATCGCCGAGCGCACCGGCACGATCGACGAGCGGATCGTCGTCGTCGCGCACCGCGACGCCGCGGGCTCGCGCGCCGACGCCGAGCTGTCGGGGACGGCGGCGCTGCTCGAGCTCGCGCGCGTCTTCGGCGCGCCGCGCCAGACGCGCCGGACGATCACGCTCGTCTCCACGAGCGGCGGCAGCGGCGGCCTCGCCGGCGCGCGGGCGCTCGCCGACGCCCTCCCGGGCCCGGTCGGCGCCGTGCTCGTCCTCGGCGACCTCGCGTCGCGCAACGTCCGCGCGCCGCTCGTGACGCCCTGGTCGGACGCCCTCGGCGCGACGCCGCTGCAGCTGCGCGCGACGGTCCAGGAGTCGCTGCGCGTCGAGACCGGCTCGGGCTCGGGGCCGCCGCGCGCGCTGACGCAGTTCGCCCGCTTCGCGCTGCCGGCGACGTTCGGCGAGCAGGGCGCGCTGCTGGCGGCCGGCCTGCCCGCGGTCCTGCTGTCGATCGGCGGCGACGTCCCGCCGCGCGCGGGAGCGCCGATCTCGCGCCAGCGCCTGGAGGCCTTCGGGCGCGCGGTGCTGCGGACCGTGACGGTCCTCGACGGGGCGCCGCAGGCACGGCCGCTGACGCCCGCGGCGTCCAGCAGCGACCTGCTCACGAGCCGCAAGGTCATCCCCGGCTGGGCCGTGCGGCTCTTCACCGGGACGCTCCTGCTCACGGTCGTCGTCACGGCGACCGACGCCCTCGCGGCGCTCCTGCGCCGCCGCGAGACGATCCTGCCGTGGCTCGGCTGGACGCTCGCGAGCGCGCTGCCGTTCCTGCTCGTCGCGCTGTTCGTCCTCGGGCTCGGCGCGACCGGCCTGGTCACCGCGCCGGGCGCGCCGGTCGCTCCGGGCGCGCTTCCCGTCGAGCTGCCCGCGCTGCTCGCCGCCGCGCTCGTCTTCGTCCTCGGCTGGGTCTGGCTGCGGCCGGCGGCCCTGCGCCTCCTGCGCGCCACCGGCGACCCCGCCGCGCCGGGCGCGGGGCTCATGGTCGTCCTCGTCGCGGTCGTCGCGGCGATCTGCGTCTGGATCTCCAACCCCTACGCCGCCGCGATCGCCGCGCCGGCGCTGCACCTCTGGCTCTTCGCGCTCGCCCCCGAGTTCCGGCTGCGACGGGCGTTCGGGATCGCCGTCGTCGCGCTCGGCGCGCTGCCGCTCGTCGTCCTCGTCCGGGCGCTCGCGCAGTCGCTCGGCCTCGGCTTCGTGCAGACGTGCTGGGAGGGGCTGCTGCTCGCCGCGGGCGGGAACATCACGGTGCCAAGCGTCCTGCTCTGGAGCCTGCTCGCCGGCTGCGGCGCGTCGGCGCTGCTCGTCGCCGCCCGCGGGCGCGACGACGACGACGAGGCGCAGATCCCGATCACCGTCCGCGGGCCGACGAGCTACGCCGGGCCGGGGTCGCTCGGCGGAACCGAGTCGGCGCTGAAACGATGAGCGACATGCGACGGCCATTGCGAGCGCTCTCGACGGTCCTCATCATCGCCGGCGTCCTGATGCTCGCCGACGCCGCCCTGACGGTGCTCTGGCAGGAGCCGGTCTCCGGCATCTACGCGCGGATCGTCCAGGACCGGCTCGGCAACGACCTCCACGACCTCGACCTCGCGCAGCCGAGCGCCGTCGACCGCGCCGCGCTCGCCGCGCTCGAGAGCCAGCAGCGCCGGATGGCGTTCCTCGCCCGGCGGCTGCGCGTCACGGCGCGTCCCGGCGACGCCGTCGGGCGCATCCGGATCCCGAAGATCGGCGCGAGCTTCGTCGTCGTCGACGGCACGGACACCGCGTCGCTGCGCAAGGGCCCGGGCATCTACGACCAGGTGCCGTTCCCCGGGGCGCCCGGGACGACCGCGATCGCCGGGCACCGGACGACGTACCTCGCCCCGTTTCGCAACATCGACAAGCTGAAGAAGGGCGACGAGATCTCGGTCGAGATGCCCTATGGGCGCTTCACGTACGAGGTCGAGAAGCGGCGCATCGTCGCCCCGACCGAGGTCTCGGTCATCAAGCGCGTGGGCTTCGACCGCCTCGTGCTGTCGGCCTGTCATCCGCTCTACAGCGCCGCGCAGCGGATCGTCGTGTTCGCCCGCCTCGTCGGCGCGCAGGCGCGCGGGGCGGCCGTATGAGTGTGGATCGCGGTGCGTCCGCGCTCAAGCGCGGCGACGATGCGTTCGATACGGACCGGGCGATGCGAATTCGACAGCTCAAGCTGCAGGTACAGCGTGCGGACTACGTGGTCGACCCCCCGATGGTCGCCGCGGCGATGATCCGTCACGCCGTCAGTCAGAGGCGGTGGTGGAACCCGCGCACGTCGCGCGCGACGCCGGCAGCGAGCAGCACGACCTCGGGCGGCCCCTCGGCGACGTCGCCGATCCACGTGAGCGCCACCGCCGACTCCGCCGCCGCGCGGTCGCGCGGCGCGACGCAGACGCACAACTCGTAGTCCTCGCCGGCCGCGGCGGCGAGCTCCCAGGCGGGCACGCCGAGCTGCGCCGCCACAGCGGCGACGCCGTCGGCCAGCGGCAGCGCGTCGAGGTCGATGCGCAGCGTCACGCCGCCGGCGCGGGCGAGGTGGCCGGCGTCGGAGGCCAGGCCGTCGGAGAGGTCGATCATCGCGTGGGCGCCCGCCGCGGCGAGCGCCCGTCCCGCGGCGAGGCGCGGCTGCGGGCGCAGGTGGCGGGCGGTCAGCTCGGGCGGTCCGTCGGCGCGGCCGTCGAGGATCGCGAGGCCCGCCCCGGAGGCGCCCAGCGTGCCGGTGACGCCGACGAGGTCGCCGGGCCGCGCGCCGGCGCGCCGGACGAGCTCGGCCGCGTCGTCGGCCCAGCCGACGACCGTCACGACGAGCGTCAGGACGGGCGCCTGCGTGACGTCGCCACCGACGACCGCGACACCCGCGTCGCGGGCGAGGGCGCCCATGGCGCCGGCGAGCGCGAGCGCGTCGCCGTGGGCGAAGCCGGGCGGCAGGCCGAGGACGACATACGCCTCGCCGGGGTCGGCGCCCATCGCGGCGAGGTCCGACAGCGCGCCGGCGAGGGCGCGGTGGCCCGCGTCGGCGGCGGTCGCGGTGGCGCCGAGGCGGAAATGCACGCCGTCGACCATCGCGTCGGTCGAGGTGACGCTCAGCGCCCGTGCGCGGACGACCGCGGCGTCGTCGCCGCTGCCGACGAGCACGCGTGCCGGCGCCGCGTCGAAGCACTCGCGCATCGCGGCTATCAGATCGAATTCATCCATCCGCGGTATCCGCGGGAGTGGGGCTACCGGTGGCGGTAGACGATGCGCGCGCGGTCGAGGTCGTAGGGCGACAGCTCGCAGCGCACCCGGTCACCCGGGAGGATGCGGATGCGGAACCGGCGCATCTTGCCTGCGACGTGACCGAGCACGATGTGCTCGTTGTCGAGCTTCACGCGGAACATCGCGTTGGGCAGCGCCTCGATGACCTCGCCCTCGAACTCGACTTTTTCCTCTTTGGCCATTCCCACGAGCCTAGCAGTGCTCGCGTGACGGTCACGGCGGCGTCGCGACCTGCTCGGGCGGCGTCTGGACGGGAGCGGGCGGCGAAGCCGGCTGCGGGTTGTAGTTGTTGGGGTCGAAGCCACCGGTCGCCGGCGCCTTCGGCGTCTTCGGCGTCTTCGCCTGCGGCGGCACGACGACGCCGCCGGGGTTGGCCTTCGTCACGGCGCCGGGATCGGTCTTCGGGGTCGTGAGCGTCGGGGTCGTGAGGACCGGCGCGGCCGTGCCATGGCTGTAGCGGCTCTTGAACGGCCGCGGCTTGAAGGGGTGGTCGGGCTTGGGGAACTCGCCGCAGAACTTGCCCTTGGCGGCCTTCATGTAGTTGCCCCAGATCTCGGCCGGGAACGTCCCGCCGTCGACCGGGCCGCCGTGGAAGAGGTTGGGCATCGCGATGTTGCCCTTCGGGAAGCCGACCCACGTCGACGTCGCGAGGTGCGGGGTGAAGCCGACGAACCACGCGTTCTGGTTCTTGTCCGTCGTGCCGGTCTTGCCCCCCGCCGGGCAGCCGATGTTCGCGCGCCTGCCGGTTCCGGACTGGATGTTCTGCTCGAGGATCTTCTGGACCTCGTACATCGCGGCGGAGTCGAACGCCTTGTGGCGGATCGGCTTGGAGAGGTCGTCGACCTTGCCGTCGGGGAAGCGCACCTCGGTGATCGCCTTGGGCTTGTTGCGCCAGCCGCCGGAGGCGATCGTCGCGTAGGCGTCGGCCATCTCCAGCGGCGAGCAGCAGCGGCTGAGGCCGCCGAGCGTCTCGGCCGGCAGGCCCTGGAGCTTGGAGGTGATCCCGAGCCCGCGGGCCGCGGCCTTGACCTTGTCGGGCCCGAGGTCGAGCGCGAGGCGGATGTAGACGGTGTTGTCGGAGCTCAGCGTCGCGGCGATGAGGTTCTTCGAGCCGCCCGAGCAGCGCCCGCCGTAGCAGTTGACGTCGATGTCGCCGTACTTCGGGACGAACTCCTTGAAGTGCCCCGACGGGTAGACCGTCGTCGCCGGGTTGACGCCCGCGTTGACGGCGGCGACGAGCGCCATGACCTTGAACGAGGAGCCGGGCTGGCGCTTGGCGTCGGCGGCGAGGTTGAACTTCGAGTCCTTGTACTTCGCCGAGGAGGCCATCGTCCGGATGTAGCCGTTGGACGGGTCGATCGAGACGATCGCCGACGACGGCGCGCCGGGGAAGTTCAGGCTCTTGGCGATCGCCGCGCGCGCCTTCTTCTGGAGGTCGAGGTCGATCGTCGTGTTGATCCGCAGGCCGCCGCTGCGGACGGTCTTGATCCCGTACTCCTTGATGAGCTCGTCGGTGACGTAGTCGAAGAAGTAGCTCTCGCGCTTCTGCTGGAAGTAGCCGTTGGGGTGGAGGTTCAGCGGGGCGCCGATCGCGTCCTGGGCCGCGCCGGCGGAGATGTAGCCCTCGTCGCGCATCTTGCGCAGGACGTCGTTGCGGCGGGCGGTCGCGCGGGCCGGCTCGCGGAACGGGTTGTAGGCGCTCGGCGCCTGCGGCAGGCCCGCGAGGAGCGCGGCCTCCTGGAGGTTGAGCTCGGACGCGGGCTTGTCGAAGAACGCCCGCGCGGCGGCCTGGATGCCGACGGCGGTCTGGCCGCCGTTGGTGCCGTAGGGCACGGAGTTGAGGTACTTCGTGAGGATCCACTCCTTGCCGGCGCGGCCGGGGTGGACGTTCTCGAGCTCCTCGGCGAGCTTCGCCTCGCGGACCTTGCGCGAGAAGGTCCGCTCGCCGGAGATGTAGATGTTGCGAATGAGCTGCATCGTCAGCGTCGAGCCGCCCTGCACGGTCTTGCCGGAGGTGACGTTCTTCAGGGCGGCGCGGATGACGCCCTCGAAGTCGACGCCCTTGTGCTGGTAGAAGCGCTGGTCCTCGATCGCGACGGTCGCGTCGCGGACGTTCTGCGGCATCTCCTTCGTGTCGATCGGCGCGCGCAGGACGTCGTTCTGGATCGTCCCGAGCTTCTGGCCGTCGGCGGCGTAGACCGTCGAGAGGCGGCCCGGGTCCTGCGCGCGCAGCGAGGCGAGGTCGGGCGCCGAGTTCGCGAGCCCGACGACGTACCCGATCGCGCTGAGGACGCCGATGATCGTGCACGCGATCAGCACGCTGATCGTGATGATGATGACTCGCGCGGCGCCGCCTCTGCGGCGGCGTCGACGCTGGCGTTCGAGGCGAGCGGACATGATCTGGGGTGACCCGACGTGCGGCCGGGCGCAACGTCGCAGTCTAGAGCGAGGACGCTCTTCGCCCTCCGGTACCCGCGATCCTGCCGCTGCAGCAGGCCACCCGCGCGGCGGCGCTTGCCAAGATGCCCCGATGGCCTGGCTCCGGCGAGACGCGGCGCTCGAGGACGCCTGGCAGGCGCTGTGGACGTCGCGGCTGCTCGTCTGGGCCGCGGCCGTCGCCGCCGTGCTCGTCTTCGGCCTGTCGGGGCGCGCGCCGGACTTCGATCCGGCCGGGCTGACGATGCCCTTCGGGCACACCGGCGACGTGCTCGCCGCCCCGCTGGGGCGCTGGGACTCCGTCTGGTATCTCGCGATCGCCGGCAGCGGCTATGACGCCGGCGCCCGCGAGGCGTTCTTCCCGCTGTACCCGCTGCTCGTCCGGATCGCGGGCGCGCCGCTGGGGTCGGCGCTCGTCGGCGGCGCGCTCGCGTCGACGGCGCTGCTCGGCGCGGCGCTCGTGTTCCTGCACCGCCTCGTGGCGCTCGACCACGACCGCGCCGTCGCCCGCAACGCCGTGCTCGTGACGGCGCTGTTTCCGATGTCGTTCTTCTTCTCCGCCGTCTACAGCGAGTCGCTGTTCCTCGCGCTGTCGGTCGGGGCGATCTACGCCGCGCGCCTGGATCGCTGGGCCTGGGCGGGGCTGCTCGGCGCGCTCGCGGCGGCGACGCGCAGCGCCGGCGTCGTGCTGCTCGTCCCGCTGGCGCTCATCTACCTCTGGGGCACGGGGCCGCCGCGCCTGCGCCGCCGCCGGCCGCTGCGCGCCGACGTCCTCTGGCTCGCGCTCGTCCCGCTCGGCCTGGCCGCCTACTGCGCCTACCTCGCGTCGCAGGGCCTGGACGCGTTCGCGCCCTTCCACGCGCAGGAGATCTGGTTTCGCTCCTTCGCCGGCCCGTTCATGGGGATCCGCGACGGCGCCGTCGCGGCGTGGGACGGCGCGCGCCAGCTGCTGTCGGGCGCGCGCGCGCCGGTCTACTTCGCCAAGGCCGGCGGCGACCCGTTCGTCGTCGCGCGCCACAACATCGAGCTGTTCGCGTGGCTCGTCGCCGGGGCGGCCGCGTTCGGCCTCGCCGTCCGGCGCGTGCCCGCGGCCTACACCGCCTACCTCGTCGCCGCGCTCGCGCTGCCGCTGTCCTACCCCGTGGGGCCGCAGCCGCTGATGTCGCTGCCGCGCTTTCTCGCCGTCCTCTTCCCGCTGGCGATCGCCGTCGCCGTCTGGATGACCGGGCGCGCCTGGCGCGAGCGGCTCGTCGTCGTCGCGTCCGGCGCCGGGCTTGCCGTCTACGCGGGGATCTTCGGGACATGGCACTGGATCGCGTAGCGAGCACGAGCGCCGTCGTCACGCTGGACGCGCTCGGGACGCTCGTCGCGCTCGAGCCGCCCGCACCGCTGCTCGTCGCCGAGCTGCGCGCCCGGGGCGTGCGGGTCAGCGGGCGCGAGGCGGCCGTCGCGCTCGGCGCCGAGATCGCGTACTACCGCGCCAACCACGACATGGCGGCCGATGCCCCGTCGCTCGCGCGCCTGCGCGCGCGCTGCACCGAGGTCCTGCGCGCGGCCCTGCCGGCCGCGTCCGTGCTGCCGGCCGCCGAGCTGCAGGCGGCGCTGCTCGCGTCGCTGCGCTTCGCGCCCTACGACGAGGTGCCGGCGGCGCTGCGCGAGCTGCGCGCGGCGGGCCACCGCCTGGTCGTCGTCTCCAACTGGGACGTCTCGCTGCACGACATGCTGCGCACGACCGGCCTGCGCCCGCTCGTCGACGGCGCGATCTCGTCGGCCGAGGCCGGCGTCCCCAAGCCCGCCCCGGCGATCTTCGCGCGCGCGCTCGCGCTCGCCGGGGGCGCCGGCGGGCGGGCGCTGCACGCCGGCGACTCCGTCGAGCACGATGTCGCCGGCGCGCTCGCCGCGGGCCTGGAGGCCGTGCTCGTCGTGCGCGCGGGCGCGCCGCCGGACGTCCCCGCGGGCGTGCGGGTCGTGCGCTCGCTGGCGGAGCTCGCGCGGCTCGCCGCCGCGTAACCTCCCGGAGGCGTGACGAGCATCCCGCCCCCGAGCGTCGACGACGAGCGCGACCCCCGGCCCCGCCCGGCGACCCGGCAACCGTCCGCCACGCGGGGCGCGGCGGGCTGGCCGTGGTGGTCGTCGTTCGCGGTCCTGTTCGGGGCCTTCGTGACGCTCAACATCATCGGCATCGTCGTCGCCGCCGCGAGCGGGGACGCGAAGACGCTCACCGACCCGTCGCCGGCCCTCAACCGCGTCTTGACCGGGGCCCAGGAGCTCGTCTTCATCGGCGCCGCCGTCGGGATGGCGTGTCTCCTCGGTCGTCCGACCGCGGCCGACTTCGGCCTCGTACGTCCGCCGCGCATCGGCCGCGCGCTTCGCATCCTCGCGCTCGTCGGCGTGGGCTTCTACGCGTTCGGCGCCGCCTGGTCGGCCGCTCTCGGCCTCCACGAGAAGCAGGACCTGCCGGACCGCCTCGGCGCCAGCGGCCCCACGCTCGGCGTCATCGGCGTGATCGTCCTCATCACCGTCTTCGCGCCGCTCGCCGAGGAGATCCTGTTCCGCGGCTACATCTACGCCGCGCTGCGCAACCTCCGCGGCATCTGGCCGGCCGCAATCGTCACCGGCATCCTCTTCGGCCTGGTCCACGCGGGCTCGGCGCCCGTCGGCTTCCTCGTCCCGCTCGGGGTCTTCGGCTTCGGGCTGTGCCTGCTGCGCGAGTTCGGCGGGTCGCTGTATCCCTGCATGGCGCTGCACGCCCTGAACAACTCGATCGCGCTGGGGTTCACGCTGCACTACGACTGGCAGATCCCGGTGATGATGGTCGGGTCGGTGATCGCCGTGCTCGCGCTTGCCACGCTGCTCGCCCGCCTGCTCGGTCGCGAGGACATCGGGGCGGCGCCGGTGCCCGCGACGTAGCCCGGTTGTCCATGGTCAGGGGTTGACCCGCCTGGCATAGTGCCGCCGATGCGCCGCAGCCTCGTTCTCTGGACCCTGCTGGCGCTGGCCGCGTCGCCGTCCGCCGCGTCGGCACAGGCGCCGGTCGCACCGGTCGCACCGGTCCCGGCTCCGGCACCCGTCCCCGCGCCGGCGCCGGCGCCGGTGCAGACGCAGATGACGCTGAAGCTCGAGCGCATCGGCGGGACGCGCGCCACGACGCTCGTCCGCGCGCCCGTGCGCGTGCGCGGCACGATCGGCGCGTTCGTCCCCGGCCAGCAGGTCACGATCCGCGCGACGAGCAACGGGCACAAGGTCTTCGCCAAGCAGTACGCCATCCACGCGGGCCCGGACGGCAGCGGGGCCTTCCTCCTGAGCTACCGCCCGACGCGCAGCGGCCGGCTTGTCATCCGCGCCGTCCACGACGCGACCGCCGGGCTCGGCGCGCTGGCGGCCGTCGGCCGGGCGGTCGACGTCCTCCCGCGCAAGGTCGGGCCCGCGAGCCCGAAGTCCGCCGTCCGCGCGCTGCAGCGCCGGCTGGCGCGCCTGGGCTACGTCCTCGGCGCGCCCGGCTCCTTCGACGCCCGCACGCAACGGGCGGTGCTCGCGTTCCGCAAGGTCACCGGGATGCCGCGGACGTCGGAGGCCTCGACGCCCGTCATGCGCGCGCTCGCGCGCGGCCGCGGCGCGTTCCGGATCCGCCACCCCGAGCACGGCCGCCACATCGAGGCCGACCTCTCGCTGCAGGTCATCGCGCTCATCGATCACGGCCGCGTCGTGCGCATCTACCCGATCTCGTCGGGCAAGCCGAGCACGCCGACGGTCCTCGGCGCCTTCCGCGTCTACTCCAAGACGCCGGGCACGAACGCGAAGGGGATGGTCTTCTCGTCCTACTTCCACAACGGCTACGCGACCCACGGCTACGCCTCGGTGCCGGTCTACCCGGCGAGCCACGGCTGCCTGCGCGTGCCGATCCCCGACGCGATCGCGCTCTACAACTGGATCACGATCGGGACGCCGGTCGACGTATACCTGTGAGCGACGGTCCGCCGTGCCCGCGCGTGAAGCGCGCGAGGTAGCCGAGCCCGAAGCCGTAGACCAGCAGCCCGAGCAGCGCGGGGATGCCGCGCTGCGCCCAGCGGCTGCGGTTGTTGGTCACGACCCCGGCGAAGGGCCGCAGGAGGACGTCGTTGGCGTCGTCGATGAGCTCGCGCGCACGGGAGTTGCTCGCCTCGCGTGCGCGCTCGTCGACGGGCGTCGGGTCGGGCCGCGCGTTGCCGGCGAGCTTGTCGCGCGAGGCGTGGGACGCCCGCCCGAAGTCGTCGATGGCGAACAGCGTGAAGCTCGCCGCGACGAGCAGGCTGAGGACGATCGCAAGGCTGCGAATGAGGCGTTCGAGCACGGCTCTAAGGTACGGAGCCGATGAGCGCCCGTGGACGTTTGACCGAGCAGCTGCGCGAGCATGCGCTGATCCTCGGCGAGGTGACGCTCACGAGCGGCGCGACGGCGCAGTACTACGTCGACGCCAAGCGGGCGATCCTGCTGCCCGCGGGCTTCCACGCGCTCGGCGAGCTGCTGGCAGATCTCGTCCGCGCGTGGGATGCGACGGCCGTCGGCGGGCTGACGATGGGCGCCGACCCGGTCGCCTGCGCCGCCCTCGCCGGCGGCGCCGACGTCAAGGCGTTCTTCATCCGCAAGGAGACCAAGGCGCACGGGCTCGCACGGCGGATCGAGGGCCCGCTGCTCGCGCCCGAGGACCGCTGCATCGTCCTCGAGGACGTCGTGAGCACGGGCGGCTCGACGATCCAGGCGATCGAGGCGCTGCAGGAGGCCGGGCACGAGATCGTCGGCGTCGTCAGCGTCCTGGACCGCCTCATGGGCGGCGGCGAGCGGATCGCCGCGGCGGCGGGCGCACCGTACGTCGCGCTCACGACGATCGACGACGTCTACCCGGAGCGTCCGGCCTAGTTGTCCTCGGGCGGATCGAGGTCGATCCGGACCGTCACGTGCTCGGTGCCCATGGCGCGGACCGTCGCCGAGTGCAGCCGCGGGAGCGTGCGCTGGCGGGCGAGCGGGTCGTCGTCGGGCAGGACGTGCGCCGTGCCGCTGCGCCAGCGCCGGGCGATGCGCACCCGCACGCGCGGCTGGGCCTCGATGTTGCGCACGTAGGCCGCCTTGCGCCCGTGCTCGGCGACGAGCCAGAAGGTGTGCGTGCCGCGCTGCAGCCCGTTCGTCACCGGCGTGCAGCGCGCCTGCCCGCTCTTGCGGCCGGTCGTCTCCAGCAGCGCGACCCCGGGCACGAGCCCGCGGCGGGCGAGCGCGCGCATCGGCGGGTTGAGGACCTTGACCTGGAGCGCCGTGACGACGCGGCGCTTGCGATCGGAGGAGGCCACGCTGGCTCTACGCGGCCTGCGTGCCGGCGGATGCGTCGTAGCGCAACTCGACGTCGGCGGCCGAGCCGATCTCGGCGTCGCACGTGCTGCACGAGCAGCGCTGCGTCAGCTCGCCGCCGCAGCCGCGGTGCAGGGCCCGCGGCGGGCGGGCGCCCGCGGCGAGATGGCGGTCGCCCCACTCCATGAGCGCCAGCAGGACCGGCCAGAGGTCCTCGCCGCGCGGCGTGAGCCAGTACTCGTGACGGACCGGGCGCTCCTGGTAGCGGCGGCGCTCGAGCAGGCCCTCGTCCACGAGCCGGCGCAGCCGCGTCTGCAGGACGTTGCGGGCGACGCCGAGGCTTCGCTGCAGGTCGTCGAAGCGGCGGATGCCGAGAAACGCGTCACGGAGGATGAGGATCGTCCAGCGCTCCCCGACGACCTCCAGCGCCCGCGCGACCGAGCAGTCCTGGTCGCTGTACGTCCGGTGCAGCACCCAGCCAGTGTAAGCACGGCCGAGCCTGCCGATGGACCGAGAACCGGCCCGGCGGTCGCGCTCACGGCGCGGTCGACAGCTGGACCCCGGTCGAGACGTCGCGCCAGGCGAGCACGCTGCGGCCGCTCGCGCGATCGATCGCGACGGCGGGATCGACGGCGAACGCGCCGGGGGCCGAGACGAGCGCCGGACCGGAGAACGGCGCCGCCGGATCCGCGCGCTGGGCCGCGAGCAGTCCGAAGACGCTCTCGGCCGGCGCGCCGTTCGGCGCGTCGGCACCGCGCCTGCCCGCGACGAGCGCGAGGGTCGCCCTGCCCGACGGTCCCACGGCGAGATCGCCGAGCACGACGTCGGCGCCGGGGACCGCGATCGTCTGCGGCGCGATCGCGCACGTGCGGCTCAGCGGGCCGGTGCGCACGACGAAGCGCCCGTCCTGATAGCCGGTCCACGCCAGCGTGCTGCGGCCGGCGTCGTCCTGGCGCAGGACGACGCCCGGGCCGTCGACGTAGCGGCCGGTTCCGGTGACGGGGACGCTGCCGAGGTCGCGCGGGTGCCCGCCGAAATGCCCGATCGCGCTCGAGCAGGCCACGCGTGCCGCGAACGGCGAGAGCGCGTCGCCCTCGCTGACGCGCTGCCAGCCCCAGGCGACGATCACCCGGTGCCCGCCGCCGGGGGCGATCGAGGGGTGCGACTGCACGCCGGCGCCGACGCGCTGCGCCGGTGACAACCGGCCGGACGGCGTCAGGCGGCGCTCGTAGATCGCGTGCTCGCGCTCGTAGGCGAATGCGAGCTCACCCCCGGGGAGCTTCGCGACATCGCCGCTGCGCACGCCCGTCGCCGTCCCGGGCCGCGTGATCGCGCGCGGCGTCGCCCAGCGACCGCCGCGACGGCGCACGACGACGAGATCGACGCGCGCACAGAAGCGCCCGAGGCAGCGGCGCACGAGCACGGCCCCCTGGCGCGCGGCGACGACGAAGCCCCGCGCGACGCCCAGCGCGCCGAGGTCGGCGAAGCGCTCGCCCGCCGCGCCGGCCGCCGACACGAGATGGTTGTTCGGCCCGATCGTCCCGATCGCGGCCGTGCGGCCGTCTGCCAGTGGCATGAGCGCGTTGACCGCGAGGCCGTCGCCGAGCGCTGCGGGCGCGCCGAGGACCCCGGCCGGCGAGACGACCGCCGTGAACCCGATCGGGGCGACGATCGTCGGGTTCGCCCCGGGATGCGTCAGGAGGCCGAGGCCCGTGTTGGCGGAGACCGCGACGCCGCCGCCCGGCAGCGCGAGCAGCTGCTGACCGGAGAGGGCGGCGCCCGTGAACGGCTGCGGCGCGGACCACGGGCCTGCGGCGAGCGCCGGCGTCGCGGTGCTCAGCGCCGTGACGAGACCCATTGCGAACGTGACGCGTTTCATGGTGGGGGAACGCGCGCGGTCCTCGTGCGGTCGCGCGCGCTGGACGAATGATCCCCCCGAACGGCCCGCAACGCGACAGCGCCCGGCACTGCGCGACAGTCAATCTTCCGGTCGGCTGGGGTCGCGAAATGTGCCTGCCGGGCGGCGCCGTTGGCGCTAGTGTCGACCCATCCCACTCGAGGCTCCGGCAGAGCAGGATCGCCAGCCGGCCCCGCGCCAGGCGGCGCGGCCGACGTCGACAGCGGCCGTGCAGGCGTCGGTCGCCGCCCCGGCATCGGTCGCCGTGCAGTCGGCCGTCGCGGGACAGCCGGGCATGCCGGGCGCGCCGGCCGACCGCGCCCACGACGATCCGCTCGCCGCGCTGCTCGCCCGATCGGTCCGCGCCCGCGGGCCGGTGCTCGCGCGGGCCTACCTCCCGCCTGTCGACGCGTTCAAGGCCGAGGCCAAGCTGAAGGGCGTCAAGCGCGACGCGGCGGTCGAGCAGATCATCACGCGCCTGAAGCAGTGGCAGAAGCTCACCGCGGAGAACAACGAGCGCGGCTACACCGAAGCCAACGACTTCAAGCGCTTTCGGATCGCGACGCTCCTCGCCGAGGACGCGGAGCGCTGGCTGGACACGCACCCCGACGGGGCGCTGCTGGCGGCGGGCGACGCGATCCGCGAGCTCGCCGAGCAGGCCAAGAAGGACGCGGACCTCCTCGCGTACCGGGCCGTACGGCGGGGCGGTGGCGCGGATACGCGCCTCAAGGAGCACATCACGGCGCGCGACATGCACTCGGCCTTCAAGCACCTTGCGCCGCTGATCAACATCGGCTCCCCGACCGCGGGCACGAAGGCGGAGATCGAAGGTGAGATCGAGCTCGCGGTCGACCCCTCGATGGTCGGCTTCGTCGGCCTGCGCATCAAGCTCGAGACCGACCGCCAGGAGGAGACGAAGATCAAGGCGCGGGCGGAGTGCACGCTGACCGCCGGCGCGAAGATCCCGAACGTCGGCCGCGCGCGCTTCGAGATCGGCGGCTACCTCGAGGTGCAGGGCGGCGACGCGACCCAGCTCTGCCAGCTCATCTCCTACGGCCTGTACCGCACGCTGCGCGAGCAGTGGGACGTCCCGCGCTGGATCGTCAACGCCCTCTGGGGCGGCGTGTGGCAGACCGATCCCGGCTACGCGAACGCCGAGCGCTGGGCCGGCAAGGTCGAGACCGGCGTCATGGGCGCCAACAAGGAGGCCTACGTCGAGATCGGGCTCATGGTCGGCGCGATGGGGGAGGCGGGCTTCCAGGCCGGTGCCGTCGCGGCGAAGGCCAAGGCGCAGATCCAGGCGGGCGCAGGCGAGCGCTGGGACGCGGCGAAGATCACGGCCGTCGCGGGGGCGAAGAGCAAGAAGGGCCTGAGCGACGCCGACATCGACAAGATCGCCTACTTCCTGAGCTTCATGGCCGACGCGGACACGGACCACATCGCGGGGATGCTCGCTGCGGCCCGCGTCGCAGAGGTCTCCCCCGCCAGGCTCGGGGCGATCCGCGACAAGGTCCGCAAGCTCGACAAGCGCATGAAGGCTGCGAACCCGAAGGCGGAGCCGAGCGAGGAGCAGATCAAGGAGATCATCCTCGAGTTCACCGGCCGGCGGCCGGGGCTCGGCGCCGCAAGCAAGCCCGAGGCCTACTTCACCGGGCAGGCGGCGCGCGGCGAGCGCACGGTCTGGGTCAAGGGCTCGGCGGAGGCTGACATCACGGTCGCGACGATGGCCATCAAGGGCGAGTTCCACCGGATCACCAAGGGGCGCGACTCGCTCGTCCCGTCGCACTTCCGCGAGGCGAAGGTCGAGGGGCGCTTCGGGGTGAAGCTGCCGCTCGACAAGGCGCTGACGGGGGAGCTGTTCGAGTTGCTGCACCTCGAGGCGATGGTCAGCGCCGTCATGAACTTCATCCGCACGCAGTCCGAGGTCTCCGACGAGGACAAGAAGCTCTCCAAGGCCGACAAGAACAGCCGCGAGCTCGGCAGCGCCCTGCGCGGAGCGGGCGACATCGCGGCCGACCTCCTCCAGGTCGCCGACGTCGCCAGCAAGCCGTTCGAGTGGGCCGGCAAGGCGAAGTCCGCGATCGCTCCGGGCGTCAGCGGGTTCGTCACGCTCGGCGTCGTCCTGGACTGCAAGTGGACGCCGACGCCCGCCGGCAAGAAGCAGCCCTACGAGATCAACCTCCAGATCGCCGAGGAGAAGGGGTTCAAGTACGCGGCGGACGTCGCCGTCGTCTCCGGCCGGTTCAGCGCCAAGACGCAGGAGCGCTGGCTGCGCTTCCAGTGGAAGCACGACGGCGACAAGCGCACGCACAAGCACGAGATCGCCAGCATCGTCTTCTGGCAGACGCCGGCCGCGACGCCGCCACCCGCGACGACGCCCGCGGCCACGACTGCGCCCACGCCCACGACGACGCCCGCGCTGGCGACACCGACGGCGGCGACGTAGCCGCGGCGATGCGCGCCGGCGACGACAGCCGCGCGAGCGACGGCGACGTCACGCTCGCCACCCCGGGCGGCGGCTCGGTCACCGTCGACCTCCAGCGCGTCGACGCGGGCGACGGCGCGGTCGTCATCGAGCTGCTCGCGGACGAGCTCGCCTGGGCGCGGATCGACGCCGGCGCGCTCATGCACCTCGACCCCGGCGCGCGCGGCCCGGCGCTCGGCGGCGGCTTCGACGGGCCGGTGCGCATCGAGGCCGTGCTCGACACGATCGTCATGCGCGATCTCGGCGAACCGGACGCCGGGGCGATCGCCGCAGCGCTGCGCGAAGGTGCACCCGGTGATCGGCTGCGCGACGAGCGCAGCTGGTGGGCGCTGCAGGCGACCCGCGAGGTCGAGCCGCCGCCCGGCGTCGGCGGCGAGCTGCGCACCGGGCTGCGCACGATCTGGCGCGCCGACCCGCCGCCGGCCGGGATGGCGACCGTGATCGCCGCCGCGCTCGAGGCCGAGGGGATCCAGGCGCGCCTCGAGGAAACCGGCGACGGCGAGTGGATCGTGAACTTCCGCAGCGACGACCTCCTCGGGCTGGCGGTCGCGCGCGAGGCCACCGGTCAGGCGATCGTCTATCTCATCCTCCCGCGGTTCTGCCCGCCCGAGCGCCGCGACGAGCTCGCCCGCCTCGTCGCCCTGGCGAACTTCGACCTGCCGATCGGCTGTCTGGAGGCAAGCCTCGAGCTCGGCCAGGTCCGCGTGCGCACGAGCGCCGATGTCAGCGGCGACCGGCTGTCGCTCGCCGAGGCGCGCAATCTCGTCGGCGCCGGGCGCCACGTCGCGGCCGCATGGCTGCCCGCCGTCGGGCGCGTCATCGACGGGGCGACCGCCGAGGCCGCCGCCGCGGATGGCGGCTGACCATCACGATCCGGGCGGATCGGCAGTGCCCCGAGCTGGATTCGAACCAGCGGCCTACTCCTTAGGAGGGAGTCGCTCTATCCAGCTGAGCTATCGGGGCCCCGAGCGACGGTGGCCGATCATAAAGCGGGCTAGGATGCGGCGGGCGTGAGTTCCGTCGTCCCTGCGGCCGTGACCCCGCCCGGCGGCGATCCGCCCGCGGCGGCCGGGGCGATCGCGGCGCGCTCCCCGCTGGAGCTCTTCTGGCGGCGCCTGCGCGCCGACCGCGTCGCGCTCGGCGCGCTGATCTTCATCGGGTTGCTCGTCCTCGTCGCGGTCCTCGCGCCGCTCGTCGTCAAGCTCGCCGGCGCGCCGGCGCCCAACGTGCGCTCGACCGACGCGCTGGACCCGACGTTCGGCAGCGCGACGGGCCCGAGCGCCGACCACCTCTTCGGCGTCGACAACCTCGGCCGCGACGTCTTCAGCCGCGTGATCTACGGCGCGCGCGTGTCGCTCGAGGTCGCGATCCTCGCGACCGGCAGCGCCGTCGTCGCGGGCGTCGTCGTCGGGATGCTCGCCGCGTACCACGGCGGCTGGGTCGACACCGTGATCTCGCGGACGCTCGACGTCCTGCTCGCGTTCCCGATCCTCCTGCTCGGCATCGGCCTCGCGTCGGCCTGCTCGCTGGGCGACGGCTGCCTCGGGCTCATCCAGCCCGGGCTCGGCGTCGTCGTGGTCGTCATCGCGATCGCGACGTTCCCGTACATCGCGCGGATCATCCGCGGGCAGGTCCTGTCGCTGCGCGAGAAGGAGTTCGTCGAGGCCGCGCGCTCGCTGGGCGCCTCCGACCGGCGCATCATCTTCCGCCAGATCCTGCCGAACCTCGTCGCGCCGATCATCGTCTACACGACGCTCGTGCTGCCGCAGAACATCCTGTTCGAGGCGGCGCTCTCGTTCCTCGGCGTCGGCGTGCAGCCGCCGCAGGCGAGCTGGGGCCAGATGATCTCCGACGCCTCCGCGGAGTTCGAGGACGCGTGGTGGTTCATGTTCTTCCCCGGCGCCGCGCTCGTGCTGACGGTCCTGGCCTTCAACCTCGTCGGCGAGGGGTTGGAGGACGCGCTGCACCCGAAGGCCCGCAAGTGAGGTACAACGCTTCCACCACCCCAGTTGATGAAAGGTCTCCCATGAACGATCTGCGTCTCCGGCGAGCGCGCCGCCCGCTGCCCTCGCGGCCGCTGCTGCTGGGCTGTGTCGCTACGCTGGCGCTCGTTCTCGGGGCCTGCGGCGGCAGCAGCTCCGACAAGAAGGTCGCTGCCGGCGGCTTTGCCAGCGGCCTGCCGACCGACGGCCAGAAGCGCGGCGGGACGCTGAAGCTCCTCGGCTCGGAGGGCTTCTTCCACCTCGACCCGGGCGGGTCGTACTTCCAGCTGGACTACATGGTCACGTACGCGACGCAGCGGCCGCTGTACTACTTCAAGCCGGACGATCCGAAGACCGCCGTGCCCGATCTCGCCGACGGCCCGCCGCAGGTCTCCGCGGACAACAAGACGGTGACGGTGAAGATCAAGTCCGGCATCCGCTACGGGACGAACAAGAAGACGGCGATCACCGGCAAGGAGGTCACGGCGGCCGACGTCAAGTACGCCTTCGAGCGGGGGCTGAACCCGAGCGTCGCCAACGGCTACGAGGGCGTGTACTTCCCGCTCGTCGGCGCCGACAAGGCGAAGGGCGGGCCGATCTCCGGCATCACGACACCCGACGCCCACACGATCGTCTTCAAGCTCACCAAGCCGTTCGGCGCGACCACCGCGCGGGCGCTCGTCATGCCGCTCACCGTGCCGGTGCCGAAGTCCTACGTCGCGCCGTTGGACGCCAAGCAGCCCAACCCGTACGACGCGCAGCCCGAGCGCCAGGCGTTCACCGGCCCGTACATGATCTCCGACTACAAGGCGGGCAAGACCATCACGCTCGTGCGCAACCCGCAGTGGGATCCGAAGACCGACTTCAAGCCGGCCTACCTCGACCGGATCGAATGGACGATCGACGCCGACCCGAACGTCGCGGGCCGCCAGATCTTCAGCGGCACGGGCCTCGCCAACGCCGACACGCCGACGGCGGGGGCGGTCAAGCGCTTCGCCACGCGCGCCAAGGACCGGATCACCTTCACGCCGCTGGGCAACCGCTTCGTCGGCGTCAACACGCAGCGCAAGCCGTTCAGCGACATCAACGTCCGCAAGGCGTTCGCCGCGGCGCTCGACCGCCGGGCGATGCTGCTCGCCCGCGGCGGCCCGCTCGTCGGCCAGCTCGCGACGCACTTCCTGCCCCCGACGATTCCCGGCTACGACGAGGCCGGCGGCGCGAAGGGCACCGGTGCCGACTACCTCGCCAACCCCAGCGGCGACCCCGCGGTCGCGGCGAAGTACATGAAGCTCGCCGGCTTCCCCAGCGGCAAGGCCAACGGCGAGAAGGTCGTCATGCTCGGCGAGAACGACTCGCCCGCGAAGGAGACCGCGCAGATCACGCGCGACGCGATCGCGTCGCTCGGCTTCGACGTGAGCTTCCGCCTCCTCGACCAGAGCACGCTGTACTCGAAGTTCTGCGGCGTCCGGACCGAGCTGGAGAAGATCGACGTCTGCGGCTTCGCCGGCTGGCTGCCGGACTTCAGCGACCCCTACGCGATGCTCACGGCGAACTTCTACGGCAAGTCGATCACGGCGGTGAACAACAGCAACGCATCGCTGTTCGACGACCCCGCGGTGAACGCCGCGATGGACAAGGCCGCGCTCATCGCCGATGCGGGCGACCGGGCGAAGGCCTGGGGCGCGATCGACCGCCGGCTCGTCGACAAGGTGGCGGCGGTCCCGTTCCTGTTCGACAACGTCGCGAACATCGCGTCCAAGAACGTCCAGGGCGTCGTCGGCCAGTGGATCGCCTCCTGGGACCTGGCGTACACGTCGCTGAAGTAAGTGGCCCGCTACATCCTGCGGCGCATCGGCTGGACGGTGGTGCTGCTGGCGCTCGTCTCCGCCGTGACGTTCGTGATCTTCTACGCGCTGCCGTCGGCCGACCCGGCGGTGCTGCGCGCAGGCCGGCAGGCCTCGCCCGAGCTCGTGGCACAGATCCGCGCGCGGCTCGGACTCGACGACCCGCTGGTCGTCCAGTACTGGACGTACATGAAGGACGTCGTCCTGCACTTCGACTTCGGCTTCAGCTATCAAAGCGGTGAGAGCGTCCGCGCGGCGATCGTCTCGCGGCTGCCGGCGACGATCTCGATGACCGTCGGGGCGCTCGTCATCTGGCTCGCGACGGCGCTGCCGATCGGGGTCATCTCGGCGATCCGGCGGCGCTCGCTGCTGGATCGCGTGACGATGACCGGCGCGCTGCTGGCGATCTCGGCGCCGGTCTACTGGCTCGCGCTCGTCGCGCTGTATCTCTTCGCGAGCGACATCGGCGTCATCCCGATCTTCGACGGCGCGAACACGTACGTCGGGATCACGCAGGATCCGGTCCAGTGGTTCGCGTCGCTGCTGCTGCCGTGGCTCGTCCTCGCCGCCGGCTTCTCGGCGTTCTACGCGCGACTGCTGCGCGCGAACCTCGTCGAGGTCATGGGCGAGGACTACATCCGCACGGCGCGGGCGAAGGGCCTGCCGGAGCGGCGCGTCGTCTGGCGCCACGGCGTGCGCGCGGCGATCACGCCGATCGTGACCGTGCTCGGCCTCGACATCGGGGTCCTGCTCGGCGGCTCGATCCTCACGGAGTCGGTCTTCAACATCCCCGGCGTCGGGCGCTACGCCTACGACGCGATCCGGACCGCCGACCTGCCGGCGATCCAGGGCACGGTGCTGTTCGCGGCGTTCTTCATCGTCGTCGCCAACCTCGTCGTCGACATCGCCTACGCCTTCCTCGACCCCCGCGTCCGGTACGGATGACCGCCGCCGCGCCGCTGCTGCGCGTCGAGGACCTGCGCGTGCACTTCGACACCGACGACGGCACGGTGCGCGCCGTCGACGGCATCTCCTACGAGCTGCAGCGCGGGCGCGTCCTGGGGATCGTCGGCGAGTCGGGATCGGGCAAGAGCGTCTCGAGCCTCGCGATCATGGGCCTCGTCGACGGCGAGCGGGCGCGGATCTCGGGGCGCGTCGAGTTCGGCGGGCGCGACCTGCTGGCGCTCGACCCCGAGGCCATGCGCGCCGTCCGCGGCAACGAGATCGCGATGATCTTCCAGGACCCGCTCTCGTCGCTGCACCCGTTTCACCGCGTCGGCGACCAGCTCGCCGAGGCCGTCCGCGCGCATCGCGACGTCAGCAGGGCGCAGGCCCGGGCGCGCGCGCTGGAGCTGCTCGAGCTCGTCGGCATCCCCGACGCGCGGCGGCGCATGGACGGCTACGCGCACGAGCTCTCGGGCGGGATGCGCCAGCGCGTGATGATCGCGATGGCGCTCGTCAACGAGCCGGCGCTGCTCATCGCCGACGAGCCGACGACGGCGCTTGACGTCACGGTCCAGGCGCAGATCCTCGACCTCGTCGGACGGCTGAAGGACGAGCTCGGGATGGCCGTCGTGATCATCACGCACGACCTCGGGATCGTCGCCGAGACGGCCGACGAGATCGCCGTCATGTACGCCGGGCGGATCGTCGAGCGCGCACCCGTCGCGCGGATCTTCAGCGCCCCCGAGCACCCCTACACGTGGGGCCTGCTGGCCTCGATCCCGCGCCTGGACGCGCCGCGCGGCGAGGAGCTCGTCCCGATCCCCGGCACGCCGCCGAGCCTGCTCGGCCTGCCGCGCGGGTGCGCGTTCGCGCCGCGCTGCCCGTACGCGCAGCCGCGCCACCACGAGATCGACCCGCGCGCCGAGCCGGTCCCGGGCGACCCCGCGCACGTCGTCGCCTGCCTGCTGGAGCCGGCGCAGCGGCGGCGGCTGTGGGCCGCGCTGCGCACGCCGGAGCGCGCGTGACCGGCGACGCGCTGGTCGAGGTCCGCGACCTCGTCAAGCACTTCCCGGCGGGCGGCGGGGCCGCGCGCCGCGGCGCGGGCGTCGTCCATGCCGTCGACGGCGTCTCCTTCGACGTCCGCGCGGGCGAGACGCTCGGCATCGTCGGCGAGAGCGGCTGCGGCAAGACGACGACGGCGCGGCTGATGCTGCGCCTCGTCGACCCCACGGCCGGCTCGATCGCGTTCGCCGGCGAGGACATCACGCACCTCTCCGGCGGGCGTCTGAAGGCGCTGCGGCGCGACATGCAGATGGTCTTCCAGGATCCCTACTCGTCGCTGAACCCGCGCCAGAGCATCGGCGCGATCCTCGCCGAGCCGTTCGCGATCCACGGCCTCGCACGCGGCGAGGGCGAGCGCCGGCGGGCCGTGCAGGAGCTCATGGAGCAGGTCGGCCTGAACCCCGAGCACTACAACCGCTACCCGCACGAGTTCTCCGGGGGCCAGCGCCAGCGCATCGGGGTCGCCCGCGCGATCGCGCTGCGGCCGCGGCTCATCATCGCCGACGAGCCGGTCTCCGCGCTCGACGTCTCGATCCAGGCGCAGATCCTCAACCTCCTGCGCGCGCTGCAGCGCGATCTCGGGCTGACGATCGTCTTCATCGCCCACGACCTCGCGGTCGTGCGGCACATGTGCGACCGCATCGCCGTGATGTACCTCGGCAAGATCGTCGAGCTCGCGACCGCCGACGAGCTCTACGCGCGCCCGCGCCACCCGTACACCGCGGCGCTGCTGTCGGCGGTGCCGGTCCCCGACCCGGCCGCGAAGGGCCGCGTGCGCCAGATCCTCGGCGGCGACCTGCCCTCGCCGACGGACCCGCCGCCCGGCTGCCGCTTCCACACGCGCTGCCCGCGGGCGGTGCCGGGCCACTGCGACGTGGTGGAGCCGGCGCTCGAAGCGCAGGCCGCCGGCGGCGCCGCGGCGTGTCATTACCCGCTCGGGGCCTGAGCAGCCGTACGCTTCAGGGCATGCCCGGCATCGACGCCCCCGACGAGATCGACGTCATCGCCGAGGACGTCGACGGCGCGGCGCTGCTGTCGATCGTCCAGCGCGGGCCGTGGACGGCCGACGGCGCCGAGCGCCAGCGCCTCAAGCGCAAGCTCGCGACGTACCTGCGCTACGTCAAGGACGGGCAGATGGTCAGCACGTACCCGACGCTCACCGGCCGTCCGGTCGTCATCGCGCTGATGTACGAGCACCCGCTGCCGCAGGCGCTGCTGGAGTACTGGCGCCGCCGCGGCGAGGCGACGGTCCGCGACGGCATCACGCTGACGACGCGGCCGCTCGCCGAGACCGTCTGGCAGGCCTAGCCTCAGTCGAGGTACGTCGCGACGTCCGCGACGGGCGCGCGCTCGGGCACGCGCGGCTCCTGGCGCGGGTGGCCGAGGTGCAGCAGGCCGATGACCCGCTCGCCCGCCGGGACGCCGACGGCGGCGGCGCCGGCCGGCGCGCGCAGGACGGCCGGCGTGCGCCAGTAGCCCGCCAGCCCGCGCCCGTGCGCCGCGAGCAGGACGATGAAGGCCGCGGCGCCGGCCGCGAGGACGTCCTCCTCGTCCTGCAGCGCGTCGCCGGTCTGCGTCGCCGAGACGACGACGAGCGTCGGCGCGCGGTCGAACTTCGCCGCGGCGATCGGATCCTCCGTCGCGGCCTTCAGCCGCTCCAGCGCCTGCGGCCCGAGGACGCGGAAGCGCCAGGGGTTCGTGAGGTGGTGGTTCGGCGCCCAGCGGGCGAGCTCGAAGAGCTCGTCGAGGATCGCGGTCTCGACGGGCTCGGCGGCGTACGCCTTGTGCGTGCGCCGCGTCCGGATGGCCTGCTCGAGCTCCACGGTCAGAACGGCCCCGAGACCTCGTCCTCGTCGGCGGGCGCCTCGTCGTCCTCGTCCTCGCCGTAGAGCGACTCCCGCGCGACCTCGCGGCCGCCCTTGTCGAAGAGCTTGCATTCGAGCGTGTCGCCGCGGTAGCCGTCGGGTGCGAGCAGCGTGAAGCGGTCCTCGACGAGCACGCACTGGTCGACGGCGAGATCGGCCAGCTCGGCGGTGACGATCGCGCCGCCGCGCGTGAGCGGGCGGCCCCAGACGAGCGTCATGTCGGCGCTGTTGCCCGCCTCGCCGCGCCAGACCCCGACGACCTCGTCGCAGAGGTCGAGCTTCCAGTCCGGGTTCGCCTCGGCGGTGTCCTCGGTGTAGTCGGCGACGGCCGCGAACTCCGTCGGCTCGCGCTCTGAGCCGCCGGGGCGGAAGGAGACGTAGCCGAAGAGCTCGAGGCCGGTCGACGTCATCGCCGTCGCGGGCACGAACGTGCGCCCGTGCCACGTGCGGTCGGGATAGAACGTCACCTCGCCGGGCCCGCCGAGGTCGTCGTCGCCGGGATCGATGGCGTCGCAGGCGCCGAGGAAGTGGCGGCTCAGCGTGTCCGCCCAGCGGCCGTAGGGCAGCGGCTCCTGCGGTGGCTCGGCGACGAAGCGGGGAACGAAGCGTGGTTCGACGGGCATGCGGCGGGAGTCTATGGACCGGCCGTGCCCGCCTTCGCCAGCTGGTCCGCGAGCGGCGCCGGCGCCCCGAGGTGGAAGCCCTGGCCCCAGTCGACGCCGAGGTCGCGCAGCACCGCGACGGCCGCATCGTC
Organism: Solirubrobacteraceae bacterium; assembly: GCA_035496995.1. Lineage (GTDB taxonomy): Bacteria > Actinomycetota > Thermoleophilia > Solirubrobacterales > Solirubrobacteraceae > CADCVQ01. The sequence goes on along the minus strand of DATJEE010000182.1, from coordinate 3,734 downwards.
GCCGACGAACTCGGCGATCGTCTCCTTGCCGAGGCCGCGTGCGATGTCGACCGCCGCCGTCACGAGCAGCCGGTCGGTCGGATCGCTCGCGCAGTTGCGGACGAACTCGCCGTCGATCTTCAGGTAGTCGAACGGCAGGTGCTTGAGGTAGTAGAAGGAACCGAAGCCCGCGCCGAAGTCGTCGAGCGCGAAGCGGCAGCCGAGCGCGCGCAGCCGCTCGGAGAACGCCCGCGCGCGGGCGATGTTCGCGACCGCCGCCGTCTCGGTGATCTCGAACGTCAGCCGCCCGGGGTCGACGCCGGTCTCGTCCAGGAGCCGCTCGGTGAGCTCCAGCAGCGCCGGCGCGCCGATCGACTTGCCCGACAGGTTGACCTCGAGGCTGAGCTGGGGATGGGCGACGAGCAGCTCCGTCGCGCGGGCGACGACCCAGCGATCGATCTCCTGGACGAGGTCGAGGTGCTCGGCGATGCGCAGGAACGCCGCCGGCGGGATGAGGTCGCCGTCGGTCGTGCGCATGCGCAGCAGCAGTTCGTAGCGTCGCGCTCGCTCGCCGCGCAGGTCGACGATCGGCTGGGCGAGCAGCTCGAAGCGGCCGGTGTCGAGCGCCGCGCGGATCGACTCGACCCACGTGACGCGGCTGCGCATCCGGGCGCGAACATGCCCGCTGGCGGGATAGAACGACGCGCGGTCGCGGCCGGCCTCCTTCGCGTCGTACATCGCGAGGTCGGCGTTGACCATGACGTCCTCGGGCTGCAGTCCCGCCTCGTCGTCGAAGAACGCGACGCCGATGCTCGCCGTCAGGACGTTGCGGACGCCGTCGGGGGCGACGAGGCCCTCGCCGCGCACGCACTCCAGCAGCTCGCTCGCCACGCGCCTGGCCGCCGCCTCCCCGGCGTTCGGGAGGATGACGGCGAACTCGTCGCCGCCGAGCCGCGCCAGCACGTCGGACTCGCGCAGGCGCGTGGCGAGGGCGCCGGCGACGCGCGTGATGAGCTCGTCGCCCGCGAGGTGCCCGAGCGTGTCGTTGTAGTACTTGAAGTGATCGAGGTCGATCATCAGGGCGGCGCCGGCGAGCCCGTAGCGCTCGCCGCGCCGGACGTGGTTGCGCAGCTCGCGCTCGAACGCGCGGCGGTTCAGCAGCCCCGTCAGCGGGTCGTGGTCGGCCATGTGCTGCAGGCGGTCCTCGTAGCGCCGGCGGTCGGTGATGTCCTGCATCTGCCCGAGGAAGTGCTGCGGCGCGCCGTCGTGGTCGCGGACGCAGGTCACGTTCAGCGCCACCCAGATCGGGTGGCCGGCGCGGTGGATGAAACGGCGGTCGGCGCTGTAGCTCGAGGTCGCGCCCGCCAGCAGCGCGCTGACCGCCTCGCCACGGCGCTCGGGGTCGTCGGGCGGGACGAGGATCGCCGTCGGGCTGCCCTCGAGCTCGCCCTCGGCATAGCCGGTGATCTCGCAGAAGGCGGCGTTGACCTTCATGAAGCAGCGATCGAGGCCGATGAGCGCCATGCCGATCGGCGCCTCCTCGAAGGCGATCCGGAAGCGCTCCTGCGCCGCGTGCAGCGACGCGGCCGCGCGCGTGCTTGCGCTGATGTCGCGGACGATCTCCGCGACGGCGATGGCCCTGCCGTCGGCACCGGCGATCGCCGAGAGCGTGAGCGAGACGTCGACGTACGAGCCGTCGCGTCGCATCCGCGACGTCACGTGGTTGTGGATGCGCTCGCCTGCGAGCACCCGCGCGAGCAGCCGCTCGGTCTCGCCGCTGCGATCGGCGGGGACGAGCAGCGCGACGCGCTTGCCGATCGCCGTCTCGTGCGCGTACCCGAAGAGCCGCTCGGCGCCGGCGTTCCAGCTGATGATCCGCCCTTCGAGATCCATCGTGATGATCGCGTCGTCGGAGGACTCGACGACCGCCGCGAGACGCCGCTGCGCGATGTCGGCCTCGTGGCGCGTCATCGCGAAGCGGATCGAGCGCTGCAGGGTGTCCTCGTTGGCGCGGCCCTTGACGAGGTAGTCCTGCGCGCCGCTGGCCAGCGCCTCGACGGCGATCGCCTCGCTGCCGAGGCCGCTGAGGACGACGAGTGCCGCCTCCGGCGCGGCGGCGCGGACGTCGCAGACGCCCTCCAGACCGGCGGTGTCCGGCAGGCCGAGGTCGAGCACGACGACGGCGAAGCGCTCCGCGGCCAGCAGCGCGCGGGCCTCGGCGAGGCGCGCGACGTGGGTGACCTCGTATCGCGGCGCCTTCGAGAAAGCGAGCATGTCCGCCGTGAGCTGCGCGTCGGCGGCGTTGTCCTCGACGAGGAGGATCCTGACGGGCGGCGTCGCCACGGGTTACGTCCCCTCGGCGAAGCGCACGTGCTCGAGCCAGAAGCTCCCGAGGGCGTCGATCAGCGCGCGGTGGTCGCGCAGCCGCAGCGGCTTGTTGAGCACCGCCGCGGCGCCGAGCTCATAGCAGCGGTTGATCTCGTCCTGGGACTTCGACGTCGTCAGCACGAGCACCGGGATGTGGCGCAGCCGCGGATCGGCCTTGAGCTCGGCGAGCGTCTGCAGGCCGCTGAAGCCCGGCAGGTTGAGGTCGAGCAGCACGAGGTCCGGGAGCGGGGCGAGCGCCGGGTCGCGCAGCTGCGCGACCGCCTCCTGGCCGCCGCGGGCGACGAGCAGCGCGGGGTTTGCGGGCACGGACTCGAGCGCGTCGGCGACGAGCGCGGCGTCGGCGGCGTTGTCCTCGACGACGAGGATCGTGCGCCGGTGCGTCAGCAGCGTCATCACGCCGCGACCGTCATCGCCGCGGGCAGCAGCCAGTGGAACGTCGCGCCCGCGCCCGGGGCGGACCGCACCCAGATGCGCCCGCCGTGCGCGTCGACGATCTTCTTGCAGAGCGCCAGGCCGATGCCCGCGCCGGAGTACTCGTCCTTGGAGTGCAGGCGCTTGAAGAGCACGAAGATCCGGTCCGCGTCGGCGGCGTCGATCCCGATGCCGTTGTCGCTGACGCTGAAGTGCCAGTTCGCGCCCTCGCGGGCGCAGCCGACGTGGATCGCCGGCGGATCGGCGCCGCGGAACTTCAGGGCGTTGCCGACGAGGTTCTGGAAGAGCTGCAGCAGCTGCAGCGGGTCGGCGGAGATCGTCGGCAGGGCGTCGTGCGTGATCCGGGCGCCGGCGTCGCCGGCCGCCGCGCGGAGGTTCGCGAGCGTGCGGCGCAGCACGATCTCGCAGTCCACGGCGGTGAACTCCGCCTCGCCGGGGCGCACGCGCGAGAACTCGAGCAGCCCTTCGATGAGCGACTGCATGCGCGTCGCGCCCTCGACGACGTAGCCGGCCCACTCCTGCTCGCGCGGGCCAAGGCTCCCGGCGAGATGCTCGGACAGCCGGTCGGTGTAGGCGACGACCATCCGCAGCGGCTCCTGCAGGTCGTGCGACGCGACGTAGGCGTACTGCGACAGCTCGATGTTCGAGCGCTGCAGCTCGGCCGCGTGGCGGGCGAGGTCGCGCTCGGCGTTCTTGCGGTCGGTGATGTCGCGGATGGCGGCGGTGGCGAGCAGGCCGTCCTCGGTCTGGATGCTCGAGAGGCTGATCTCGGCGGGGAACTCGCTGCCGTCGCTGCGCAGGCCGTAGAGGTCCAGGCCGGCGCCCATCGGGCGCGTGCGGGGGTCGTGGAAGTAGCCGCTGCGGTGGCCGCCGTGGGCGCCGTGGTAGCGGGCGGGGACGAGCTTCTCGACGGGCTGGCCGATGAGCTCGTCGCG
>DATJEE010000181.1:0-18174 GCA_035496995.1 Solirubrobacteraceae bacterium | reverse complement strand
GCCCGCCGAGGTCGTCGCCGTAGCGGAAGTCGTTCGCCCCGTGGGCCGACGGGTCGAACGACGGGTCCGGCGCGTCGGGGTGCTTCGCCAGCGGCGTGCCGTCCTGCCAGCGGCCGACGATCTTCGCCGCCAGCCTGCGCTCGTCGCCGTCGCCCCAGCGCGCCGCCGCCGCGCGCAGCGTGCGCCGGAAGAGCGCGACGTCCTGGTGCAGCTTGCGCCACACCATGTACGTGCCGTTGGCCCCCAGCGGGTCGGCGGGCGCGGGCGGCAGCCGCCGGGCGGCGTCGGTCATCGTGTCCTCGTCGGGGTAGCCGAGGATGAACTCGCCGGGGGCCAGTGAGCGCCACATGCCGTGCTGCTGCGGTACGCCGCCGCCGCGCGCCTTCTCTTCCGTCGCGCCCTGGATCGCCGGCTGGGCCATCCCGTCGGCGAAGCCGAAGTGCTCGCGCGCGCCGCCGAGCAGCCGCGCGTCGTGCTCGCCGGCGATCTTCACGCCGGTCGCCGCCGCAACGGCCGCGCGCAGCTTGCCGAGCGCGTACTCGAGCTGCTCCGGCGTCTGGGCGTTGACGACGAGCAGGACGTGCGCGCTGCCGTCCCCGAGACCCGGCTCCCACGCGTCGGGCGCGCTCGGGCCCGCGTCGCCGAGGGCCGCCGCCCGCGACGCCATGCCCGCGCGGAACTCGAACGAGAACGAGTCGAGGACGTCGGCGCCCACACCGAGCGCGTCCAGCCCCGCCGCCGTCAGCGCAACGTTGAGCGTCGTCTCCGGCTTGCCGGCCGCCCACGGCTCCGCCGTCGTGACGTGCTCGACGAGCTCGCCGAACCACTCGCGCGCCGCGTCCCCGCCGACGTGGACGAAGACGTACGTCGTGCAGTCGTAGGCGTTGCCGTAGGCGCGCAGGATGTCGCCCTGGATGTCGGCGAGGTCGAGTGCGACGGTCACGGCGCGCCGAACTCCTTCAGGAACGCCTTGCGGCGCGCCGCCGGCTGCATGTCCTGAGCGCGGATGACGAAGTCGGTCAGCCGCTCGCGCTTGTCCAGCGCGCCGCGGACCCGCTCGACGGACGCGTCGCCGTAGGCGGCGAACACGACCCCGGACTGCAGCTGGTTGCGCCCGATGTAGGCCTTCAGCGCCGCCCCGGCCGCGGGCCGCGGGCAGCCGATGCAGCGCCCCCAGATCTCCTCCGCCTCGGGTTCCAGCGCGGCGACGAGATCGGAGAGATAGGCGTTCAGGCTGCCGTCGAAGTTGCTCGTGAAGAGCAGGTAGGCGCCGCCGAGCGGGTCGTGCAGGTCGGGGCGCTCGGGCGGGCAGGGCATGTCGTCGACGACGAGCAGCCGGGCCATGTGCGTCCGCGGCACGCGCGCCAGCGGGCTCTCGGAGAGCCCCGCCAGATACGCCCGCAACGGCCCCTCCTCCCCCGGCCGGATCGGCGTCAGGACCATGAGCGAGTACGTCTTGCCCGCGCGGTTCGTCGTCCTCATAGGAACTGCTGCGCGTCCTCGAGGAAGGCGTACCAGGCGGCGTCGAAGGCCTCCGGCTGCAGGAGCGCCGCGCGGTGGGCGAACATGTCCAGGCGCTGCTCGAGCGCGAGCGCCGAGCGCACGATCGTCACGGTCGCCTCCGGATAGGCGCAGAAGTAGTGGTCGCAGTCGACCTCGTGGACCTTGAAGAAGCGCTGGAAGGGACCCGCCGGCAGCGGCCCGGGGAACGTCTCCGAGGTGCCCCAGAAGGACTTCATCCCCGCCGTGAGGACGCGGACCGACGAGTCGATGTACTGCGCCCAGCTGCCGTTGAAGTGGACCTCGAAGAAGAGGTGCGCGTGCCGCAGCCGCCGCGTCGCCTGCGGCAGGCCGTTGTAGGGGATGTCGCGGACGACCGACCAGCTCGCGTAGCTGATGAACGACAGCCTGTCCATCGCCGCGAGCGTCTTGGGGATCGCCCGCGTGGCGGCGAACAGCGCCGGCATGACGAGGCGCCCCACCGGCGCCAGCGTCGTGAAGAGCGTGATCGACGTCGTGTTGCCGCAGACGTTGCTCGGCGGGGCGTCGGGCAGGACCGCCGGCAGGTGTGCGACGCCCGTGCTACCCACGGTCCAGCTCGCCGAGGATGATCGGGTGCACGTTCTGCGCAGCGGTCTCGGCGATGAAGACGTCGAGGTGGCCGTAGCCGGGGATGATGTGCAGCGAGTGGCGGCCCGGCTCGCGGGCCTCGAACCAGTCGAACGTGCGCTGCTGGCTCTCGGGCAGGAACGTGTTGTTCAGGCCGCCGGTGATGAACGAGAAGCGGGCGTCGGTCTGCGGTGCCTGCGCGACGAAGCTCGCCGGCAGCTCGGGGCGGCCCTCGACGCTGATGAGGTGGCCGACGTCGACGCACTTCGCGATCTGCTTGAAGAACGTCAGCGGCGCGGGCCCGAACTCGCCCTTCGTCCACTCGTGCGTCGCGGGGCTGAGCTGCTCGTGCGTCCAGAGCGTCGGGTCGCTGGAGCCGAACATGAAGCTCGCGACCTTGCAGACGCCGTTGTCGCAGTGGCGCCGCGAGGCCTTCGAATACGCCGTGACGACCTTCGGGAGGATGCCGGGCGGGTCGTGGATGCCCCACTGCGGATCGAGGTACCCCGTCAGGCGCGACACGATCGGGACGACGTAGTCGAGCTTGAGCTTCGCGATCCGGTGGACGACCGGGTGCAGCGTCACCGCGCTGGCGACGATCGTGCGCACCTGCGGCAGCAGACCGGCGCAGGCCGCCATGACGAAGCTCGTCGAGCCCTGGCAGTGCGTGATCGCCTGGATCGAGTCCGCGCCGGTCTGCTCGAGGACCTTGCGCACGGCGACCGGGTGGTCGAGGACCGCCGCCTGGTCGAGCGTCCACGTGTTGTTCGGGACGTCCATGCTCGCGCGCCAGGTCTCCATCCAGACGTCGTAGCCGCCGTCGACGAGCGCCTCGACGAGCGTGTACGGCGTCGGCGGGCGCCAGATCTCCGTCCGGACGCCGACGCCGTGGACGAGCAGCACCGGCCCCTTCGTCGGCGGCTTGGGGCCCTTGACGTGGATGACGTTGCACGGGACGCCGTCGGCCGTGTCGAGCTCGAAGAGCTCGTCGGTGTGGGCGCGCGCGGTCGTCACCCGTGCTTACCGGGCCCGTAGACCTCCCACAGGTCGCCGGCGAAGAGCACCCCGAAGCGCGCGATCGCGTCGACGCGGTGCGCCGGGTGCACGCGGAACGTCGTGCACTGCACGGCGAAGTCCGTCGGGCGGATGTGCAGGATGCCGCTGGCGATGATCTCGGCCTGGTCGTCGCCCTCGGGCGCGATGTGGCCCTTGTAGATGTGCGTGAAGAGCGTCGACGTGTCGGCCCAGAGGTCGAAGCCGGGGTCGTTCTCGACCTCCTTGAAGCCGCGCAGGGTGATGTCGTGGCCGGTGCCGTCCTGGAGGAAGAGGCGGTACTTCATGAGCTTGCGCTCGCCGTGCTCGCCGGCCTCGACGAAGAGGTTGAACCACCCCTCGGAGACCTCGAGCCGGCCACCGAGCGCGTCGCACTGGACGTGGCCGGTGATCGTCCCCGGATGCAGCTCGTCCTTGACGAAGCGCTCGATGTCGTCCATGAGGACCGTCACGTGGAACATCAGGTCGGTCCGCGACTTCTTGCCGGCGCGGAAGCCCTTGTCGAAGTCGTCCTCGCCGAAGCTGATGAAGCCGCGCATCTTCTCGGTGAACTGCACCGACGCGGGCTCCTCGCTGGGCGGCGGCGGGGTGTTCGTGACGGTTGTCGCCGGCTCGTCGTCGGCATGGTGGGCGGACTCGGGTGCGGTCACGCTGGGTCCCTTCATCTCGTCGAGGATCGTGTCCGCGAAGCGATCTGCGAGCCCCGCGATCGTCAGGCTCGGGTTGGGTCCGACCGGCCCGGGCATGACCGATCCGTCGGCGATGTGCAGCCCGGGGTAGTTGTAGACGCGGCCGTGCGCGTCGACGACGCCCTCGCGCTCGTCGCGGCCCATCGGACAGCCGCCGAGCGCGTGGACGGTCACGACGCGGCTCAGCAGCCAGATCGGGTTGTCGAGGAACTTGCCGCCGAGCTCGTGCGCCATCTGCTCGGAGACGTCGCGGACGCGGTTGAAGTAGGCCTTGGAGCTGCCGTTCTTCTTCCAGTCGATCTCCAGGCCCTCCTTGCGCAGCGACATGACGCCCTCGGGGATGTCGCGGCCCATGCCGAGCAGCGGCAGGAAGCCCGCGGACTCGCTGCTGTCGCCGAGCAGGCCGGAGAGCTCGGCGCCGATGTCGGTGTCCTTGTGCGTGATGAAGTCGCCGGCGAACTTCACGAGCTTCGGGATCTGCTCGAGCGCGGAGGTCGGCGCGTCGAGCAGCTGGAGCATCCAGCTGACGAACTCCGGCTGGCCGGCGTCCTCGAGATAGAAGCCGCGGCCCTCGTCGCCCTTGCCGTCGAGCGCGTCGCCGACGCGGATCGCGCTGGTGATGACGGGCGCGTGGGCAGAGTCCAGGACGTGCGGGACCTTCGTGCCGTCGGGCCCGGTCTTCATGCAGTTGCGCGCGAACGTCAGCAGATCGCCGTTGCCGCAGAAGCGCGTGCCGAGCGCCGGGCTCAGCGCGGGGAACGCCGAGCGGTTCTTCAGCATGAGGTACGTCGTGCCGAGCGTGCCGGCCGAGAGGATCAGCCGGTCGCAGGTCATCGTCTGGAGCGCCAGCGCCTTCGTGTCGGTCGGCGTGCCCTCGCTGCCGGCGTCGTGGACGACGTAGTCGATCGTGTAGCCGCCGCCCTCGCGCGGGGCGAACGAGCGCACCTCGTGGCGCGTGCGGACGTCGGCGCCGGCGTGCCAAGCGGCCGTGATGTACGTGTAGTCCAGCGTGTTCTTCGAGCCGTAGTTGCAGCCGATGTCGCACTCGCCGCAGAGCCGGCAGGTCAGTCGCGTGCGGCCGTGGAAGTTCGGGCGCAGCTCGGTGATCGGCTCGCCGGGGACGGCGGGCAGCCCGTCGTTGTGGAACGTCACGGCGAGGTTGACGAGGCGCCAGTCGAGGCCCAGTGCCTGCGCCGCGTCGCGGAAGGCGAGGACCTTGCGGTTGGCGCTGTAGGGCTCCTGCTCGAGCGGGAACTTCTGGACGTTCATCATCCGCTCGACGCGGTCGTAGTGCGGATCGAGGTCGGCGCGCGTGACCGGCCAGTGCTCGTAGCCGCCCTTCCAGCTGCCGTGGCCGGGCTCCTCCTTGACGAACCAGTCCTCGTCCTTGCGCAGCAGGACGTTGGCGTAGATCAGCGAGCCGCCGCCGAGGCCGCTCGCGCAGATCGCGTCGATGTTCTCGAAGCTCCACATGTTGAACATCCCGTGCAGGCCCGCGCTCGGGTCCCAGAACTGCGACTTGAGGCCCAGCGGCGAGCGCGGGAAGGAGTTCGGCGGAAACGGCTTTCCGCGTTCGAGCAGGCAGACGCTGTGCCCGGCCTCGGCCAGGCGGTACGCCGTCACGGATCCCCCGAAACCGGACCCGACGACGACCGCGTCGAAATGCTCGTTAGCCCCTGTCACCTACCTCTGCGCCCAGCTATAGCCGATGCCCGACCGGGCCGCAATGCTCAAACGGGCGATGGACCGGGTTGTGTCGCTTTGCTCCGGAAAGCGGTCGGAAGTGGACGCCGGAGGGGGCCGGGCTATCCGACGGTCCGCAGGGCCTTCGACAGGCCCGTGAGCACGTCGTGGCCGTCGGCCGTCACGGCGACGAGGTCCTCGATCCGCACGCCGACGGCGCCCGGGACGTAGACGCCCGGCTCGACGGTCACGACGTTGCCCGCCGCGAGCGGGTCCTTGGCGAGCTTCGCGAGGCGCGGGCCCTCGTGGACCTCCATCCCGACGCCGTGGCCGAGGCCGTGGCCGAAGTGCTCGGCGTGGCCGGCGTCGTCGATGATCGCGCGGGCGACCGCGTCGACCTCCTGGCCGGTCGGTCCGGGGCGCACGGCGGCGAGCGCCGCCTCCTGGGCCTCCAGGACGAGGTCGTAGACGGCGCGATCGCGGGGGTCCAGCTCGCCGGTCGCGACCGTGCGTGTGCAGTCCGAGGCGTAGCCGTCGAGCTGCGCGCCCCAGTCGATGACGACGAGCGTGCCGGCGGGGATCGGCACGTCGCGCGGCGCGGCGTGCGGCAGCGCGCCGTGCTCGGCCGCGGCGACGATCGGCGCGAACGAGGCGCCCGACGCGCCGCGGCGGCGCATGGCGATCTCGAGGTCGAGCGCGACCTCGCGCTCCGTGCGCCCGACGATCCCGGCCGAGACGACCTCCTCGAACGCCGCGTCGGCGACCTTCGTGGCGGCGCGGATCGCGTCGATCTCGGCGGGGTCCTTGACCGCGCGCAGCGCCTCGACGATCCCGCCGGCGGCGACGAGCTCCACCCCGTCCCCGACGAGCTCGGCGAGCTGGGCGTGCTGCTTGACCGTGAGGTGCGCATCGTCGAAGCCGAGCTTGAACGGGCCCTCGGGCAGCCCGGCCGCGACGCGCTTGAGCAGGTCGCTGTCGATCTCGCGCTCCCAGGCCTCGTCGATCTGCGCGGCGACCTGGCTGAGATAGCGGAAGTCCGTGACGAAACGGCGCTGGGCCGGCCCGAGGACGGCGGCGGCGTTGGAGCCCGTGAAGCCCGTCAGCCAGCGGATGTTCACGAGGTTGGAGACGAGCAGCGCGTCGAGCTCGCGCTCGGCGACGGCGGCGAGGACGGCGTCGGCGCGCGCGGTCATGAGCGGACGGGGGCCATCGGCGGCGCGTCCTTGAGGGCCGCCTTCAGCGCGGCGAACGCGTCGCGGTAGCCCTCGACGCCCTTGCCGGAGAACGTCGCGATGCAGCTCTCGGTCAGCACGGAGACGTGGCGCCATTCCTCGCGGGCCATGACGTCGGAGAGGTGGACCTCGACGGCGGGCACGGCGGCGAACTGCAGCGCCTCGCCGATCGCGCGCGAGTAGTGCGACCACGCGCCGGCGTTGACGATGACGCCGTCGGCGAGGTCGCGCACGCGGTGCAGCTCCTCGACGAACTCGCCCTCGTGGTTGGTCTGGAAGAAGCGCGCGTCGAGGTCGAGCTCGTCCGCGTAGGCGTCGATCGCCTGCTCGAGCTTGAGAAAGGTCATGCCGCCATAGTGCGCGGGGTCGCGGCGGCCGATCTGGTCGAGGTTGACCCCGTGCATGACGTGGATGCGGTTGCGGGCGTTGGCCATGTGGGGATGGACTTTGGCAGGGCGGGGCGACGGGCGCGGCTCAGGCGACGAGCTCCTCCACCGCCGCCAGCACGTCGGCGGTCGCCACGCGCTGGCCGAACACCGCGGCACCCGGGGCCGAGCACAGCACGAACGGCACGCTGTCCCCCACGCGCTTCTTGTCCATCCGCGTCGCCGCGACGACCGCAGCGGGGTCGACGTCTGACAAGGTCGTCGGCAGCCCCGCGGCGGCCAGCAGCTCGCCGACCTGCTCGCGCAGCTCGCCGGCGCCGGACAGCCGCAGCGCCGCCAGCAGCCCGAGGGCGACGGCCTCGCCGTGGCGGTAGCGCGTGTAGCCCGTGACGGTCTCGATCGCGTGGCCGACGGTGTGGCCGAGGTTCAGGAGCTGGCGCGCCCCGCCGTCGCGCTCGTCGGCGCTCACGACGCCGATCTTCGCGCGCGCGCACGCGAGGACGATGTCCGCGTCGACCTGCGCCCCGCCCGCCACCCGCTCCCACAACCGGCCGCCGGCGATCAGCGCCGTCTTGACGACCTCTGCATAGCCGGCCGCGACCTCCTCCGCAGGCAGCGTCTCCAGCGTGTCGACGTCGGTGATCACCGCCGCCGGCTGGTGGTAGGCGCCGACGTAGTTCTTCGCCTCCGGCAGGTCGACGCCGGTCTTGCCGCCGTAGGCCGCATCGACCTGGGCGACGACCGTCGTCGGTACCTGGACGACCGGCACGCCGCGCTGGTACGTCGCCGCGCAGAAGCCCGCGAGGTCGCCGACGACGCCGCCGCCGAGGGCGACGAGATGGTCGTCGCGGCCCATGCCGCGCGCGGCGAGCTCGCGCCAGACGCGCTCGGCGACGGCGAGCGTCTTGTGCTCCTCGCCCGCCGCGATCGTGATCGTGTGGTGCGTGCCCGACAGCGCCGCCCCGTAGCGCGCGCCGACGTTCTCGTCGGTCACGACGAACGCGCGCCGGCCCGGGCGCGGCAGCCCGCCGATGAGCCCGCGCCCGACGAACACCGGGTACTCCCCGCCCGCGGTCGCGGCGTAGACGAGCTTCGTCCCCGCCGGCGCGTCGCGCAGCGACTCGAGCGCCGGCAGCGCGCGGCGCACGAGGCGGTCGCCTTCGGGCAGGAAGGCGTCGGCGATCGACTCATAGAGCGGCCGGCGCTCGGCGTGCAGGGCGGCGAACGCCTCGCGGTCGCGCGCGAGCGGCCGGTCGTCGCCGGCGGCGCGCGCCCAGGCCGTCTCGTCGCTGACGTCCATCCAGACGACGGTGTGGTCGCGCAGCGCGTCGCGCACGCGCTGAGACAGCACGGCGCCGCCGCCGAGCGAGATCCCCGGCGCACCCGAGCGCAGCGCGCGCAGGACGACCTCCTCCTCGTGGCCGCGGAAGCGCCGCTCGCCGTGGACGGCGAAGAACTGCGCGATCGTCATCCCGAGCTGCTCCTCCATGAGCGTGTCGGTGTCCAGCACGTCGTCGAACGCGGACGACTTCCCCGCGCCCATGAACCCGACGAAGACTAGGGAGCCCGCCACTGGATCCGCTCGCGGTAGGCCTGCACCGCGGCGAGCACGTCGTCCATGTGGTCGCCGCCGAACTTCGTCCGGTAGGCGTCGGCGAGGACGAACGCGACCATCGCCTCGCCGACGACGCCGGCCGCCGGCACCGTGCAGGAGTCCGTCCGCTCGCGCAGCGCCTGGGCGGGCTCCTTCGTCGCGATGTCGACCGAGCGCAGGGGCTTGGTCAGCGTCGGCAGCGGCTTCATCGCCGCGCGCGCGACGAGCGGCTCGCCGTTCGTCATGCCGCCCTCGAGGCCGCCGGCGTGGTTGGACTCGCGGTAGTAGCCGCGGGCCTCGTCGTAGAACAGCTCGTCGTGCGCCGCCGAGCCGGGGAGGCCGGCGAGGTCGAAGCCCTCCCCCAGGCCGACGCCCTTGATCGCCTGGATCGAGCACAGCGCGCCCGCGAGCCGCCCGTCGAGGCGCTCCTCCCAGGAGATGTGCGAGCCGAGGCCCGGCACGAGCCCGAACGCGATGACCTCGAAGACGCCGCCGAGCGACTCGTTCGCCTTGCGCTGCACGTTGATGTGGGCCACCATCGCGCGGCTTGCCTCGCGGTCCAGGCAGCGGACGGGGTCCTCGTCGACGCCCGCGAAGTCGGCGACGGTCAGGGGCGCGCCGGCGCGCGCCGGCGCGTGGACGCTGCCGATCTGCACGACGTGCGAGCGGACCTCGACGCCGAGAGCCGAGAGGAACGTCCGCGCGAGGGCGCCGCCGGCGACGCGTGCCGCCGTCTCGCGCGCGCTCGCGCGCTCGAGGACGTTGCGGACGTCGGTGAGGTTGTACTTCTGCGTCCCGACGAGGTCGGCGTGGCCCGGGCGCGGGAGGTGGACCTCGGGGATCTCCGCCTCGACCGGCCAGGGGTTCATCCGCTCCTCCCAGTTGGCGTAGTCGCGGTTGGCGATCTGCAGCGCGATCGGGCTGCCCATCGTCACGCCGTGGCGGACGCCCGCGGTGACCTCGGCGCGGTCGCGCTCGATCTTCATCCGCCCGCCGCGGCCGTGGCCGAGCTGGCGGCGCGCCATGTCGCGGTTCATCGTGTCCTGGTCGATCGTCAGGCCCGCGGGAAGGCCCTCGACGAGGCAGGTGAGACCGGGGCCGTGCGATTCGCCGGCGGTGATGAGGCGGAGGGCCATGACGGCCCGGGAGTCTATGGAGCGTCGGTCGCGACGACGGCGCCGGTGGCGCGGTCGTAGGCGAAGAGGCCGATCGCCGCGGCGGTGTGCGGATCCTTGATCATCTCGCGCAGGACCGAGCGGCCGTCGGCATCGACGCGGGCGCGCAGCGCCCGGGCCTCGGCGACCGTGGCGGAGACCTGCGGGACGATCTTGTCGATCACGAGCGTGAACTTGCGCCAGCTGCCGTCGGCGGACAGGACGCCCACCGTGCTCTTGTCGCCGGGCGACATCACAAAGACGCGACAGCGCGACTCCGCGCACTTGCCGTCGCCGGTGGCGAGGGCGCTGGGACCGAGCAGGAACACGGCCCGCCTGCCGCCGGAGGTCGTCCCGAGGTACATGACCGCCGGGTTGGACGTCCCGCCGAGCGCCTGCAGGCGAGAGAGGCCCCGGACGTCGGCCGTGTCGTCGGCCCCCCAGCGCGCGCGCGTGCGGTAGACCGTCCGCTGCGCGGTCGTGTCGTCTCCGGAGGTGGTCGGCGCGATCGGCGTCGTCGCGGGAGCGGCGGGCGTCGTCGTCGTGGGCTTGTTCGTGGTCGTGGTCGTGGTCGTCGCCGGCGCCGTGGTGCTGGGGACGGTCGTCGTGGGGGCGGTCGCGGTCGTCTGCTCCGGCGACGACGACTTCTCGGGCTTCGGCGGGGCAAAGAACGGGTCGTGCACCGCGCCCGGGCGGGCGTGGCCGATGACGGCGGGCGCCGCGATCGTCAGGGCGCCGGCCGTGTCGCCGGCAGCGGCGGGCGGCTCGAGCGAAGCGGCGGGGGTCGGCGGCACCGTCGCGTCGGACGAGCCGATCACGATGGGTACGGCGACGAGCGCGACGAGCAGCAGGACCGCAACGGGCCACAGGCGCTTTGCCACGAGGTCGCGGGCGATCGAGCGTGCCGCGGTGACGAGCTGCGTTTTCATGGCCGGACCCCCTGGATCGATGCGGTGGCCGTCGGCGGCGCCGTGGCGGCGCCCGTGGAGCCCCCCGGCGCCGGCGACGTTGCGGCGGGCGCCGACGCGGTCGCTAGGAGTGTCGGGCTCTGGCTCGCCGGCAGGATGTACGAGGTCGCACTGACCTGTGCCTTGACCTTCGGGAAGCCGTGACGACTCGCCACCAGGGAGAAGCCGTCGACGGTGAGCAGACGACCGTTGACGAAGATCGTGTCGCCGGTCGTGTCGGCGAGGCGATCGATCGACCCGAGCAGACGCTGCATCGGCAGGTACCCGCCGTCGAAGGTGAAGGTGAAGGGCATCGTTAGCAGTCCGGCGGCGCCGACCGAGGCGCCGGGCGGCGCCTGGCTGATCGCCGGGGCGGCAGGCGTGGAAGCCGTGCCATCGGCCGGCGTGGTGGCCGTCTTGTCGGTGCCCGTCGCGGTCTTCGCGTCGGCCCCCGTCTTCTTCGCGTCCGCCGCGGGCGGTGTCGTGGTCGTCGCAGCGGACCCGCCGCCGACGAGGTTGAATGCGCGGAAGTCGATCTTGCTGGACTTCGCGACGGACTCGAGCTGGAACAGCAGCGAGGCGACGTCGTCGTCGGCCGGCACGGCCTTGCCGAGCCGCGCCAAGGTTGCGTACTGCCGCTGGTAGGTCGCGCGCGCATTACGCGCGTTTCCGGCGGCGCTGGTCGCGGCCGCCAGGCGCTGCCGGGCCTGCGAGAGCTGCCCGGCGACCGCAGCGCTCTTCTCGCGCTTCGGTGCGATGACGAGCATCCAGAACCCGCCGAGCACGGCGATGACGGCGAGCACGCCCGCGATCTGACCTCTCTGAGCGGTCATCCGGCACCTCCGGTGGAAGTCGAGGCCGGCACGGTGTTGCCGGCGGCGGTCGCGGCGGCCGCGGGGACGATCCCGGACGGCGCCTGGAAGAAGACGGTCAGCGTGAACTCCGGCATCTGGTCGGTCGAGCGGCAGTCCGACTCATTCGCCGACGCACTGTCGGCCTTCTGCGAGCTCGAGAGGCTCACCCGCTGCACGCCGTCGATCGCCCGCAGCCGGGCGAGAAGTTGCGCCACGCGGCTTTGGCTGCGCGCACAGCCGGCGAGGCTGAAAGCCGGCACCGGCAGGGCGCTGCGCAGCTCGTCGCTGGCCCCGCCCTGAACGGCGGATCCCGGCGATGAGGTGGCCGTCAGGGAGGTCAGATCGACGTCGGTCGGGATCACTCGCGCGATCTCGCGCAGCCCCGCCGACCAGTCGAAACGGCCGTTGATCAGGCCGCGGAGCGTCTCCGTCCGTGAGGCGCTGAGAGCCGCGAAACGCGTGTACGGCGCAAGCGACGCAACCTTGGCCTCGGCGGCCTGCGCGGCCTGCTCGGTCGTCGCGAGCTGGGCTCGGCGGTCGTTGAGCTGGCGGCTGGTCAGCGCCCAGGCGCCGGCCATCAGGACGGCGAGACCGAGGACCACCAGGACGGCGTAGGCGCCGATGGGCCGGGGAACGTCGCTGACCCGGCGGGCCGGGCCGAAGTCCAGCTTGCGCGGCCCGCGGCGATCCGGCGGAATGAGGTTGACGGCCTTCATGAGCCCACACGCTCCTCGATGGCGAGTCCGGCAGAGACGGTGAGGCAGGCAGCATCCAGACGTCCGAGGTCGGTTCCGCGCGCGCCGGCGACGACGCGCTCCTGCACATCGATGCCCAGTTCGGCCTGCAGCGCGGCCGCGAAGCCCGGAACGGCGGCCGCCGGGCCCGTGAGGACGACCCGCTGCACCGCGCTGCCGCCGTTGGACTGCGCCTGATGGAAGTCCAATGAGCCGCGGATCTCGCCGGCGACCTTGCGGGCACCGGAGACAAGGATCGTGCGGGCGTTGGAGACGATCTCCTCGTCGCCGTCGATCGTGCTGAGCTCCGCCTCGAGCCCGACGTGGTGCAACCACATGCGGGCGTGCTCGATCGTGAGCTCTCCGCGTTCGGCGAGCTCTACGGCGAGGCTCTCGAGGCCGCCGCCCGCGACGCGGGTGAACCCGCAGACGCCGTTGTCGGAGATCGCAAGGTTCGTGAGGCCGCCGACCGAGACGAAGAGCTCCGGGCCCGCGTCGGCGGCGGCGGTCTGCAGCGCGCGGACCATGCCGAAGGCCGACAGATCGATGCCGGTCGGCTTGAGCCCGGCGGCCCGAGCAGCCGCCACGACGGCGAAGAGCATGTCGCGCCGCGCGGCCACGAGGACGACGCGCTGGCGCGGCCCCTCGGGCGTGTCGACGACGCCGACCGAATGGAAGTCCAGGACGGCGTCCTCCAGCGGCATCGGGATCTCGTCCTTTGCCTGGAAGCGCACGGCCGTCGCGATCTCCTTCGGGTTGTCGATCACCGGGAGCAGCAGCGTCCGGACGACGATGCGGGCGTTCGCGACGCCGATGCGCACGCGCTTATCGAGATCGCGGTGCTCGCGCCAAACGTCGCGCAGCGCCTCGGCCAGTGCTGGGGCGTCGGCGACCTCTCCGTCGCGGACGACTCCCGGGGCCAGTTGTGCCACGGCTCCGTGCTGCACGGCGATCGCGCCGTTGACGGTGACCTGGGCCGCGGCAATGCGGCCCGGCTCGATTGTGAGTCCTACAAGCGGCGTCGATCGTGAACGTCCCATGTGGCTCATCAATCGGCAGCGGGACCGACGGGCCACAGCCCATCAGCGCAACTGTGCCCAAACGTCCAGTTGCGGTCCAGCCCGGGCTGGACGATGGAATGGGGGTTAGAAGGTGCCGAGGTACTGCGACACGAGCTCGTTGCCGGCGAGCAGCCCGACGACAGCGCCGACGGCGAGGAACGGACCGAACGGGATCGGCGTCTTGCGCCCCTGGGCCACGCCCGAGCGGATCATGATCGCGACGCCCACGACGGTGCCCAGCATGAACGCGACGAGGAACGCGGGCGCGACGGCGGCGCCGAGGTACAGCCCGAGGACCGCGACGAGCTTCGCGTCCCCCATCCCGATGCCCTTGGGATGCAGGAGCGACGGCACGGCGAGCACCAGGCCGGCGACGGCCCCCGCGATGAGCCGCTCGACCTCGCCGCCCGGGTCCAGGGCGGTGCCGAGCACGACGCCGAGCACCGCGGCCGGAAGCGTCAGGCGGTTGGGGATGAGCTTGTGGTCGAGGTCGATGAGCGCGATCGGCACGAGGAAGGCGACGAGCACGAGGCCGAGGACGAGTTGCGCGGCGTCGGCGTGATGGACGGCGACGACCGCGGCGAAGAGCACGGCGGTGAGCGCCTCGACGAGCGGGTAGCGCGGGGCGATGGCGGCCGAGCACGCCCGGCAGCGTCCGCGCAGCAGCAGCCACGAGAGCACCGGGATGTTGTCGTACGGCTTGATCGGCGTCTCGCACGCGGGGCATCGAGAGCCCGGAGTGGCGAGCGACACGCGCGCCGGCAGGCGGTAGCTCACGACGTTGAGAAACGACCCGATGATGAGACCGAAGGCTGCGGCCGGCAGCAGGGCGATGGGCATGGACACAGTCCTCGATTCTCGTGGAGCGGGCGGGCGATGCGTTCGCGGGACGTATCGGTCGATCAGCCGCCCGACTTGAAGCGCGCTCAGCGCCGCGTCACGGGCGGATCTCGCGCCAGCTGTTCTGGAGGATGCCCGCGGTGCCGAAGGCCTTGAGCTGGCCGGAGAGCGACTGATCGAAGCTCACGTTCGGGTCTGCCTGCCCGCCGTCGCCACTGGAGCCGGCACGCAGCGCGCCGTCGCCGTCGATCGCGACGGATCCGTAGATCCCGATCGTGCCGTCCATGTCGAGGACGATCTTGTCGGTGAGACCCGGCGAGCCTGTGCCCCCCGTGACCATGAAGTACATGAGCCCGTAGAAATGCAGGTTGCCGCGCAGCTCGAAGAGGCCGAGGCTCTGGTCGACGACGATCATGCCCGGGGCGACGGGGGAGTTGATGTCGCCGTTGATGTTGTATTGGCAGCCGCTGGCCGGCACCGTCTTGATGTAGACGACCTCGCCGGTGAGCTGCGCGTCGGTCGGGCAGGAGTCGTAGACGGTGCCGTTGGCGGTGGCGGTGTCGAGGAGCTGCTGGCGCGTCTCGGGTCCGACGACCGCGCCGGGCTCCGGACGCCCGAAGCCCGGCGGCGAGATCCGCGGGTCGGAGGTCTGGTCGTACGGCGCGCCGTTGTTGCTGATGACGCAATCCGTCGGATTCGCGGAGGTCGTGCAGCGCAGCAGCACCGGGCCGACGTCGCCGTCGCTGGGGCCGTTGGTGTCGATGATCTGCTTGTTGCCGTTGTTCGACAGATACACCATGTTGGCGATGATCGAAGCCTTCGGGAACGGCAGGGAGATCGACTCGACCTTGACCTTCGCGACGATCGACCGAGACTTGCCGCGAACCGTCGCGGACGCCTTCACCCACAGCACTCCGTCCTTGTTCGCGTCCCAGCTGGCGCGCCCGTCGACGAGCGCGGGCGAGTAGAAATCCTCCCCCGTGCCGCTCGTGGCGGGGTCGGCGTCGCCGTTGTCGCGCACGATCGTCGTCCACGTCGTCGCAGCGTCGGCGTCCGGCGAGTCGCCTGAGCTGATGAGCTCGGAGTTGTTCGGGCACAGCGGGTTGACGGTCGCCGGCGAGCAGGACTGGGCGCCGGCGGTCGAGGGGCCCGGATACGCCGTCGACGGCGAGCCCGCCCAGGAGCGCGACAGCTTGAACGTCTGCTCCTCGAGCGCCCGTTCGGCGAGATTGAAGGACGACTCGCGGACGCGCTCGACCCGGGTCAGCGACTGCTGGTTATCGCTGTAGGCGAAGACCGCCAGCCCGAGCGTCAGCATGATCGACATGAGGATGATCGCGGTGACGAGGGCGTAGCCCTGCTCGGAACTGGCGTGGTTCGGGGTCATGGTGCGTTCACCGTGTAGGAGTCGGAGTACGCGCTGAGATGGCCGGGATCGGTCACCCGCACGCGGACTGAATCGCCGGTCGCGAGCTGTGTGGCGAGCGTCGGCGCGATCTGCGGCGCGCCAAGTGACGTCTCGACGGCGCCCGTCGTCTTGAGGAACTCGTAGGTCAGGAGCGCCCCCTCGGGATCGCTGGAGCCCGAGGCGTTGAGCACGAAGTTCGTGCCGCCCGAACGTACCGGCGGGTCGAGCACCGCGATCGGACGGCGGTTCTGGTTGCGCAGCGTCACCCCGCTCTGGATGTCGGCCTCCTTGGGGCCGGCCTGGGCGCTGTTGACGTCGACGTAGGCGTGGACCCCGATGAACGTGATCGAGTCCGTCGTAGCGCTGTTGTAGGTGAAGAGCGGCCGCGGCGTGGCGGGGCGCGCGTTCGTGACGAACTCCGCCGTCACGGAGTGATCGCAGGTGCTGGCGGCGACGCAGGTGCCCGTCCAGGCGTCCGCCGCTCCGCACGCAGCGGTCGACGGCACGGCGGGCGAGGCAAGGGTCGACCAGCGCTGTGTCTCGCGCCACACGCGTCCGTTGGCCACGTCGAGGCAGTAGCGCACGCGGCGTACGCCCACGAGGTTGGCGTCGGCTCCCGTCGCGTCCGGATCGACGGAGCGGAAGACGAGGTCGTTGGCCTGGCCGCTCTCGATCGACAGCGCCTCCGTCGTGGGGTCGGCGAGGTTGCGCAGGTCGCGCGTCAGCGCGTCGATCATGCGCCGGACCTGCTCGGAGGCGTCGTTGCGCTGCTCGGACAGGCGGGCGTTGGCCTGATAGCGCTCGAAGGTCCCCAGGGTCGCACCAAGGATCGTGAGGAAGATCGCCGTCGCAACGAGGAGCTCGATGAGCGTGAAGCCGCGCTCGTCGGAGAGCCGGCGACGCATCAGTGCACCGGCCCCACGACCACGGACTCCGCGTTGAGGTTGTCGATGGCGGTGACCCAGTAGAACATCTTGTTCGTGCGTGTCGTGTCGTGCCACTGGTGCACGGAGGCGTCGGAGGTCTTGAAGATGCGGTTGGAGAGCGCCAGGCTGAATCCGGCCGGGAGCGTGCCGCTGCCGTTCGGCGCCGTATAGCGGTACACCCGGTAGGCCTTGACCCGCGTCGCGTCACAGCCGCCGCCCGCGACGGGGCTCGTCCAGCTGACCGTGTCCGTCGACGTGTTGAGCGTCACCGACGCCGGTGGGCAGGGGCGGACGTTGCTCGCGATCGTGACGTTCGCGGTAGAGACCGACCTCGTCGGCGTCGTGCCCCAGAGGAAGACCGTGTAGACCCGGTACTGCGTCGCCCCGGCCGCGGACTTGTCCAGGCACGTGGAGCCCGTCGGGCGCGGGGACGCCGCGACGACCCCGGTCTCGTCATAGCACGTGACGTCCGCCCAGACACCGCCCACGAGCCGCTGGATCTCGTAGCCGAGGACGCTGGCCGAGACGGGCGTCCACGTCAGCTCGGCGACGTCGGTCCACAGCTGGTTCAGGCCACCGAACGGGCTCGTCGGCGCGCCGACCCCGAACTCCTTGACGGGCACGACGATGTTGCGCACCGCGCCGTCCTTGCCGGAGTTCGCCCGCACGCTGATCGTGTACGTCCCGGTCACGACGAGGTTCAGCGGCCAGGTGAACGTCCACGGCCCGGTGCCGCTCCCGGCAGCGGTGCCCATGAGCGTGTCGTTGACATACCAGCTGACCTTGCTCGCGGGCACCGACGTGGTCGCGGAGAAGCTCGCGGAGGAGGCCACGCCCGCGTCGACCTGCACGCACGGCGGATTACCGGTGCATGCTGTCGGCGACGTCATCGACAACGCCGTGATCTGCGGTGCGAAGGAGCTGCCGGGATCGTTGATCACCGCGCTCTGGCGCGACGTGCCGGTGCCGCGCGCGCCCGTCCATGTCGTCACCGACGTGAAGCGCTTGTAGTCGCGCGGGAAGCTGTCGCGCGTGTCGGTGTTGGCGTTGCAGAACGTCGCTCCGGCGTGGCTGCCGTAGCCGTCCTTCGGGTCGTCGACGTAGCAGAGCGTCGGGGTCACGCTGTACGTCGTGCCGCGCCGTGTGAAATTGACCGTCCCGCCGGCCTGGACGACGCCGCCCGAGAGCGAGGCGATCGTCGATGCGAGCGTCGCGGTGTCGAGCGAGCCGTAGGGCACCGACCGGGCGTCCTCGATGAGCTCGCGGGTGAGGTTCGTCGCGCCCTCGCGAGCGCGGTTGGAGCTCGTGGTGCGGTTCGCGCCGTCGACGAGCGCCACGACGCCGAGAACGCCCACCAGCAGGACGAAGATGGCGACGAGCATCTCGATGAGCGTGAAGCCCCCATCCAGCGAGAGAGTTCGGGTGCGCCTCATCACTGCTCGTTGTCGGCCCGCCGATGGCGCGATCACGAGAAACGAAGCGCTGGTGGCCGAACGTTCGATCC
>DATJEE010000180.1:0-2985 GCA_035496995.1 Solirubrobacteraceae bacterium | reverse complement strand
CCGGTGACCACGCCGACGACGTCGCGATGGCCGAAAGGCACGACGAGTACCGAGCCCACGTCGACGCCCTCGGGCCGCAGGTAGTCGAACGGCCCGCGCAGCGCGCGGGCCGTCGTGATCGGCTCGACCTTCGCGACCGGTGGCACCGGCCAAGGATGCAGCACACCCCCGATGGTGGAGTTCTTGCCGCCAAGCACCCCGGCCGGGCCTACCATCGACGCTCATGTCCGAGGAGCCACAGAGCACCGCCCGTCATGTGGCGCAGATCGTCGCGGCCGCCGAGCAGGCCGCGGAGGAGCTGCGCGCGGCGGCCGAGGAGCGCGCGAACGCCCGCATCGCCGAGGCCGAGCGGGCCGCGCGGATGCGCGTGAAGGCCGCCGACGACGAGGCCAGCGAGGTGCGCGCCGACGCCGTGGTGGCGGCCGACGAGCTGCGCACGCTGGCCGGCGCCGAGGCGGAGGCGCTGCGCGCCGAGGCGGTCGCGAAGGCCGAGGCCGAGCGCGAGCGAGCGCACGCCCACGCCCGCGAGCTCATCGCCGAGGCGCGCGCCGTCGCGCGCGAGGTCCTGCGCGAGGGCGAGGAGCTCAGCGGCAACCTCCGCGACCTCTCGGACTCCCTGCGGATCAACGCCGACCGCCTCCTGCGCGACGTCCGCGCGGCGCACGGCGAGCTCAAGGCCCGCCTCGACGCCGTCGACCTCGACCGCGGCCCAGCGCAGTCGAAGCGGTCGGCCCCCGAGCCTGAGGCCCCAGAGCTCGACGTACCGGAGTTCCTCCCGCGCCGCCGATAGGAGTTCCGTCCGCGATACGAACTAGTGTTCGTAACAGGATGGAGCTCACGTCGAGTCAGAAGGGCGGCGTCGCCGAGCTGAAGATCGCCGCCGAGGCGGCCGATCTCGGGATCGACGTGTACCGCCCGATGATCGACGGGGCGCGCTGCGATCTCATCTTCGACACCGGGGCGCGGCTGCTGCGCGTGCAGTGCAAGTGGGCGACGCGCAAGAACGACGTCATCGCGATCCGGCTGCGCACGTCCCGGCACAGTCCGTCGCAGGGCTACGTGAGAACGACGTACTGCGCGGCCGAGATCGACGGGATCGCGGCCTACTGCCGCGAGCTCGATCGGTGCTTCTTTCTCCCCATTGGGGAGTTCGAGCGGCGGACGTATGCCCATCTCCGGCTCGCCCCCGCGCGGAACGGGCAGGTCGTCGGTGTTAAGATGGCCCGCGATTACCCGCTTGGGGCTGTAGCTCAGCTGGGAGAGCGCGTGACTGGCAGTCACGAGGTCAGGGGTTCGAGCCCCCTCAGCTCCATTGCGTAGGGCGTCAGGCGTTCTCCATCGCCCGCGCGGGCACCTCGCCCCACAGCTGCTCGAGGCGATAGAACTCGCGCGCCTCCGGCGTGAAGATGTGCACGACGACGTCGAGGTAGTCCATGAGCACCCAGCGCGACTCGCGCAGTCCCTCGACACGGCGCGGCAGCAGGTCGTGGTCGTCCTTCAGGGTCTGGTGGATGCCGTCGTGGATCGCCTTGGCCTGACGCGCCGTGTTGCCCGAGCAGACGAGGAAGAAGTCCGTGTAGCCGAGCACGCCGCGCACGTCGAGCTCGACGACGTCGATCGCCTTCTTGTCGGCCGCGAGCGCGGCGATGGTCTCTGCAAGCTCCTCTGGCGTCATCGGTACAGCCTTCCACGAGCGATGTGCTCGGCAACGGGTTCAGGGACGAGATAGCGGATGCTGCGGTTCTCGGCGACGCGGCGGCGGATCTGCGAGGACGAGATGTCCAGGCGCGGCATGTCGAAGAAGACGGGGGGCGGGGCGTCGGGAAAGCTCGCGCGCAGCTGCGCGGCGACGTCGCCCGCGACGACGCCGTCGCGCGCCGCGACGGCGAGCGTCGCCAGCTCGAGGACCGTCTCCGGTTCGCGCCACGACGGCAGCCCGAGGGCGATGTCGCCCCCCACGATGAAGGTCAGGTCGTCCTCCGGCGCGTGCTCATGCAGTGCACGCAGCGTATCGACCGTGTACGACGGCCCGCCCCGGCGCACCTCGAGGTCGCAGACGCCGAGGCGCTCGTCGCCCGCCACGGCGAGCCGGCAGAGCTCCAGGCGCTCCTGCGCGCCGGGGTCGCGCTCGGCCTCCTTGTGCGGCGGCTGCGCGACCGGCGTCAGCAGCACGCGCGTCAGGTGCAGCTGCGCCGCGGCCTCCGACGCGCACACGAGATGGGCCAGATGCGGCGGGTTGAAGCTCCCGCCGAGGATCCCGATGCGCGCCACCGCGGTTCAGATCACGGCCGCACGTGGCCGTCACCGACGACCACGTACTTGAACGTGCACAGCTCGCGGACGCCGATCGGGCCGCGCGCGTGGAGCTTCTGCGTCGAGTTGCCGATCTCGGCGCCCATCCCGAACTCGCCGCCGTCGGTGAAGCGCGTCGAGGCGTTGACGTAGACGCAGGCGGCGTCGACGCCGCGCTCGAACGCCCGCACGGCGCCGGCGTCGCTCGTCACGATCGCCTCCGAGTGCCCGGAGCCGTGCGCGTTGACGTGGTCGATCGCCTCCTGCACCGAGTCGACGACGCCGACGGCCAGCACGAGGCCGAGGAACTCCGTGTCCCAGTCCTCGTCGGTCGCGTCCTGCAGCGTCGGGGCGAGCGCGCCCGACAACGCGCGCGCGCGCCCATCGACGCGCAACTGCACCCCGGCCTCGCGCAGCGCGCCCAGCGCGCGCGGCAGGAACGCCGGCGCCGCGTCGGAGTGGACGAGCAGCGTCTCGGCGGCGTTGCAGACGCCGGGCCGCTGGACCTTGGCGTTGACGATGATCGCCTCGGCCGCGTCGAGGTCGGCGGAGGCGTCGACGTAGACGTGGCAGTTGCCCGACGCCGCGTAGATCACCGGCACCGTCGCGACGGCCTTCAGCGCGGCCTTCAGGCCCTCGCCGCCGCGCGGGAAGATGAGGTCGACGACGCCGTCCTGCGTCGCGAGCTCGGCG
>DATJEE010000179.1:0-7149 GCA_035496995.1 Solirubrobacteraceae bacterium | reverse complement strand
GCCGAGTTCGCCGACTCGTCCGTCCGCGTCATGGCTCGCAAGGGGTCGCTCGTCGGCATCCCCGGCTCCTACGGCCTCAAGCGCTGGCTGCAGACGCGCTGGGGCAACCGCGGCAACGCCGTCTACACGTTCGTCGGCTCGCTCGTCGCGATCTCGCTCAGCGGCGTCGCCGCCTGGGCGTTCGACGAGCCGCTGCTGTTCCCGAGCCTCGGAGCCACGGCATTTCTCTTCTTCGAGACGCCGATGGCGGAGATCGCGAGCCCGCGCAACGCGATCATCGGGCACGTCGTCGCGGTGCTGGCGGCGGTCGTCGCGCTGACGCTGTTCGGGCTGCTCGACGCCCCGAGCGCCTACGAGGCCGGCGTCGTGCCCGAGCGGATCGGGGCCGTCGCGCTCGCGGTGGCGATGACGGGCGGCGGGCTGCGGCTGCTGCGCGCCGCCCATCCCCCGGCGGGGGCGACGACGATCATCGTCTCCAGCGGCCTGCTCGACGACCCGACGCAGCTCGTCGCCGTCGTCGCGGGCGTGGCCATCCTCACCGCCGCCTCGCTCGGCCTGAACCGCCTGCTCGGGGTCCCGGCGCCGCTGTGGGCATCGCAGCGGTGAACGGGCGCTAGGCTGCCGTCGTGCGCTCGCCCGCAACCCTCGTGGCGTCGGCGGCCCTGCTCGTGGCGGGCGGCGCCGCCCCGGCCGCGGCGAGCGTCGTCACGCAGTTCCCCGTGCCGACGAAGCACGCCGAACCGCTGGCGATCACGCCCGGCACGCACGGCGACCTGTGGTTCTCCGAGTACGGCGCCAACAGGATCGGGCGGATCACGACGAAGGGCCGGGTCACCGAGTACCGGTTCCCGACGCTCAAACGCCCGGGCCGGGTCGTCACCGCCCGCGACGGGAGCATCTGGGTCGCCGGGACCAACCGCTTCGCGCGCGTGACGCTGCGCACGCGCCCGGGGCGCCGCGCGGTGGCGAAGATCGTCGAGTTCCACAAGCCGACGCAGGGCTTCCAGGGCCAGGTGACGAGCCTCGCGGCGAGCCCGGACGGGAGCGTCTGGTACGCCGGGTTCGGCTGCTACGGGCAGATCAGCCCCGCCGGCAAGGTCGCCGAGCACGTCGACCGCGCGTCGCTGGGCGGCCGCTCGATCGCCGTCACGCCGCAGGGGGCCGTCTGGCTGTCGAGCGGCACCGGCGCCATCGCGCGCCTGGGCTCCGACGGCACGCCCGCGCAGTCGCTGCAGGTCCCCGCGGACCCGGCGCCCGTCGCAGGCGTCGCGCGCGCCGCGGGCGTCGGGCCGCTCGTCGCGGCGCCCGACGGGAGCGTATGGATGCGCGTCGGCTACGGCGCGGCGCAGAACGCGGACACGGCGCGGGTCATCCGCATGGCGCCGTCGGGTGCGATGGCCGCACCGGCCGTCGACGCCGCGGCGTTGCGCGTGATCGCCGGACCCGGCGGGAGCGTCTGGTACGCGACGGGCTCCGATCCGTGGAGCCTCGATCCCGCCGGCCCGGCGGGGGAGGCCACGAAGACGTACGCGCCCTTCCGCGCCCGCGGGCCGCTGCTGTCCTTCGCGCCCGACGACCGGGGCGATTTCTGGTTCACGCAGGGGTCGGCGAACGCCATCGGCCGGGTGCGGCTGACCCCCGCCGCGCCATGAGCGTAAGCGACTAACATTTCGTAAGTTAGTTCGCTATGGTTGTGCGTGCAACGAAAGGAGCCGCACACCCTCATGCCCAAGCTGTTGCTGATCCCCATGGACGACACCGTCGTCTTCCCCACGATGGACATCAACCTCCCGGTCGACGCGACCGGCGAGGACCGCGTGCTCCTCGTGCCGCGGCACGACGGCGAGTACGCCAAGGTCGGCACGATCGCGAAGGTCACCGACAGCATCCGCCTGCCCGGCGGCGCACGAGGCGTCTCGCTCGAGAGCCTCATGCGCGGCGTCATCACCGGCTCGGCCGAGTCCGACGCCCTGGGCAACCTGCGCGTCGAGGTCACCGAGCAGCCTGAGACCAAGCCGGTCGACGGGCGCACGCGCGAGCTCGAGCGCGAGTACCGCGCGGTCGTCGAGGAGATCCTCGAGGAGCGCGGCGCCGACCAGCGCGTCGCGGCCTTCCTGCGCTCCGTCGCCGATCCCGGTCCGCTGGCCGACACGGCCGGCTTCAGCCCCGACCTGACCTTCGAGCAGAAGGTCCGCCTCCTGGAGACCGTCGACGTCACCGAGCGCCTCGCGCTCGCCGTCGAGTTCCAGCGCGAGCGCCTGGCCGAGCTGCAGGTCCGCAACCGGATTCGCAACGACGTCGAGTCCGGCGCCCAGAAGCAGCAGCGCGAGTACTTCCTGCGTGAGCAGATGAAGTCGATCCGCCGCGAGCTGGGCGAGGACCAGGACTCGGCGACCGACGACTACCGCGCGAAGATCGAGGAGTCCGGCATGCCGGAGGCCGTGCGCGAGCAGGCCGAGCGCGAGCTCGACCGCCTCGAGCGCGCCGGCGAGCAGAGCGGCGAGTCCTCGATGATCCGCACGTACCTGGACTGGCTCATCGCCGTGCCGTGGAGCAAGAGCTCCGACGAGGTGCTCGACCCGGTGCACGCCCGCGAGGTGCTCGACGCCGACCACGCCGGCCTGGAGGACGTCAAGGACCGCATCACGGAGTACATCGCCGTGCGCAAGCTGCGCCAGGAGCGCGGGGTGGAGATGGACCGCAGGGCCGGGGCGATCCTCACCCTCATCGGCCCCCCCGGCACCGGCAAGACCTCGATCGGCGAGTCGATCGCCCGCGCGACCGGACGCGAGTTCGTCCGCATGTCGCTCGGCGGCGTCCGCGACGAGGCCGAGATCCGCGGTCACCGCCGCACGTACATCGGCGCCCTGCCGGGACGGCTCGTCCGTGCCCTGCGCGACGCCGGGACGATGAACCCGGTGATCATGCTCGACGAGGTCGACAAGGTCGGCGCCGACTGGCGCGGCGACCCGTCGGCGGCACTGCTCGAGGTCCTCGACCCCGCGCAGAACCACGCGTTCCGCGATCACTACCTCGACATCGAGATCGACCTGTCGCAGGTCCTGTTCATCGCCACGGCGAACGTCGCCGAGACGATCCCGGGCCCGCTGCTGGACCGCATGGAGGTCATTCGCTTCGACGGCTACACCGTCGCGGAGAAGACCGCCATCGCCCGCGACTACCTCTGGCCGCGCCAGCGCGAGCGCAACGGGCTGCGCGAGGACGAGGTCGTCGTCGAGGACGAGACGCTGACGCTCGTCGTCGCGGAGTACACCCGCGAGGCGGGTGTGCGCCAGCTCGAGCGCGAGCTCGGGACGCTGCTGCGCAAGACCGCGACGAAGATCGCCAAGGACGAGTCGATCGCCCCGGTGACCGTCGGCCTGGAGGAGGTCCGCGACGCCCTCGGGCGCCAGAAGGTCTTCCAGGAGGCGGCGGCGCGCACGGCGGTGCCGGGCGTGGCGACCGGCCTCGCGGTGACCGGCGTCGGCGGCGACGTGCTCTTCATCGAGGCCAACGCGATGAAAGGCAAGGGCGGCCTGACGCTCACCGGACAGCTCGGCGACGTCATGAAGGAGTCCGCGCGGATCGCACTGACGTACGTGCGCGCCCACGCGGCCGACCTCGGCATCGACGAGGACGCCTTCGACGAGCGCGAGTTCCACGTCCACGTCCCCGCGGGCGCGATCCCGAAGGACGGGCCGAGCGCGGGCGTCACGATGACGACCGCCCTCGCCTCGCTGCTCACGGGGCGGGCGGTGCGCCACACCGTCGGCATGACCGGCGAGGTGACGCTCCAGGGCCGGGTCCTGCCGATCGGCGGCCTGAAGCAGAAGGTGCTGGCCGCGCACGCGGCGGGGCTGACCGACGTCATCCTGCCCGAACGCAACCGCGCAGATCTCGACGACGTCCCCGAGGACGTCCGCGAGGCCATGACGTTCCACCCGGTCATGACGATCGACGAGGTGCTCGCCGTCGCGCTGGAGCCGGCGCGCGCCGAGGCGGTCACGGCCTGAACGACGTCCCTCCCTCCTCCCAGGGACGACAGGACACGGCGGGGGCGCTCTGGGCGCCCCCGCCGTCGTCGTGTCAGGGGGTCCGCGTGAGGCAGGTCGGCGAGGAGGACGCCTGCAGGGTTGGGGTCCCCGCGAAGAACGACTGGATGCTCCACGTCCCGAAGGCGAGCGGATCGCTCGTCTGCGCGGTGTACGTGCCCCCGGGGCCCGTCTGCACCGTCTGGCTGGTCGACGGCCGGCCGGTGACCGAGAACGACACGACGATCGTGACGCCCTCGGTGGCCGGGGTGATCTGCCCGGACACGACGAGCGGTGCTCCGGGCCCGACGTTCCCCGGGCATGAGAGCGACAGGTGCGAGACCGGCACGGCGGGCGGGACGGGACGCTGCGGTTGCGGGGTCGGGTTCTGCGGCGGGGCGGGCGTGCCCGGCCCGGCCGGCGGGGTGCCCTGTCCGTTGTCGGGCGTCACCGTCTCCTGGCCGGGCGGCGGTGTTGCGGCGGACGGCGAGGGGCCGGCGAGGATGCGGTCGCTCGCGCCGATCGCCGTGACGACGAGTCCCGTGCCGCGCGGGGCGTTGCGCACGAACAGGCGGTAGACGCCCGCGAGGTGGCGGCCGGTCGTCAGCAGGGTGCGACCCGCGGTGGTCTTCACGGTGATCGTGCCCGGCGCGGAGATCGCGACGTCGAGGCGCGTGGTGCTCCCCTGCGGGAGCGCGGGTCCGAGGATGCCGACGAGTCGCGCGCCGGCGGCCCGCCCGCCGGCGGGCAGCGCGGGAACGGACCGCTGCGACGCGCCGGCGCGCGCGGCGCAGCGGGTCACGCGCTGCGAGTTCGCGCCGGTGATCCGCGCCGCCGCGGTGTCGCTGGCGGCGCCCCGCAGCGTGCGCGTGGAGACGGCGGCGCCGCCCTTGCACGCGAACGTGACCTTCAGCGACGTCGTCTGGCCGGTGACCCGCGCCAGGAGCACGGGTCCGCGGGGCGAGTCGACGATCGCCCGCGCGCCGATCCGGGCCCCGGCGGCTGATGCGGGCGACGACAACACGGGTGCGGCGAGAGCGGTGAGACCGAGCGCCGTCGCGACCGCCGCGACCCGCTTCGTGGTTGTGCCGTAGCGGATCATCGCCCGAAGCTATCTGCGCGGCTGGGGCGCTGTGCTGAACGAATGGGTGGGCTTCCGGGCGCGTCGCGGTGACGCCGCAACGACCGATCGCGGGGCCGGCGGCGGGTGTGCGAGGAACGCACACCCTCTGCCGGCCCCGCTGCGTGGGGCCGCCGGGGGAGCGATCGGCCCTCACGCGGGGAGGGGGCGGCGGCATCGGTCCGCCGCCCCACAACCCTCGCGGTCTGCGGTCGCGTCAGGTATCGGGAGCGCGAGCCGCGGTTCCCTGCTCACCGCCCCGGCTTGGACACCGAAGCGTAGGCGGCCGGGCTGGATGGGGGAGGGGTCTCCAGACCGGCGGAAGAGGAACCTGCGGAGCATTGTGCGCCCCTCACATCAACGCGCGGTAAGGGACGGATGAGGCTTCCTTTAACTTTCGCGACGGGTGGCGCGCAGGGCCCACAGCATGAGCAGCGGCTGCAACGGAAGTCGTGCCCACAGCAGCGCGGGCGGGATCGGCTCGAACTCCGCGGCACGCACCGCCATCTTCACGTTTGCAGGGAAAACTGCAGCGAGCACGGCGGCCAGGAAGACGCCTGCGACCCGTCGCGTGCGCGGGAACGCCACGGCGACGCCGCCCGCGATCTCGGCCGCGCCGCTGACGAGCA
Organism: Solirubrobacteraceae bacterium; assembly: GCA_035496995.1. Lineage (GTDB taxonomy): Bacteria > Actinomycetota > Thermoleophilia > Solirubrobacterales > Solirubrobacteraceae > CADCVQ01. The sequence goes on along the minus strand of DATJEE010000179.1, from coordinate 1,369 downwards.
CGAGCGTGCGGTGCGCCGGAAGGTAGTCGGGCACGATCCGCTCGTAGATGTCCGGGCGCACGAAGTGCAGCGTGCCCGCGGAGATGAAGAACGCGCTCAGCAGGCGCCGCGGGCCGCTCACCCGGCGCGGAGTCCGTCGAGCGCGATCGTGAGGTAGCGCCGCCAGTCCAGCGGCGCGCCGGCCCGCTGCGACGACGCCACGTGGCCGAAGCCGCACATGATCGTGCTGACGTCCTGCACCGTCGCGTCGGCGCGCATGACCCCCGCCGCCTGGGCCCGCGCGATCAGCGCCCCGGTCGCCTCGTGCAGCCGGGCCTGGCCGCGCGCCGCGCGGCCGACGGCGCCCGCGTCGCCGGCGATGATCTCGCACCAGGCGACGTCGCGCGCGGCCGACTCGGCGCAGCGCCAGAGCGCGGACGCGAAGTCGTCCCACGGGTCGCCGCACTGCGCGAGCGCCGCCTCGACGGTGTCGGCGAGCCGCTCGAAATGGGCCTCGGCGAGCGCCGTGACGAGCGCGTCCTTCGTCGGGAAGTGACGGTAGACCGTGCCGACGCCGACCCCCGCACGGCGCGCGATGTCCTCGACCTGGCTCTCGAGGCCGCTCTCGCCGAACGCGGCCGCGGCGGCGGCGAGGACCTTCTCCCGGTTGCGGCGGGCGTCGGCGCGGAGTGGGCGGGGGGCGATGGTTGACAAACGGAATGACCCTTCCATATGCTGCGCAAGCGGAACCACCCCTCATGTTAACGCGCCCACCCCTGGAGCACCACTCATGACCGACGCCCAGGCCGCCGAGCGACGCAAGTGGCTCGCGCTCGCCCTCCTCGCCTCGACGCAGTTCGTCATCGTGCTCGATGCCGCGATCGTCAACGTCGCGATCCCGTCGATCGGCGCGGATCTGCACTTCTCGGAGGAGAACCTCACGTGGATCCCGAACGCCTACGCGCTGACGTTCGGGGGCTTCCTGCTCCTCGGCGGGCGCATGGCGGACCTCCTCGGGCGCCGCAGGCTCTTCATGATCGGGCTCGTCCTGTTCTCGCTCGCGTCGCTGCTCGGCGGCCTGTCGACGAGCGAGGGGCAGCTCATCGCGTTCCGTGCGCTGCAGGGCCTCGGCGCCGCGCTGCTGGCGCCCTCGGCGCTGTCGATGGTCACGAACATGTTCGCCGAGGGGGCCGAGCGCAACAAGGCGCTCGGCGTCTGGGGCGCGGTCTCGGGTTCCGGCGGCGCCGCCGGCGTGCTGCTCGGCGGCCTCCTCACCGAGTACCTCGGCTGGGAGTGGGTCCTGTGGGTCAACGTGCCGATCGTCGCGGTCGCCGCGCTGCTCGCGCCGCGGCTGCTCGTCGAGAGCAAGGTCGAGTCCGAGACGCGGCAC
>DATJEE010000178.1:0-6094 GCA_035496995.1 Solirubrobacteraceae bacterium | reverse complement strand
CGAGCGTCGAGTTGACGTTGCGCGCGCGGCTGAGCCAGATCCGCAGCCCGGGGCTGGCGGAGGTGTAGAAGTTCTCGAAGCGCAGCGCCAGGCGCCCGCTGGGCCGCCGGTAGACCGACACGTTGCCCTCGCCGTGGTTCTGGATCGAGTGGAAGCGGCCGCGCCCGAGCAGCGCGGAGGCCGTCATGCCGACCGCGCGCGCCTCCTCGAGCGCCGTGTCGACCTGCTGGCTGACGTCGACCTTCCACGGGCCCGTGGCGCTGACCTGCAGCATGCCGCGCCCGTCGCCGGTCGACGTCTGGGTGCCGACGTCGGGACAGGTGCTCGTCTGGACGGTCACGGGCTTCTTCGTCGCCTCGTCGACGATCATCTGGAAGGCCCCGGCGCGGCAGCTCCAGGCGGCCTTCCACTGGACGGCGTGGTTGGCGATCGTGAAGGTCTTCGCGGCCGCCCCGCTGCCCGCGAAGCTGCTGACGGGCTCCCAGCGCGGCTCGGCGTGGCGCGCGAACCGCGGGTGCGCGCCCGGCGCGATCGCCTTGAACGCCGACTCGTCGGTCGTGGCCGACTTGTGCTCGCCCATCGCCATGACCACGCCGATGCCGGCGGGGAGCGCCACCGCGAGGAACAGGGCCGGTATGAGCAGCTTCCGGAGGCCCGTCCTCACGGTCGTCTCCGGCGGGTGGCTGGTGACTGTTGCCGCGTCGCAGCGGCCCCGTTCGTCCCGTCCCACCTATGGGTCAGTGACCTATAGGTAGTCATGTTGTGAGCTTACCTGACATGCAATGCGGGCTGTGCAGTGGATCCCGCGTGCGCGGGCGTGAGCAGCTCGGGCCGGTAGACCTCCTCGCCGGGAAGCGTCGGCAGCCCATGGGTCGCGGCGGTGTGGGCGAGCGTAGCGCGCCACCGGCCGGCGTCCATGCTTCCTGGCGCCGGGCCGTCGAACGCGTAAGGCTCGTAGAGCTCCCAGTTGACGCGGGCGTGCTCGGCGGCGACCTCGGGAAAGCAGCGGCGGAAGGCCGCCACCCCGGGCTCGGGCCGCTGTCGCTGCAGCTCATGCCCGGCGGTCAGCGCGTCGCGCATCCGGCGCGCGACGTCGAGCGGCACGCGGTCGGCGGCGATGAGCCCGGTGCTGTACACGGGGACGTCCAGCGCGATCGTGCGGATCGCGATGTCCTCGCCGCGGTGCCGCAGGGTCATGCCGCGCAGGCGCACCGCGGTCGTGTCGTCCATCCACATGGGCAGCACGTCGACCGTGCCCGAGGCGAGCGCCTCGTCGAGGCGGCCCGGTGTATCGATCAGCACCGGGGCCCCGAGTCCCAGGCGGGACATCGCGCCGGCGTACTCCACCGCGTGCCAGCCCCAGCTCGCCACGCGCGCCCCGGCGAGATCCTGCGGCGCGCGCAGCCCGGAGTCGTCTCGAACGACGCCGACGATCGGGTTGCGCTGGTGGAAGGTGGCGACGAAGCGCAGCGGCAGGCGCCCGCCCGCCCGCGCATGCGCCGCGAGGACGTGGACGGCCGAGCTCAGGCCGAAGTCCGCATCGCCGGCGGCCACGGCGTCCGGGGCCTGCGACGCCGGCACATATTCGACCTCCAGGCCCTGCTCGGCGAAGACCCCGGCTTCGGATGCCGCGAAGGCCGGCAGGTGCATGCCGCTGACCGACCGTGGGCACCACGTCATCAGCCGCACGTGGGTCATGTCAGCGGTCACCGCGCGTCACACGCAGCCCTCCGGCGCCACCGTCCTGGGGCGGCGCCGGGGCGGTGGCGGTGGTATGTCAGGCCTTCGCGGCGCGCTTGGCCCGCGCGATGCACGACGCCCTTCTGCTCGCCACGCGCTTGCGGCCGGCGGCGGTCTTCGCCTTGCTGACGTTGTTCGTCGTCTTGCACTTGGCGATGGCCTTCGCCAGCTTCTGCGCGGCCGTCTGGACAGGGGCGACGGGCACCGTGCCGAGCGCGATCGGCGCCGTGATCACCGGGACGATGATCGGCGCGAGCGGAGCCGGCACGACGGACAGCACCGTGCGAGCCGGCGTGCCGTACGCCGGAGCGCCGGTGACGTCGTTCTGCGTCACGACGATGACATGATCGCCGGCGGGAACGTTCGGGACCGTGACGTCGACGCTGAACGTGCCGCCCGCGTTGTTGGAGGTCGGTGCGGCCTGGGCGAGCACGGGTCCCGTGATGCTGTCCATGTGGACGAGGGCAGGCGCGGTGCTGATGTCCGCGGGATCGAACGGCGCGAAGCCCTTGCCGGCGACGGTGACGACGGAACCAGCGACGGCAGACGGGCTACTGGTGGTGATCGTGGCGAGCGCCGTGCAGGCGTAGGCCACGCCTGCCATCGTGACGGGAACAGCCAACAGCCCCAGGCCCAGCCAGAGCCAGACGCGCTTCCCAAGAGGATGCATGGACGATCCTTTGCTTTGTACGGCGACTAAGTGTATCCAGCACGGAGCAGCGAGCAACATAGCACCGTGGCGGGCTCGTGAAAAGGTCTTTTTGGGCTATGGGGAGACCCGTTCCCGGCGCAGCCTGCTTCGTCGGATCAGCGAGCCGGCGGCGAGCGCCGCCGCGAGTCCGGCGAGGATCGCGATCACCGGCGCACGCGTCAGCAACGAGGCCGACCGGGTCGTGTAGTCCGCGGCGAAGACATCCTGTCGTCCGGTCGCCGAGCTTCCCAGCCGCGTGTCGGTCCAGGCTGCCAGCGAGCGCTCGTCGTCACTGGCCAATGCGAGCCGTGAGCCGAAGTCGATCGGGAGTCGTGGCGCGGAGCTCGCGCCGATGCGCGAGTCGAACGACCGGGTCGACAGCCGGACGTTGCGAAACGACGTGCCGTCGGCGGACGACGCGAGGGTCGCGTCGGTCATGACGTTGCGCGGGTCGCGCCGGCGATCGAGGTAGAGCACGTCGACGCGACCATCGGGTGCGACGGCCACGCGCGGCAGATACTGCGACGTCTTGTCGTGCAGCGGGTTGTCATTGATCCGCTGCGCCGCAGACCACGTTGCCCCGCCGTCGCGCGACCGGCGCAGGAACACGTCCTCGTCGCCGTTGCGGCCGTCCGACCAGGCGGCGTACAGCGTGTTGCCGGCGCCGGCCGCGAGCGAGGGGAACTCGGGCAGGAAGGCGAGGAAGCGGTGGGTCGGGACGACGTTGCGCTCGAGCTCGACCCCGGCGGCGAAGGCCCTCGAGCCGACCGGCCTGGTGACGACGAGGCTGAACGGGCGATCCCACGGCGGCCCGTCGAGGTTCTCGAAGTCGCGCCGGTCGTCCTTGAAGTCCTCGTAGAGGACGACGAGCCGGCCCTCGGAGTCGATGACGGGGCTTGCCGCGCCCACGAGCGCGCGCCGCGGATCGCTGACGCGCACGGGGCGCGAGAACGTCCGCCCGCGATCGGCGGAGCTGGCGGCGACGATCGGGGCCGGCGGCCCTGCGAACGAGAGGAGCCCGACCTCGTCCGCCTGCAGCCATGTCACGTGCACGATGCCCGCGCGGTCGACCGCCAGGCGCGCCTGGAAGGTCAGCTTGCCGGCGATGCGCACGGGCGCCGACAGCGTCCGGCCGCCGTCGGAGGACTTCGAGAGCCAGAGGTTGGCGGGCACGTTGCCCGTGCCGGACAGGTTGACGTACGTGACGTACAGCGTGCCGTCGGGCGCGAAGGCGACGTCCGGCGCGTAGGGCCGGTCGAGGCCGTGGGGAAGGGGAAGCGCCGTGTGGCTCCACGTGCGCCCGTCGTTCGTGCTCCAGCTCAGGCCGGCGGAGAAGCCGGGCCTGTCCACGCGGTCGGTGATCACGACGCTGCCGGGGCGCCGCGGGTCGCGCGCCAGTGACGGCGAGTTGTGCGCCTCGATCAGCCCCGCCGCGTTGACGGGCCCGTTGCGGCCTGGCTGGACCGCTGCGGGCTCGTTCGCGCGCAGCACCACGCCCACGACGGCGAGGGTCGCGGCGATGATCGCGAGAGCTGCGGAGACGGTCGTTTTCATGGCCTGGGCGCGACCGTACAGCGAAACCAATAACGAGCCTGCCTATAGGGCGTTTACATACAGACAGCCCGATGGTACGTTGGCGCTTCCGTGATGGTTCCGGGTTCCGCGGGGGGAGACAGAGCATGCTTTCAGGGATTCGCAGGACCGTGTCGACAGTCGCCGGCGCGTCAGCACTGATCGTCGTCTCGGGGTGCATCGCCATTCCGTCAGCCCAGGCCGCCCCCGGGCCGCGCTTCGGCGAGAACGTCCTTCTGCCGCCGCACAGCTTGGGTCGCGCGCGCGACGTTCCTGGGCTGGCCGTCGATCCGGCCAACTCCGACCACATCGTCGAGGCGGAGATCGATCCCGCCAACCTGCAGTGCGATTACAACGTCAGCTTCGACGGCGGCAACACCTGGACCGGCGGGCACCTGACGGCCGTCGATCCCGCGCTCAGCCCCGCGTTCCCGACGCCCGCCTGCGACCAGAACTTCGACTCCGGCGGGTACGCCCACTTCAACACCGGGGTCGTGTTCGGCTCGGGGAACAACGTGTACGTCACGTTCTCGGTGCACCGCGGCGCCTTCAACCGCCCGGAGTCCGATCTCGACGGCGGCAACGGCGACGACAGCGTCGTGGCGCGGTCGACCGACGGCGGCGTGACCTTCCAGCCTGCGCGTCTCGCGGTGTTCGGCGGCGGCCCGATCCTGCCCGGCCAGGCCGGATTGGCCGGCTTCGGCCAGCGCCCGCAGCTCGCCGTCCAGCGCGGGGCCGGCACCGGCGGCCAGGACCGCCTGTACATCGCCTCCTGGAACTGCTTCATCAGGGTCCGCGCGAGCCAGACGTTCCGCGGCGGATGCTCGGGTGGCGGCGGCGACCGCCGCATCTGGGTGACCCGCTCGGATGATTCCGGCGCGACGTGGGGCACGCCCGCCCTCGCCAGCAGGGCCGCGGTGCGCGTCGGCGGCGCGATCGCCGAGGCCGGGAGCCCCGACGAGCAGGCGCGCGAGCCCTCGCAACCGGTCGTCGGCCCCGACGGGGCGGTCTACGTCGCCTACCGCAACCGCGACATCACCGACGGGACCGTGTGCCCGGCCAACCCGGACATCACCGGTCTCGCCGGCTCGGTCGGCGGGGTCGGCGGGTTCACCCGCACCCTCGCGCACTGCATCGTCGTCGCGCGCTCCACGGACCTCGGGCAGACCTGGCAGCAGTTCGCCACGCAATCGGTCAACCCGGGCACGCTGAGCAACCCGCGGCTCGCGATCGACCCGACCACCCCGGCCGGCGTCGGAACGCTCTACGTCACCTACCAGCGCATCGTCGGCACCGACGGGGCGGACATCAGCATCCAGAAGTCGACCGATCGCGGCGCGACGTGGTCGACCCCGGTGCGCGTCAACAACGATCCCCCCGGGGCGAATACCAACGCAGCGGCGTCCTACCAGACGAACCCGATGGTCTCCGTGAGCCCGGACGGCCGCGTGAACGTCATCTGGGGCGACAAGCGACACACCTACCCGGGCGATGGCGATTACGGCGACACGTACTTCGCGAGCTCCAACGATGGTGCCGCGACGTTCCCCGACAATCGCCGGGTGAGCGACCGCACGACGAACTTCCAGGTCGGACGTGCCGGGGACACCGGGTCGACGTTCGACAAGAGCGGCTCGTGGTACGGCCCGGTGGCACTTCCGCTCGCCAACGGCGACGTGCTGGCGGCGTTCATGGATTCGCGGACGGGGAGCGCCGACAGCGGGATCCAGGACATCTTCCTGTCGCGCTTGAGGCAGGGCGTCGAGATCGGGGACAGCTCGATCGCAACGGCGACGCCGGCGGGGCTGTCGGTGCGCTTGTCGCGCCTGGCATATCCGGGTGGGAACGAGGGCCCCGTGGGCGTCGCGACCACCCGGGTCGTCGTGGCCAACGACGGCGACGTGGCAGGAGCGCTGGCGGCCGCGCCGCTTGCGCGGGCGAGCTTCGGGCCCGAGCTGCTCTCGCCGGCGGGCGGACTGCCCGCGATCGTCAAGGCCGAATCGGCCCGGATCGCGCCCTTGGGCGCCTACGTCATCGGCGACACGACCAAGCTGTCGCCCGCCGTGTCCGCCGATCTGGCTGCCACGACGA
>DATJEE010000177.1:0-13373 GCA_035496995.1 Solirubrobacteraceae bacterium | reverse complement strand
CGCGCTGGCGACGCTCGGCGGGCTGTTTCTCGCCGGCTTCCCGGCCTCGCCGCAGCCGTCGATCGGCGACGCGGCGCTGCGGGCGTTCCCGGCGATCGTCCTCGGCGGGCTGCGCAGCCCGACCGGCGCCGTCGTCGGCGGCCTCGTCATCGGCCTCACCGAGGTCATGACGTCCGGCTACGCGCCGTCCTCGCTCGGCGACAACTTCTACGCCGTCGCCCCGTACATCGCCATGATCCTCATCCTGCTCGTGCGACCCTACGGGCTGTTCGGGCGCGCCCCGGCGGAGCGCCTGTGACGAGCCGGCTCATGCTCGCGGTGGTCGTCGTGTTCGCGATCGTGCTGCCGTTCGCGCTCAACGCGGCGCAGCTCGCGACGGCGACCTTCGTCGTCATCGCGGCGATCGGCGCGACCGGGCTGAACGTCGTCACGGGCTACGCCGGGCAGATCTCGCTCGGCCACGCGGCGTTCCTCGGCGTCGGCGCCTACACCGGCGCGGTGCTCGGCGCCGACCACGGCGTGACCGCCTTCATCTGGATCCCGGCCGCCGGCGTCGTCGCGGCGCTGCTCGGCGCGGTCGTCGGCCCGGTCGCCCTGCGCCTGCGGGGGCTGTACCTCGCGATCGTGACGCTCGGCCTGATCTTCATCGCCCAGCACGTCTTCTTCAACCTCGACGGGCTGACCGGGGGGCCGCAGGGGCGTGCCTTCCCGGCGGTGCAGCTGGCGTCCTTCGACTTCTCGCCAGGTCAGGTCCTCGACCTCGGCGGCATCACGATCGACTCCAGCGGCCTGTACTACTTCCTCGGTCTCATCCTGCTCGCCGCGGCGACCGCGTTCGCGTGGAACCTGCGGCGCACGCGCTCGGGCCGCGCGATGGTCGCGCTGCGCGAGCGCGAGGCGGCGGCCGCCGTGATGGGCATCAACGTCGGCCGCCTGAAGGTCACGGCGTTCGTCGTGTCGTCGGCGATGGCCGGCGTCAGCGGCGCCCTCTACGGCTCCTACCTGTCGTTCGCGCAGCCCGACCAGTGGAGCCTGCTGCTGTCGATCCAGTTCATCGCCGCGATCATCGTCGGCGGCCTCGGGACGACGGCGGGGCCGGTCCTCGGCTGCGCGGTCGTCTTCGCCCTGCCATCGCTGCTCAAGCAGCTGCCGTTCCTGCCGGAGGAGGGCTCGGGTGGGCTCTCCGCCGGTGACCTGACCTCGATCACCTACGGGCTGCTGATCGTCGCGTTTCTGACGCTGGAACCGCGCGGGCTCGTCGGGATCGCCAACCGCCTGCGACGCACCGGCAACGGCAGCGACGTGGGGTCGTCCGTAACGCCGAAGCTCACCGTCACAACGCCTGAGGAGGCACATCCGTGAGACGTCTACTGTCCCTGACGACACCGCTCGCGGTGATCGGCACGAGCCTGATCCTGGTCGCCTGCGGGACCGGCGACTCCAACGACAACAACTCGTCGGGTGGCAAGTCCGGCACGGTCACGGGCGGGCCCGGCGTCGACGTCGCCGCCAAGACGATCCGCATCGGCGACATCAACGCGCTGACCGGGCCGGCCAGCGCGCTCGGCAAGCCGGTCGCCGCCGGGCACCGCGCGTTCTTCAAGGCGCTGAACGCCAAGGGCGGGATCGACGGATGGCAGGTCCGCCTCACGATCAAGGACTCCGGCTACGCGCCCCAGCAGCACGTCCAGCTCTACCGCGCGATCCGCAACGACGTCGCGCTGCTGAACTCCTTCGGGAGCCCGACGACGAAGGCCATCCAGGCGCTCCTCGACAAGGACAAGCTCGTCACGACCCCGGCGTCGTTCGACTCGATCTGGGGCGACGACCCGGTCATCGCGCCGGTGGGCACGCCGTACAGCTACGACATCGCCAACGTCCTGGACTACTACACGCACAGCGGCAAGGACAAGCCGAAGATCGGGATCATCTACCAGAACGACGAGTACGGCCAGGACGGCCTGCGCGGCTACGTTGCGGCCAAGAAGGCGCTCGGCTTCGGCGACGGCGGCAAGCAGACGTTCAAGGCCGGGGACACGGAGTTCACCGCGCAGATCCAGAAGCTCAAGGCCGCCGGCGCGAAGGCCGTCGTCGTCGTCGCGCTGCCGAGCAGCACGGGCCCGATCGTCGGCACCGGCGCCGCGCTCGGCTTCAAGCCGCAGTGGATCCTCCAGGGTCCCGCGTTCCTCGAGCAGCTCATCACGAAGGACGGCTCGCTGGACGCCAAGCCGACGCCGGTCGCGGGCGCGCTGAAGGGCGCCCTCGTCACGTCGTTCTCCGCCGCCTGGGGCGATCCCAAGGCGCCGGGGATGAAGGGCGTCGTCGCCGCCCACGACGTCTATGAGGCCGGCGCTCCGCCGAGCATCTACTTCGCGCTCGCGTACGCGGCCGGCGAGGTGCAGGCGGCGATCCTCAAGAAGGCGATCGAGGACGGCGACCTGTCGCGGGCCGGGATCCTCAAGGCCAAGGAGAACCTCGGCAAGGTCGATCTCGGCGGCGTCTCGCCGTCGCTGGAGTACACGCCCAAGGGCGGCCCGCCGTCGACGAAGTCCCTCATCACGAGGATCGACCCGTCGGTCGACGGCTTCCTCAAGCCCGTCGAGGCGTCCTACGGCAGCAAGGTTGCCGACACCCTCGGCACGGGCAAGTGAGTCACGGATGTCTTCAACAGAAGGAGCAACATGACCGACCTTGAGCTGCGCGGGGCCGGTGAGGCCGACGACGGCCTCACCGGCGGGACCGCGCCCGAGACCGCCGGCGGGTTCACCCGCCGGCGGATGATGGGGTACCTCATCGCCGCGCCGACGCTCGTCGCCGCGGCGCAGTGGGCCGACCCCGTGCAGGCGGCGGTCCCGACGATTCAGGCGTCGGACGCGTTCGACCTGAGCGACCTGCTCAACCTGGCCGCGGAATCGACGGCGAACCTCGTGTCGGTGCGCGTCAACAGCGACGGGACGGCGTCCTTCGACCTGCACCGCTGCGAGGTCGGCCAGGGCATCACGACGGCGACGGCGATGATCATCGCCGACGAGATGGACATCCCGCTCGACCGGGTGAAGATCACGCTCGCCGACGCCCGTCCGGAGCTGCTCTTCAACCAGCTCACCGGCGGATCGAACTCGATGCACTCGATCTTCACCCCGGTGCGGACGGCGGCCGCGACGGCGCGCGGCCAGCTCATGCAGGCGGCGGCGTCGCAGCTCGGCGTGTCGGTCTCCGATCTCACCGCGCGCGCGGGCGTCATCACCGCCCGCGACGGGCGCTCGGCGACCTACGGCTCGCTCGCGAAGAAGGCCGCGGTGACGCGCTCGGCCGTCGTGACGCCGCAGCTCAAGACGCGTGCGGCGCTGCAGCTCATCGGCACCGACCAGCGGCGCATCGACGCGCCGCAGATCGTGCGCGGCAAGAAGCAGTTCGCGATGGACCTCGACGTCCCCAACGCCCTGCCGACGATGGTCTGCCGCGCGCCGACGATCAACGGCAGGGCCCTGGGCATCCGCAACGCCGCCGAGGTCAAGGCGATGCCGGGCATCACCGACGTCGCGATCATCCCGCGCACGATCCTCGTCCCCGGCGGCGTGGCCGTCCGGGGCAAGACGTTCGGGCAGTGCATCGACGCGGTCCGGGCGCTGAAGGTCTCGTGGAGCAACGGGCCGGCGGCCGGCAAGTCCGACGCGTCAGTGCTGGCCGACCTGCGCAAGAACGAGCTCCCGCTCACGCCGGCGCTGCCGGGCAACACCGCGGAGGAGGTCTTCACGTTCCACTTCCGTCCCGGCGATCCGCTGGAGACCAACTGCGCCATCGCCGACGTGCGATCCAACAGCGCCGAGATCTGGTCGTGCTGCAAGTCGCCGATCCAGACGCAGGGGCAGATCGCGACGACGATCCTCAAGATGCCGCTGGCGAAGGTCACGCTCCACGTCACGGAGGGCGGCGGCTCGTTCGGTCGCCACCTGTTCTCCGACGCGGCGTACGAGGCGGCGGCGATCTCCAAGGCCATGGGCAAGCCGGTGAAGCTCATGTGGGCGCGTACGGACAACTTCCGGCAGGGCCGCGTGCACCCGATGTGCACGTCGCGCGTGCGGATGACGTACTCGGGCAACAACGTGCTCGCCCTCGACCAGCGTCACACGAGCGTGGCGACGGACTTCTCGCACGGTTTCGGCGATGCCATTACGGCCGTGGACGCGCAGCTGCCGTTGCAGAACTTCGCCCAGTACTCCGAGACGATCTTCACGCTGACGCAGAACATCCCCTACAACATGGGTGTCGTCACGCAGCTGCTGAGCGAGATCTACGACATCCAGACGTTCAACACGAGCAGCGTGCGCAACATCTACAGCCCGGACGTCCGTACGGCGTCCGAGCTCGTGATCGACCGCGTCGCCGACGAGATGGGCAAGGACCGCCTCGCGTTCCGCCGCGAGTTCGCCAAGGACGACCGCATGCGTGCCGTCCTCGACAGGCTCGCCCAGGAGGGCGGCTGGGGCCGGTCGCTGCCGGCGGGCATGGCCCAGGGCGTCGCCGTCCACAGCGAGTACAAGGGCCGCGCGGCCTGCATCGTCGAGATCGACACCCGGCCGGAGACCGTCAACCGCAAGGTCGACAAGGGCTACACCGGGCCGCGCGTCACGAAGGTCGTATACGTCGTCGACGTCGGCCTGCCGATCAACCCGATGGGCCTGCGCGCGCAGATGATGGGCGGCGTCATGGACGGCATCGCGCAGGCGCTGAGCTACAGCCTGCACCTCAAGGACGGCCACTTCCTGGAGGGCAGCTGGGACGACGCGCACTACACGCGCCAGTGGAACATCCCGCCCGAGCTGACGGTGATCGTCATGCCGCAGACGACGAACGACCCCGGCGGCGCCGGCGAGTTCGGCGTCGCGGCGACGATGGCGGCGACCGCCTGCGCCTACCGCAAGGCGACGGGGAAGATGCCGACGGAGTTCCCGATCAACCACTCAGAACCGCTCGACTTCGAGCCGTTCCCGACGATCCCGTCGATCCCCCAGTCGCCGACCGACGGCCTGAAGAAGGCTGGCCTCAAGCGCCCGAGGAAGAAGAAGAAGAAGGCGACCGCGAAGAAGAAGACGACCGCAAAGAAGAAGGGGAACTAACGGAATGCCTCTCCACACCTTCATCCTCAACGGCAAGCGCGTGAGCGCCGACGTCGATGACGACGTCCGCCTGCTGTGGGTCCTGCGCGACGTCCTCGGGGTCACCGGTCCGAAGTACGGCTGCGGCCTGGGCGTCTGCCAGGCCTGCACGAGCCACATCAACGGCAAGGCGTTCAACCCCTGCTCGGTGCCGATCTCGCTGATCCGCTCGTCGGACGAGATCACGACGATCGAGGGGCTGCCCGCGACCGTCGGCAAGGACCTGCACCCGATGCAGGCGGCCTGGCTCGACAAGGACGTCTCGCAGTGCGGCTTCTGCCAGCCGGGGCAGATCATGACGGCGGTCGCGATGGTCAAGAACGCGCAGGCGAAGAACCGCAAGGTCAGCGACGCCGACCTCGAGGCGATGCGCGACGTCTGCCGCTGCGGGACCTACCCGCGCATCCGCGAGGCGATCCGCGCGGGCGAGGCGAACATGCCCAAGCCCAAGCGCAAGAAGAAGAAGAAGAAGACGACCGCCAAGCGCTAGACGACGACGTCCCGGGCCGCCGGTAGGCGTCGCCCGCGGACCCGTCAGCACAACGGCTCGCTCGCCCCGGCGCGTTGCCGGCGAGCGGGCCGTTGTCGCGCGTGGTTGACTTGCGCGCCGATGGCTCGTCGTCACCTCCTCGTCGCCGTGGTCCTGCTCGGCATCGCACTCGCGGGATGCGGGGGTGGTGGCGGCGATGGGCGCGCGTCGGTGCCGGCCGTGGACCTCGCGCTGGACTTCACGCCGAACGCCGTCCACGCGCCGATCTACGCGGCGGTGCGGCGGGGCTTTGACCGGGCCGACGGGATCGCGCTGCGGATCCGCCGGCCGGGGGAGGGCCCGGACGCGCTGAAGCTCGTGGCGAGCGGGCGGGTCGCGGTCGGCGTGCTCGACATCGGCGACCTCGCGCTCGCGCGCCGGCGCGGGATCGACATCGTCGCCGTCGGCGAGCTCGTCAACCGGCCGCTCGCGGCGCTCATCGCGCAGCCGCAGATCCGTCGCCCGCGCGACCTCGAGGGGCGGACGATCGGCGTCTCGGGCCTGCCCTCGGACCCCGCCTTCGTGCGGGCGATCGTGGCCCACGACGGCGGTGACGCCGGCCGGCTGCGCGAGGTCACGATCGGCTTTGCGGCCGTGAGCGCGCTGCTGACCCGCCGCGTGGCCGCGGTCCCCGCCTTCTGGAACGCCGAGGGCGTCGCGCTCAAGCGCCGCGGGCGCGCGGTGCGCGAGTTTCGCATCGACGACTACGGCGCCCCCGCCTACCCGGAGGTCGTCCTCGTGACGGCGCGCTCGACGCTGCGCAAGCACCGCGACCGCGTGCGCGCGACCGTCCGCGCGATCGCCCGCGGGATCGACGAGGTGCGCGCCCGCCCCGCGGCGGCGGTCCGCGACATCGCGGCGGCCGCGCAGGCCGACGACCTCGGCCTCATTCGCGCCCAGCTCGACGCCGTCGCGCCGCTGTTCGCGCCCGGCATGCGCATGGACCGCGCGACGATCGGACGCTGGGCGGACTTCGAGCTGCGCATCGGGCTCATCGATCGCCGCCCCCAGGTCGGGCGGGGCTTCGACTTCTCCGTCGCCGCCGGGTAGGCCAAAGGTCCCATCGCCGCTGCCTGAAGCCGAAGCGCGGGGCGCGACGTCTCCTATTGAGTGTCGCGCCCGCAGGGAGCAGCATCTGAAGCGGTCGAATTCTCGGCACCCCGAACCGCGGTGGGCCGCGGTCGCCGGCTGCGGCTGCCCCCGCAGCCGGCCCGGGGTGCCCGGATGCCCGCACCGACGCGATCAGGCTGCTCTGGCTTCGTCTTCGGGCGGCCCCTCCTCCGGATCCTGGTCGCGGCGCTTCGTGGCGTCGCGATCGGATCCGGCGATGACGTCGTCGGGCGCCTTGTCCTTCGGGAGGAAGCCGGACTTCATGCCGAAGTAGACCGCCTGCGGGTGGTGGACGATGATCGCGAGCGTCGACTGCTCGGGCTCGACGGCGAAGCCGCCGGTGAGCGTCAGGCCGATCGCCGGCGCGTCGAGCAGCCGGTAGATCTTCTCGTGCTCGGACTGGTCCGGGCAGGCGGGGTAGCCCCAGGAGTAGCGCCGGCCCTCGGTCGCCCCGATCCCGAGGTCCGCGCGGACCTTCGAGTGCAGCCATTCGGCGCTGCCCTCGGCCGACTGCACGCCCAGGCCGTGGGTGAAGAGCTGCTCGGCGAACTCGCCCTCGGCCTCGAGCTTCGTGATGACCTCCGTCACCTCGGGCCCGACGGTCACGGCCTGCAGCGCGACGACGTCGAGCTCGCCGCTCTCCTTCGAGCGGAAGAAGTCCGCGAGGCAGATGCGCGAGTGCCCGGGCTGGCGCGGGAACACGAGCCGCTCGAGGACCGTCTCGCGGTCGTCGGGATCGAGCACGACGATCTCGTTGCCCTCGCTGTAGCACGGGAAGTAGCCCAGGCGGGCGCGCGGGTGCAGGTAGTCCTGGTCGCGCCACATCCGCTCCAGGCGCGGCTGGAAGTCCTCGTCGACGAGCGCGCGCCACTTCTCGCCCTTCACGCCGCGCCCGCCCCAGTGCAGCTTGAAGAGCACGTGCGTGTCGAGGTGCGGGAAGATCTCCTGCAGCGGCACGGGGATCTCGCGCGCGCCCCAGAACGGCGGCTCGGGGACCGGGACGTCCGTCCTGGCCTCCGAGCGCACGCTGTCGTCGTCGGTGACGAGCGCCACCTGCTCCTTGCCGTGCAGGCGGAAGTGCTCGGCCGCCGCGCGCGTCTTGGCCACGAGCGCCGCCCGCGCCTCCTCGTCGATGATCTGGTCCATCTTGTTCAGACCCTCGAAGGCGTCCTTGCAGTAGAAGACGCCCGGCTCGTACATCTCGTCGGAGGCCTTGCCCTTCGGGTAGTTCGCGCGCAGCCCGAAGTCGCGGTTGATCGCCGCGCCGCCGATCAGCACGGGGAACGGGAGCTCCTTGGAGTGCAGCTCCTCGATGCACAGCGGCATCTGCTTGGACGTCGAGACGAGCAGCGCGCTGAGGCCGATCGCCGTCGCGCTGTGCTCCTGCGCGGCCTCGAGGATCGTCGAGATCGGCACCTGCTTGCCGAGGTCGACGACGGTGTAGCCGTTGTTCGTGAGGATCGTGTTGACGAGCGACTTGCCGATGTCGTGCACGTCGCCGAAGACCGTCGCGATGACGACGGTCCCCTTCGTGTAGCCCTCGACCTTGTCGAGGTACTCCTCGAGCTTGGCGACCGCGCGCTTCATGACCGTCGCCGACTGCAGGACGAACGGCAGGATCAGCTCACCGGAGCCGAAGAGGTCGCCGACCTCCTTCATCGCCGGCAGCAGCACCTCGTTGAGCGTCGGGACGGCGCCGATCTTCTCGACCGAGCGCTCGACCCAGTCCTCGACGCCCTCCTTCTTGCGGCGCAGGATGTGGAAGTGCAGCGCCTCCTCGGGCTCCATCCCGGCGGTCGGGTCGGCCTTCTCGTCCTCGGCCTCGGCGGAGCTCGACTCGAAGTGCGCGATGAAGAGCTCGAGCGCGTCCTCGCGGGTGTTGAAGACGAGGTCGTCGGCGAGCTTGCGCTCCTCCTCGTTGATCTCCCCGTACGGCGTGATGTGGTTCGGGTTGACCATCGCGAGGTCCAGGCCCGCCTGCACGCAGTGGTGCAGGAAGGTCGAGTTCAAGACCGCCCGCGCGCGCGGCGCGACGCCGAAGGAGACGTTCGAGACGCCGAGCGACGTCTTGACCTGCGGGATGTGCTCCTTGATGAGCCGGATGCCCTCGATCGTCTCGACGGCCGACGGGCGCCATTCCTCGTCGCCGGTCGTCAGCGTGAACGTCAGGCAGTCGAAGATCAGCGCCGCGGGGTCGAGGCCGTGCTCGTCGCAGCAGAGCTCCTTGAGGCGCTGCGCGATCTCGAGCTTGCGCGCGGCCGTCTTCGCCATCCCGACCTCGTCGATCGTCAGCGCGATGAGGCAGGCGCCGTGGCTCAGCGCGAGCGGCACGACCTTGTCGAGCTTGTCGCGGCCGGCCTCGAGGTTGATGGAGTTGACGATCGCGCGGCCCGGGATCTGCTCGAGCGCGGCCTGGATCACGCCGGGCTCGGTCGAGTCGACCTGGATCGGCGCCGGCTGCGACAGCGAGACGCGCTCGACGACGCGGCGCATCTGCTCGTCCTCGTCGTCACGCTCGACGAGCGCGACGCAGAGGTCGAGGACGTGCGCGCCGCCCTCGACCTGGTCCTCGGCGATCTGGTTGAGGCCGTCGTAGTCGTCGGTGAGGAGCATCTCCTTCGCCTTGCGCGAGCCCTGTGAGTTCACGCGCTCGCCGACCATCGTCGGGCGCGGCTCCTGGACGAGCGGCGTCGCGGTGATCATCGAGCTGACGTGGACGGGGCGCGGCGCCGGGCGAGGCTGCACGCTGCGGCCCTTGAGGCTGTCGGCGAGCGCGCGGATGTGGTCGGGCGTCGTGCCGCAGCAGCCGCCGACGATCGCGACCCCGTAGCGCTCGACGAAGTCGATGAGCGTCTTGGAGAAGGTCTCCGGTCCCTCGGGGAAGATCGTCTCGCCGTCGTGGCCCTGGATCGGGATGCCGGCGTTCGGGATGCACGCGATCGGCAGCGGCGAGAACTCGCCGAGGAAGCGGATCGCGTCGCGCATGTCCTCCGGGCCGGTCGAGCAGTTCAGGCCGATCGCGGTGACGTCCAGCGCCTCGAGCGTCGCGAGGACGGCGGAGATGTCTGTGCCGAGCAGCATCTTGCCGCCGTTGGGCAGCAGCGAGACCTGCGTCTGGATCGGGACCTCGCGGCCGGCGAGCTTCATCGCCTCGCGGGCGCCGAAGACGGCGGCCTTGACCTCGAGGATGTCCTGCGCGGTCTCGATGAGGATGACGTCGACGCCGCCCTCGATCAGGCCGCGGCACTGCTCGGCGAACCCGTCGGCGAGCGTGCGAAAGGAGATGTTGCCGAGCGTCGGGTCGTCGGACGCGGGCAGATAGCCCGTCGGGCCGACGGAGCCGGCGACGAAGCGCTGCTCGCCCGCGGCGCGGCGCGCGATCTCGGCGGCCTTGCGGTTGATCTCGACGGTCGCCTCGCCGAGGCCCCACTCGTCGAGCTTCAGGCGGCTGGCCTGGAAGGTGTCCGTCTGGACCACTTCGGCGCCGGCCTCGACGAAGGAATGGTGCACGCCCTCGATGACGTCGGGGCGGTTGAGGACGAGCGCCTCGTGGGCGCGCCCGGGCAGCTTGTAGTCGTGCTCGAGCGACAGATCGAACTGCTCGAGGGTCGCGCCCATACCGCCGTCGAAGAGGACGACGTGGTCGCGAATGGCTGAGGAGTAGTCACGCATCGGCCTACGATGCTAGGCGACGCGCGCGCGAAACTCGGTCCGGCGGCGACTTTGTTGACGCTACGCCGCCGATGCGCGACGGGCGCGCAACTGCGCCTCGAGCGCCTCGACGTGGCGATGCTCGAGGCGCTGGACGCGCCGGACCCACGGCGCGGCGACCTGATGGGCGACGTCCGCATCCTCGATGTCGAGCGCGCCGGCGAGGGCGCGCCAGGCATCGGAGAGGTCGTCGCAGACGAGCGCCGCCTGCCCCAGCCGGGCCGATCCGAGCAGCGCCGCGGCGTCGTGCAGGAAGCGCGCCTGCAGCGACCGGTACAGCGCGCCGCCGGCGCCGCCGTCGCGGATGCGGAAGCGCAGGGCGCCGAGCGTCTGGCCCAGCCGCTCGCCGGTCATCGCGGGCAGCGCCGGCCAGGCGGCGGCGACGGCGTCGATCGCGCCGAGGCCGCTGCGCACGTGCGGGTGGTCGCTGCTCGGCGGGGTGCGCATGTTGCCGACCGTCCGCTGCAGCGCCGCCCAGACGGCCGCATATGGATCGGCGAGGCGCCGCGACGCGGGCCGCAGGCGCAGCAGGCCGTGGCGCGAGGGCTCGGGCCAGCCGGACGATGCGCGGGCGCGCGCGAGCGCGGCAAGCGTGCAGCGCTGGGGCTCGGGAAAGGCCTGGTCGGCGACCCAGACGATGCCGTCGTCGGCGTCATGGCCCGTCACGACGATCGCGTGGCGCGTGTCGTGGGGCCCGTCGCCGCGGTAGTCCAGCTCGCCGCGGTCGGCGCGCACGAGCGCCGGGCGGCCGGCCAGCAGCTCGGTGCGCAGCTGCTGCCAGGCCTCGGCGGGGTCGTCGGTCGTGCACCAGTCGGCGGTGATCCCGAGGTGGCTGCACAGCTCGCCCTCGATGGATGCGGCACGGCCCTCGATGTCGATCGCCGGCAGCGCGTTGGGGGCGATGCGCGCGCGCAGGGCGAGCGCCCCGGAGAGGCCGAAGATCGCGCCCTCCGACAGGGGCTCGGGGGCGTAGGAGAGGCGGTGGTGCTCGAGCAGGTCGCGCAGCGCGCCGCTGGCGGCGTGCTCGGCGACGCGATGGGCAAACGGCGTCCCGGTGCGCAGCGCGTCCATCTGCAACCCCATGTTCATCTGGACGTGACTTTGGCGTGAACAACGTTCACGGCCCGTGGTTGTCAGGTTGCGTTCAGGCTTACCGCACGAGCGTGGCGAAGAGGCGCTCGAGCGTCTGCGCCGGGTCGGCCGTGAGGCCGGTGTGGACCTCGGAGGGCTGCAGGATCGTCGAGGCCGGGGCGACGATCCAGCCGAAGCGCTCCGAGGGTTCCAGCGCCGCCAGCGCGCCGCCCTCGGGCTCGCCGCAGACGACGCTGCGCAGGGCGTCCAGCCGCGCGCGCACGGGCTCGGGGTCGAGCTCCGGGTCGAGCGCGGCGAGGCGCTGCCCGTCGAGGTGCGCGCGCATGTCGAGGAAGTCGTGCCGGCGGCTGTAGAGGACGATCGCGACGTTCAGCCGCTCCCCGCGGTCGGCGCGCGGGACGACGCGCAGCAGCGCGTAGGCGAACGGGTGGCGCACGCCGGCGTCAGCCGCGGGCACGTTCGATCTCCTCGACGAAGGCGCGCGGCCGCGCGAGCCGCTGGGTGAGGAACGCCGCGAAGTCGGCGCGGCGCGAGGTGGGGTTGGCGCCGAGCCAGCTCGGCGGAACCATGGCGATCGCCTGGCCGGCGGCGGCGAGCGCGCGAGACGCGAGGCGCTCGTCGGCCTCCGCGATCGACCCCGCGACCGGCAGCAGGACGTGCTCGGTGAGCATCGGGACGCTCTCGTAGGCCGTCAGCTGCAGCGGCTTGCCGGCGTGCTGGCGAAAGAACGCGGCGCCGTGGTCGATGAGCCACGTGCGCCCGTGCCAGAGCAGGAGGTTCGGGTTGCGGTGCGTGCGGTCGACGTTCGTCACGAGCGCGTCGAACCAGACGATGTCGGCCGCCAGCGCGGGGTCGATCGGCGGATCGGACGGCAGCGTGAACGGCAGCGAGCCGGGGAGGAAGTCCATGCCGAGGTTCAGGCCCGGGCTCGCCGCGAGCAGCTCCTGGATCTCGGGATCGGGCTCCGCATGGCCGAGCTCGGGCGCGACGTCGACGACGACGAGCTCGGGCACCGGCAGCCCGATCGCCCGGGCGAGCTCACCGGCGACGACCTCCGCGACGAGCGCGCCCTCGCCCTGGCCGGCGCCGCGGAACTTCGTGACGTACATCCCGAGATCGTCGGCCTCGACGAGGCCGGGCAGCGACCCGCCCTCGCGCAGCGCGGCGACGTAGCGGGTGGCGGTGACGGTGCGCAGCGGCTCGAGCACCGCGCCAGCATGCCAGGACGGAGGCCTGTCTAGATTGTCGGCGATGCCCAGGTCCACCGCAGCCGAGTCGATCCTCGTCACGATCCCCATCAGCCACTTCTGCGAGAAGGCCCGCTGGGCGCTCGATCGCGCCGGCGTGGACTACACGGAGAAGCGCCACATCCAGATCATCCACGCGTTCGCGGCCAGGCGCGCGGGCGGCGGCACGACGGCGCCGGTGCTGCGGACGCCCGACGGGGTCTTCGATCAGTCCTCGGCGATCCTGCGCCACGCCGACGAGCAGCTTCCCGAGGACCGGCGCCTGTACCCCGCCGACCCCGCCGCGCGCGCCGAGGTCGAGGCGCTCGAGCTGCGCTTCGACACGGTGCTCGGGCCCGAGGGCCGCCTGTGGCTCTACCACGAGGTCTTCAAGGACGCCCGCCGCTTCGCGCCCTGGAACCTCACCGGCGTGCCGCGCTGGGAGCGCCGGATCTTCCCGTTCGTCCTGGCCCCGGCGAAGGTCGTCATCAACCGCTACTTCGGCATCAGCGACGCGACGGCGGCCGCCGCCGCCCGGCACGTCGA
>DATJEE010000176.1:0-4583 GCA_035496995.1 Solirubrobacteraceae bacterium | reverse complement strand
CTCGTACGCCGACAGCCGGTCGTGGCGCAGGCAGGTCTGCGGGAAGCGCGTGAGCGCCAGCGCGAGCTCCTCGGCCGCGGCGCGGCAGGTCCCGTTCGGCACGACGCGGTTGACGAGCCCGATCTCCAGCGCCTCGCGGGCGCCGGCGGCGCGGCCGGTGAGGATCAGGTCGAGCGCGCGGCTCAGCCCGATCAGCCGCGGCAGGCGGACGGTGCCGCCGTCGATCAGCGGCACGCCCCAGCGGCGGCAGAACACGCCGAGGACGGCGTCCTCGTCGGCGACGCGCAGGTCGCACCAGAGCGCGAGCTCCAAGCCGCCCGCGACGGCGTGCCCGCAGATCGCCGCGACGACGGGCTTGGAGAGCAGCATCCGGCTCGGGCCCATCGGCCCGTCGCCATCGGGCTCGACGCGGTTGGGGTCGCCCGCCGCGACGCGCTTGAGGTCGGCGCCGGCGCAGAAGTTCGGGCCGTCGGCGCAGAGCACCGCCGCGAGCGCGTCGGCGTCGGCGTCGAAGGCCCGGAACGCGTCGGCGAGCTCGAGCGCCGTCTCGCGGTCGACGGCATTGGAGACCTCGGGCCGCGACAGGACGACGGTCGTGACGGGCCCCCGGCGCTCGACGCGGACCGAGGCGCGCGATCCGCCCGCGCTCACGTCTGCCCGGCCGTTCCGGTCGACCAGAGCGCCCGGCCGCCGGCGTAGATCACGACGTTGCCGTCGTTCTGGACGATGACGAACGCGTTCGGGTGCCCGGCCGTGCCGCTGGACCACAGCGGGTGCTCCTGGGCGTCGTACATGACGAAGTTGCCGTCGCGCTGCATCCGGACGTGATCGGCCCCGCGCCCGACCGTGCTCGTCGCCCACAGCGCACGGCCGCTCGGGCCGTAGAGCACGAGGTTGCCGTCGCGCTGCATGACGAGGCGGTAGCGGCCGTCGGCCGAGCGCAGGAACCCGTCGTCGGCGGCGACGAGCCGCGCGTCGTCGCTCAGGCGATCGCCCACCGGCGGGGGCGCGTGGGCCATCGCGTCCAGGACGAGCGGCGCGTAGCCGCCGGCGTGCCCGGCGCGGTTGGGGTGATAGCTGTTGCCCGTCGGCTTGGAGAGGCCGTTGAGCCACTCGGTCTTCGCGCACACCTCGTGGCCGCGGAAGGCGGGGATCGCGTCCTCGAAGACGAACCCCGGACCGGCGGCCGCGACGCGCTCGCGCATCGTGTCGCGCAGGAGGTCGGCGGTGTCGTTGAGCCATCGCATCTCGCGCGGGGAGAAGAACGTCGCCGCGTTGCAGTCCTCGCCGCGGAACAGATGCGGGTAGCCCAGGACGATGACCGTCGCCGCCGGCGCGCGGCGGCGGATCTCGCGGTAGACGGCGTCGAGCCTGCCGGGCAGATCGCCGCGGATCTGGGCCTCGGCCCGCTTGATCTTGCCCTTGCAGGGGGCGTCCGAGCGCGGCGTCGCGCACTTGCGCACGATGCCCGAGAAGTTCAGGTCGTTGCCGCCGATGGTGATCGTCACCCACCGCGCCGTGGCGTCGACGGCCGTGACCTGGTCGCTGAGCACGTCGCCCGTCGTCGCGCCGCCGCACGCGAAGTCCGCGAGCTCGAGACCCGGGCGCCGCGCGACGACGAGCGCCGGGTAGGCGAAGCTGCCGCGCTCGCACGAGGGGTCGAAGTCGTAGGAGCGCGTCCCGGTCCCGGACGAGTACGAATCACCGAGCGCGACGTACTTCTCTGCGGCCGGCGCCTGTGCCGGCGCCAGCATCGCGATGGCGAGCGCCAGCATCCCGGCGCGGGCGGCGGAGGCCCTGCTGCGCATGTCGGTCATCGCTTCCCCTGCGGTGGACGAGCGCAAGCATCCCGCTCGCGGCGCCCGCGATCAAACCCAGCGGGCTACACGAGCGAGTCGGCCCAGCGCACGGCGTCGCTGTAGGCGAGCGAGATCGCCCCGCGCGCGTGACCGGCGAGCACCGGGGAGTCGAACTCGCCGCGCTCGAAGGCGATCGTCTTCGCCAGCGCCTTCCCGGCGACGCCCTCGTGCGCCGTGATCGCCAGCGCGATCTCCGACGACAGCGGCAGGTCGTTGAGAATCTGCTCCATCGGCGCGCCGAGGACGGCGTCGAGGAGCGAGAACATGCCGGCCGTGAAGCCGTGCGACGCGATCTCGTCGTCGTAGGGCTCGAGGATCAGCTCGCACGTGCGGGCGCGGACGAGCGCCGCCGACAGCAGGGCGTGCGGGCGCTGCTCCAGGCCCGAGAGCACGAGCGCGACGGCCCACTGGCGCACCGAGCGCGTGCCGAGCAGCATCAGCGCCTCGCGGATCGAGCCGACGGTGCGGGGCAGCCCGACGAAGGCCGAGTTGACGTGACGCAGGAGGCGGTAGGTCAGCGCGACGTCGCGCTTGATGATCTGCTCGAGGGCGTCGAAGTCGCCGCCGCGCAGCTGCAGCTGGCAGAGCGCGCCGAGCGCCGCCCCGTGGCCGACCGGCATCGTCACGCCGGGGGCGAACGTCGGGCGCTCGTAGAAGAGGCCCTGGAAGAGGTCGAAGCCGGCGTCGCGGAAGACCTCGAAGGCGTCCTCGCTGTCGACGCCCTCGACGATCATGCGCCGGCCGGGGCGGCGCATGCGCTCGAGCTCCGCGAGCGTCTCGTGGTGGCCGAGGCGCAGGACGTCGAGCTTGACGGTGTCGACGTGGTCGAGCAGCGGCTCGGGGCCGGGCCGGCCGCCGGCGTCGCGCAGGACGACGCGGAAGCCCTGGGCGCGCAGCCGGCGCACGCGCTCGATCAGGCGGTCGTCGACGGGACCGCCCGCGGCGAGCTCGAGGACGACGGCGGCGGGGTCGAGCGGCAGCGGATCGTCGAGCAGATGGTCGGGCGTGACGTCGACGTAGGCGGGATGGCGCCCGGCGACGAGGTCCGCCGGCCAGGTCGGTGCGGCGCTGCTGCGCTCGTGGAAGACGAGCTCGTAGCCGACCGTTCGCAGCGTCCGGTCGAGGACCGGACGCCGCGTCACGACTGGGAGGGATTCGGCTACGTGCTCTGGGGCAAATGCGGGTGATGCCGCCATGCCCACCGTGATCGGCGGGCTCGGCGCGAACTTCAGCTGAGCCTGAGTCTATGTCGCGGCGCTGCCGACGGGCCCGGGCTGCTCGGCGGTCGCCGACAGCGGGAGCACGACCTCGAAGCGCGTACCGTGCGGGCGCCCGGCGCCGTTCATCGTCGGCGACTCGATCGAGACCGAGCCGCCGTGCGAGCCGGCGACCGCCTGGACGATCGAGAGCCCGTGCCCCGACGAGCCGCCGCGGTCGCCGACGCCGCGGACGAAGCGCTCGAACACGCGCTCGCGCAGGTCGGCCGGGATGCCGGGGCCGTCGTCCTCGACCGTCAGGCGCACCGCGCCGTCGACGCGCTCGACCGCCGCGTGGACGTGCGTCCCCGGCGGCGTGTGGCGGATCGCGTTCTCCATGAGGTTCAGCGCGAGGCGGTGCAGCTCGTCGCGGGCGCCGTCGACGATCGCGCGGTTGGAGTCGATCGAGAGCTCGTGCTCGTGCGCGATCGCGCCGACCTCGGCCGACGCCTCGACGAGGATCTGGCCGACATCGGTCGGCGTGTGCGGGGCGCGGCGCGCGGCGTCGTGGCGGGCGAGCAGGAGCAGGTCGGCGACGAGCCGGCGCATGCGCCGCGAGGAGCGCAGCGCCGAGTGCGCGGCCTCCCGCTGCTCGCCGTCGAGCGACTCGGCGAGCAGCTCGAGGTTCGCGAGGACGCTCGTCAGCGGCGTGCGCAGCTCGTGCGAGGCGTCGGCGACGAACTCGCGCTGGCGCGCAAGGGCGCCCTCGGTCTCCGCGCGCGAGGCATCGAGCGCCTGGAGCATGCCGCTGAGCGTCCGCGCAAGCTCGGCGACCTCGTCGTCGGCCTCGACGTTCGGGATCTGCTGGGCGGTGTCGCGCGTGCGCTCGATCTTGCGCGCGGTCGCGGTGAGCTCGGCGATCGGGGCCATCGCGCGGCGGGCGACCATGAGCCCGGCGAGCAGCGCGAGGCCGGCCCCGCTGAGCACGCCGATGATGAGGAAGACGCGCAGCCGCGCGACGGTCGCCTCGACGGGCGCCAGCGGGCGCGCGTACTGGACGAAGAAGCGGTACGGCGGGAGGGCGTCGACGGTCTGCGGCAGGACGCGCGTCTCGATGCGGAAGCCGTCCTTCTCGACCGTGTGGTTCGCCGGCGGGCCGAGGTTGCGGGACCGCTCGGTGCTGTTGAAGACGTAGCCCTGGGCGTTGACGATGCGGATGACCGTGCCGCTGCCGGGCGTGAAGCCGTCGAGGTCGGGCGTGACGCCGACGAGGTGGTAGCGGCCGGTGCGCAGGTCCGCGTCGTAGGTGTCGTAGTGCAGCCGCGCGCCGAGGACGTTCGCGGCGCTGTTGACCTGCTCGTCGAAGTCCTGGTAGATGCGCTTGGAGGTCAGCCCGCCGACGGCGCCCGCGAAGCCGCACAGGATCACGAGCGTCAGCAGTGCGGATCCGCCGGCGAGCCGCCAGCGGATGGGCATCTGCCTAGGCGCGAAGAACGTAGCCTGCGCCGCGGATCGTATGGAGGAGACG
>DATJEE010000175.1:0-21814 GCA_035496995.1 Solirubrobacteraceae bacterium | reverse complement strand
GTCAGCACGTGCTCGGGCCCCTCGAGGAAGCCCTCGTGCTTGGCGAACGGCCCGGGCAGGACGCGAGCGAGGTCGCGCCCGACGGAGGGCTTCTCGGCGATGACGAGTGTCTTGGACATCGGCGGCAGGGTAGCGCCATCGCGATGAGACTCCCGCCTGGCTTAACGCGAACGCCCCTGCGATCAGCCGGCGCAGGACCCGGTGGAGACCGGGCCCGACGCCCGGCGCAGCTCCTTGCGGACGACGTCGTTGGGGATCGCGAAGCCACCCGAGGGACCGCCGCTCGTCGACTTCGCGAAGACCGTCGCCGCGACCCGTCCGGCGACGTCGACGATCGGCCCGCCGGAGTTGCCGGGCTGGACGTTGCCGCGAAACGACGTGATCTTGCGGCGCACGAGCCGGCGCCCGTAGGCGTCCTGCGTGAGGACGACATTGGTCGGCCCGATGCGCGTCGCGCGGGCGCGGAACGGCCCGGCGAGCGGGTAGCCCAGGACGGCCCCGGGCTCGCGGACCTTCACCGCGCGGGAGTAGCGCAGCGCGCGGGCGGGCAGGTCGGCCACGCGCAGCACGGCGACGTCGTTGCGCGAGTCGAATCCGATCGCCGTCGCGGCGTAGCGCTCGCCGCCGCGCGTCCGCACGACGGTGTCGCCCTGCTGCTGGCCGGCGACGACGTGCGCGTTCGTCACGACGACCCCGGGCGCCGCGACCCAGCCCGAGCCCGCCACGCCGAGGCCGCAGGCGTTGCCGAGGATCTGCACGACGGAGTTGCCGGCGCCGTCGATGTCCGGGTCGCGGACGACCGAGCCCTTCGGCGGCGGGACGTTGGCCTCGGGACCGGTGACGCGCGGGAACGGGTCGAAGCGCGCGAGCGCCTTGAGGACGGATTCCGCGGGCAGGATCGCGTTGAGCTGCTTGAGGATCGCGGAGCGCTGGATGTCGCGGCGGTACTGGCGCACGCCGGGGGTCTGCAGCACGATGACGCTCAGCAGCCAGGCGATCCCGAGCGCGAGCGCGATCGCCAGCACGCTGCCGGCGAGCCCGTCGATCGTCCGCAGCACCGGCGACACCATCGCCCCGCGCACGGCGCCTGCGATGCCCTCGGCGCCGGCCGAGATGATCGTCCCGCCGATGAGCGCGCCGAGCAGGCCGAAGAGCGGCGCGTAGGGCGACTGGTGGCCGTCGTGCAGGAGCTGGGGACCGAAGCGCGTCCCGAGGTAGGCGCCGGCCGCGAAGCCCGCCAGCGACAGCGCGCCGATGAGAAATCCCCGCGCGAAGCCGACGAGCGCGAAGAACGCGGCGAAGGCGAGGATGATGAAGTCGATCGTTGTCACTTGATTCTCAGTTGCGGGTTGCCGTCCGCGGGCAGGCCATAGTTCGTGCCCATGTCACCCGCTTCGTCACGCGCGCGCCGGTCCCCTGCTTCCCCGTGGGTGATCATCGCAACCGCGGTCGCCGTGACCTTCGCCGCCGTCGCGCTCGTGACCCTGCTGACCGGGGGCCGTCCTGCCGAACAGGTCCACGCCGAGGCCTTCGCCGCCGCCTGGGCGCGCGCGGACTACCCGGCGATGCACGCCGAGCTCACGAGCGCGGCCCGGCGCGCGACGCCGCTGGCGAAGTTCATCGCGCAGTACAAGTCCGCGGCGGCCACGGCGACGACCGTCCGGCTGCTTCCCGGCAAGGCCGGCAAGCCGGTCGACGGCGTCGTCAGCGTGCCGATGACGATCTCGACGCGGGTCTTCGGGCCGGTGCGCGGCACCCTGCGGCTGCCGTTCGCCGGCAAGGACGACGCGGCCCGCATCGACTGGACCGCGAACCTCACCTTCCCCGGCGTGCGGCGCGGCGAGACGCTCGAGCGCCACATGCAGCTGCCGCGGCGCGCGGACCTGCTCGCGCGCGACGGAACGCCGCTGGCGCAGGGCCCCGACCGGACGTCGCCGATCGCGGACGTCGCGGGCTCGATCGTCGGCGAGCTCGGCCCTGCGCCGGTCGAGCGCGTCGAGGCGCTGCGGGCGCTCGGCTTCCCCGACGACGCACGCGTCGGGATCTCCGGCCTCGAGCGCGTGTTCGACGAGAAGCTCGCCGGGCGTCCCGGCGGCGTCCTGCAGGCCGGCGGCCGCACGCTCGCATCGAGCATCGCGCGCACGTCGGCGGCCGTGCGGACGTCGATCGACCCCGACGTGCAGCGCGCCGCGGTGCTGGCCAAGGGCGCGCGCCTCGGCGGTGTCGCGGCCGTCCGCCCGCGGACCGGCGAGATCCTCGCGCTGTCGGGGATCGCCTTCTCGGGGCTGCAGCCGCCCGGCTCGACGTTCAAGATCGTCACGCTCACGGGCGTCCTGCAGGCGAAGCTCGCGGGGCCGCACTCCGTCTATCCCGTCGAGACGAAGGCGACGATCGAGGGCCGCGACCTCGAGAACGCCAACGGCGAGGCCTGCGGCGGATCGCTGCGCAACGCCTTCGCCGAGTCCTGCAACTCGGTGTTCGCGCCGCTCGGCGCCCGGCTGGGCCCCGACCGGCTCGTCAAGACCGCCGAGGCGTTCGGGTTCAACGAGGACCTCGGCATCCCGGGTGCCGCGACGAGCACGATCCCGCCGGCCGGGGAGATCGGCGACAGCCTCGCGGTCGCCTCCTCGGCGATCGGGCAGGGGCGCGTCCAGGCGACCGCGCTGCAGATGGCGCTCGTCGCCGCGACGATCGCCGGCCGCGGCCGGCGGCCCAAGCTGACGCTCGAGCGCCGGTCGAGCACCCCGCGCAGGCAGACGATCCCGGAGAGCGTCGCGCGCCAGGTCGGGCGCCTCATGGAGGCCGTCGTCAACGAGGGCACCGGCAAGGCCGCGCAGATCACCGGCGTCCGGGTAGCCGGCAAGACCGGCACCGCCGAGCTGCGCGAGACCGTCCAGCAGGACTGCATCCCGAGCCCCGAGGTGCCCGAGTGCCCGCCGCCGCTGCCCAACGACCCGACCGACACCGACGCCTGGTTCTCGGCCTACGCCCCCGCCGCGGCGCCCCGGATCGCGGTCGGCGTGCTGCTCGTCGAGGCGGGCGCCGGCGGCGACACCGCCGCGCCGGTCGCCAAGCAGGTGCTCGTCGCGGGACTCAAGGCGACCCGCTGACGGCAGCGCCCGCTACACGTCGAGGTCGATGATCCCCAGCTGCTGGCGACCCGTGCGGCTCTGGACCTTCAGCTCGAGGGGGCGGTTGCCGAGCGACGTGAGCGTGAGCTTGAAGAGGATGAGCGAGCCGCGGATCGGCGTGTCGAAGGCGGGCGTGTCGCGCAGCGGCACGGTGTCGTTCGCGGGGACCGCGGCGTCGGAGCGGTAGGCGAACGGGTTCGTCGGGTTCAGCGGGACGGGACGGAAGATGTCGTCCTGCGTGTCGACGATCTGGATGTCGTTGGCCGGCAACTGCCCGGTGTTCGTCTCGTTCTGGACGCGCATGAACACGCCGAACCAGACCTGGTCGGGCTTGAGCACGCGGTCGGCGGCGGAAAGGCCCTCGAGGTACGCCCTGTCCTGGACGTCGTCGGGGTTGAGCTGGCGCGAGACCTGCACCTGGTACTTCAGGTCGCCGATGTCGAGGTACAGGCCCTCGGTCTCGGCACGCACGACGCTCGCGTTCTCGTCGGGGTGGTTGCCGCACGCCGCGAGACCGCCGCTGGCGAGCAGCGCGGCGAGGATGGCGAGCGGGCGGCGAAGGCGAGGCACGGGCGGCGGGAAATCTACAGCCTGAAGCCGGTCGCAGGCTTGCGCGCCCCACCGGAGAGCGTCGTCCTGGCGCCGCGCTGCTCCCCGGCCTCGAGGATCGAGCGCAGCCGCTCGAGCGCCCGGGTGTGGCAGCGGGTCGTCGCCGCGGGGGCGCGGAGGAACTTCTCCATGAGCCGGTCGGACTGCGTCGCGGGCTCGGTCTGCGTGACGAAGGTGACGTTCGTCCGGCCGCCGCCCGCGTCCTCCAGGCGCCACTCGCTGCGGGTGTGCACGCGGTTGAAGCGGCCCGCGCGCCCGGTCCCGACGATGAGCTCCGGCGGCCGGACGTCGGCGAATGTGAGGTCGCCGTAGGAGAAGCGGTCGAAGCGCGATTTCACCCTGAAGCGCGCGCCGGCGCCCTTGCCGTAGGAGTCCTCACGGGTGAGGTGCCAATCGGTCAGGCAGTGATCGGTGAACTCCTGGTGGTTGGCGACGTCGGCGAGGTATTCGAACACCTCTTCGCGCGGCTTGGCGATCGTCGTCGTGAGGGTGACGGGCTCCATCGCCCGCCAATCTACTCGGGGACGGCCGGGGGTGGCGACGTCGCGCCGATGCGGTGGATGCGGACCGCGAGCCCGGCCTCGCTGTTGCGCACGGGCTCGCTGCGCAGCGGCGCGCCGCGGCGCAGCGGGCGGCAGAGCTCGCAGACGGTCTCGCCGCGTTCGTAGCGGTAGGCGGTCTCGCCGATGAGCGGCGTCCGCCCGCAGTCGGCGCAGCGTTGCGTCTCGCTCGCAAGGGTGCCGACGCTCTTGCGCAGCAGCGCACGCTCGAGATCGTGCTCATCGATCGTCACGACGGCTCGTGGCATGGCTGCGTGGTTCGTCGCGCCCGCGGGCTCTCCTGCTCTTGAGCGAGCGTTTAGCACGCCCGCGACCATGGGTAGACGGCTGGCCCTCGGCCCCTTGACGCGCTTGTTAACATCCGCACAAGCCGAGGGAGCCGGCGGACCACCCCTGTAACGCTGGCGAAAGGGAGTGCCGGGCCATGGAGTCACTTGCATCGGGACTTACTGGGACGACGGTCGGAGGTGCCCGCTTCAAGCGCGCGGAACCGGGCGACGCCTCAGCCGACGGTGACGCCCTCCTCCAGGCAGCGAGCGAGCTCATCGGCGATCCGGGGCACTACCTCGTCTTCCACGACACGGGAACGATCCGCATCGTCGAGATGACGAGCGACAGCATGCGCATCGGCCGCAGCCTCTCCGCCGACCTGCGCTTCGAGGATCCGACCGTCTCGCGCCGGCACGCCGTGCTCGTCACGGAGCCCGAGGGCATCCGCGTGCTCGACGACCGCAGCCTCAACGGCGTGTTCGTCAACGGCGAGCGCATCGTCTCGCACCTGCTCAGCGACGGTGACGAGATCGTCATCGGGCGCTACCGGCTGCATTTCGCGGCGCGCGTCGCGGCTGTCGCCGGAGCCGCAGCAGCGGCCGAGTAGCATCAGCGCCCTTGGGCGCCACCACGATCGCAGTCCTCTCCCAGAAGGGAGGAACCGGCAAGACGACGTCCGTTCGCACGCTGACGGACGTCTTTCGCCGCATCGGGCTCCGCGTCCTCGCCGTCGATCTCGATCCGCAGGGCAACCTGTCGGACTACTTCGACGTCGATCCCGAGGCCGCCCCGACGATCGTCGACGTCCTCGCCGGCCGCGCGCCCGCCGTCGAGGCGATCCATGACGACGTCATCCCGGCGAACCTCGCGCTCGCCGAGACCGAGCTCATGCTCGCCGGCAAGATGGGCCGCGAGCTGACGCTCAAGCGCGCGCTGAAGCCCGTCAAGGCGCAGTACGACCTCATCCTCCTCGACTGCCCGCCGTCGCTCGGGCTGCTGACCGTCAACGCGCTCGTCGCCGCCGACCAGGCGCTGCTGACGACCGAGGCGCAGTACTTCGCCCTGCAGGGCGTCGAGCAGGCGCTCGAGGTCATCGAGCTCGCCCGCGACGGGCTGAACCCCGACCTCGGCTGGCTCGGCGTCGTCTTCAACATCGCCGACATGCGCACGCGCCACAGCCGCGAGGCCTACGAGACGCTGCGCAAGCACGTCGGCAACAAGCTGCTGGACACGACGATCCGCGCGTCGATCGCCTACGCCGAGGCCGCCGAGCTCGCGAAATCGATCCTCGATCACCGCCCCGACCTCGGCGCCGACTACCTCGCCCTCGCCGACGAGCTGCTGCGGCGGCTGAAGCAGCCCGAGCCGCGGGCGCGCCTGAAGGCGCTGATCGAGGCCGCGTAGTGTCGCGGCGCGCGCTCGTCGCGCTCGCCGGGGCCGCGGCGGCCCTCGCCTGCATCGCCGCGGTCGTGCTGCTCTCCCCCGGCCGCGAGGAGGGCGCGACGCCCGCCACCACGACGCCGCCGGTGCGCGTCGTCCCGCCGCCGCGCGCCACGGCGCCGCGCCCCGCGCCGCCGCCGCGGCCGCCGTTCGGCGCCCAGCTCGCGCGCCGGACGCAGCTGCGCGCGAGCCCCGGCGGGCGCGTCGTCACGGCCCTCGGCATGCGCACGGGCTATCAGTCCGCCCGCGTGCTGTCGGTCGTCGGGCGCCGTGGCGACTGGCTGGCGGTGCTGTCCGATCACCTGCCCAACTCGCGCGCCGGCTGGATCCCGGCCGACAGCGCGACGCTGCTGCACGAGCCCTACACGCTGCTCGTCTCCCTCTCCAAGCGCGAGCTCGTCGTCCGTCACGAGGGCCGCCGGGTGCGGCGCGTCACCGTCGCGATCGGGCGGCCCGGGACCTCGACGCCCACCGGCCGCTTCGCGGTCACCGACCGGCTGCGGATCGCCGGCCCGCGCGGGCCCTACGGCTGCTGCGCGCTGGCGCTCACCGGCCGCCAGCCGAACCTGCCCCAGGGCTGGACGACGAGCGACCGGCTCGCGATCCACGGCACGTCGAACGAGGCGACGCTCGGCACGCCCGCCAGCAGCGGCTGCCTGCGCGCCTCCGAGCGCGACATGCGCTGGCTGCTGGCCCGCATCCCCGACGGTGCGCCGGTGCGGATCCGCGCCTAGGAGTCTCTAGAGCTCGCGGACGTCGGCGCCCTGGGTCTCGAACGGCGCGCGCAGGACGTCGGCCCAGCCCTCGGCCTCGCGCCGCAGCCGGCCGACGACGTGGCCGGTCGCGTCGGCCTGCGTCCAGAAGAGCACCGTCGGCCCGGCGCCGGAGATCGTCGCGCCGAGCGCCCCGAACTCCGCGGCGCGCTCGAGCAGCTTCATCGACTCCGGGAACAGGTGGGCGCGATAGGGCTGGTGCAGCCGGTCCTTCAGGCCCTGGCCGATGAGCGCCGGGTCGTTGCGCGCGAGGCCGAGCGTCAGCATCGCGCCGCGGGCGATGTTCGCGCTCGCGTCGGCCATCGGCACCTTGTCGGGCAGGGCGCGCCGCGCGAGCGCGGTGCGCACGGCCGTGCGCGGCACGACGATGACCGCCTCGAGACCGTCGGGCGCCTCGAAGCGGACGACGTCGCCGCCGGTGACGATGACGAAGCCGCCCAGCAGCGCGGCGGCCGCGTTGTCGGGATGGCCCTCGAGCTCGGTCGCGTGCGCGAGCAGGTCGGGATCGAGCTCGAGCACGTGGGCGGCCGCGACGAGCCCGGCGACGTAGGCCGCGGCGCTGGACCCGAGCCCGCCGGAGAGCGGCACCTGCGAGCGGATGCGAAACGTGAAGCCGTCGGGCGGGTGCAGCCGCGAGAACCCGCGGACGCAGAGGTTGCGCCGGTCGCGCGCGATGTCGAGCTTCGTCTC
This sequence comes from Solirubrobacteraceae bacterium, assembly GCA_035496995.1. Classification (GTDB taxonomy): domain Bacteria; phylum Actinomycetota; class Thermoleophilia; order Solirubrobacterales; family Solirubrobacteraceae; genus CADCVQ01. The sequence goes on along the minus strand of DATJEE010000175.1, from coordinate 14,341 downwards.
GACGGCGAAGCGGCCGGTCTCGGCGACCTCGAGCTCGACGTGCAGCGCGAGCGCCGCGGCGAAGACGTCGAAGCCCGGCCCGAGGTTCGCCGACGAGGCGGGCACGCGCACGAGCCGGCGGCGGTGCATCAGGAGCCTCCGAGAACGGCTTCCTCCACGGCGGCGAGGTTCGGCTCACAGGCGATGACGCCGCCCGCGTTGTCGAGCGCCGTCTGCGGGTCCTTCAGGCCGTGCCCGGTCAGCACGCAGGCGACGCGGCGCGCGCCGTCGGCGCCGTAGCGCAGCAGGCCGGCGACGGAGGCCGCGCTCGCGGGCTCGCAGAACACCCCCTCGCGCGCGGCGAGCAGGCGGTAGGCGCTGATGATCTGGCTGTCGGAGACGGCGCGGACCATCCCCCGCGACGCCGTCATCGCCTCCATCGCCTCCTCCCAGCGCGCCGGGTTGCCGATGCGGATCGCGCTGGCGATCGTCTCGGGGTGCTCGACCTTGTGCCCGAGCACGAGCGGCGCGGCGCCCTCGGCCTGGAAGCCGAAGAGGCGCGGCGCAATGCCGAGCTCGCCGAAGCCCTTCCAGTAGGCCGTGATGTTGCCGGCGTTGCCGACGGGGATGCAGAGCCCGTCGAGCTCGTCGACGACGTCCATGATCTCGAAGGCGCCGGTCTTCTGGCCCTCGAGGCGGAAGTGGTTGACGGAGTTCACGAGCGCGATCGGGTGCACCTCGGTCAGCGCGCGGACGAGGATCAGCGCCTCGTCGAAGTTCCCGCGCAGCGCGATGACGCGCGCGCCGTGCATGAGCGCCTGGGCGAGCTTGCCGGCGGCGATCTTGCCCTCCGGCACGATCACCGCGCACGTCAGGCCGGAACGTGCGGCGTAGGCGGCGGCGCTCGCCGCCGTGTTGCCGGTCGAGGCGCAGATGACGGCCTTGGCCCCCTCGCGCACGGCCGCGCTCACGGCGCACGTCATGCCGCGGTCCTTGAAGGAGCCCGTCGGGTTCATCCCGTCGAGCTTGAGCCAGACCTCCGCGTCGACGAGCTCGGAGATGTGCGGCGCATGGACGAGCGGCGTGTTGCCCTCGCCGAGCGAGACGACGGGGTCGCCCTCGGCGAACGGGAGGCGGTCGCGGTAGCGCTCGATGAGGCCGGGCATCGCCCGGACCCTATTCGGTCCCCTACACGAACTCCTCGTCGATGACGCGGATCGCGCGCGGCGGGGAGCGCAGGAAGTCCAGCTCGCCGATCTGCGCCACGGCGGCGAAGAACTTCGACTCGAGGATCGGGTGCACGACCATGACGAGCCGCGCGCGCTCGCCGAGGCCCTTCTGCACGACGGACTTGATCGACGCGCCCTGCTCGCCGAGGACCTGCGCGACGGACGCCAGCACGCCGGGCCGGTCGGCGACCTCCATGTGCAGGTAGAACGAGCACGCGACGTCGTCGACGATCTCCAGCGCCTGCGTCGTCTCGGGCGTCGAGGCCGGCGGGATCATCGCGCTGATGACGTCGCCGAGGACGGCACTCGCGGTCTGCGGACCGCCCGCGCCCGGGCCCGACATCGTGATCTCCGTGATCGCCTCGGACTCGACCGTCACGGCGTTGAACGGCCCGTGGACGCTCGCCAGCGGGTGGCCGGAGTACAGGAACGCCGGGTGCACGCGGACCGCCAGGCCGCCGTTGATGCGCTCCGCCGTCCCGATGAGCTTCAGGCCGAGGCCGAGCTCCTCGGCGTACTCCATGTCGTCGGCGGTGATCTGCTCGATGCCCTCGTAGCTCACCTGGTCGAGATGGACCGGCGTGTCGAACGCCAGGCGCGCGAGGATCGCCATCTTCGCCGCCGCGTCCTTGCCGTTGACGTCGTCGCTCGGGTCGGCCTCGGCGTAGCCGAGGCGCTGCGCGTCGGCGAGCGCGTCGTCGTAGGAGCAGCCGGTCCGGGCCATCTCGCTGAGGATGTAGTTCGTCGTGCCGTTGACGATCCCGTGGTCGCGATCGACGTGCGCCCCCGCGAGCGACTCCTGCAGGACGCGGATGACCGGCACGACGCCCGCCACCGACGCCTCGAAGCGCAGCTGGACACCCTGCTCGCGCGCCCGCGCCCAGAGCTCCTCGCCGTGGACGCTCAGCAGCTGCTTGTTCGCCGTGACGACGTGCCTGCCGGCCGCCATCGCGCGCAGGACGTAGTCGCGCGCCGGCTCGAGGCCCCCGATGAGCTCGACGACGAGGTCGCAGCCCGCGAGGATCTCGTCGAAGTCGCCGCGCGAGCGCGTCAGGACGCCGCTGATCTGCGGGCGCAGCCCCGTGATCGCCGCGACGTGGTCGGCGCGGTCGGCGAGCAGCGTCTCGAAGGCGGCGCCGACGGTCCCGTGGCCGAGCAGGCCGATCCGGAACGGCTCGGGCGCAGGGGTCTCAGACATCGCGCGCGGTGAGGTCGTCGTAGGTCTCGCGCCGGACGACGAGGCGTGCCTCGCCGCGCGAGACGAAGACGACGGGCGGGCGCGGCACGCCGTTGTAGTTGTTCGCCATCGCGTGGCCGTAGGCGCCGGTCGCCGGCGTGACGATGACGTCGCCGACGCGCGGGTCGGCGAGCTCGACGTCGCGGACGATGACGTCGCCGGACTCGCAGTGCTTGCCGGTCAGCCGCGAGGGCGTGCCGCCGCCGAAGCGGTCGGCGATCTGGGCCTCGTAGACCGAGCCGTAGAGCATTGGGCGCAGGTTGTCGGACATCCCGCCGTCGACGGCGACCCACGTCGAGACGTTGCGCTTGACGCTCTGGACGGTGTAGAGCGTCACCGTCGAGTTCGCCACGAGGGCGCGCCCCGGCTCGTCGAGGATCCGCTTGCCCGGCCCGAGCACGCGGTTGACGGTGTCGACCTTCGCCGCGACGTAGTCGGTGATCCGCGGCGCCTTGAGCTCGGCGGTGTACGCCACGCCGAGCCCGCCGCCGAGGTTGTACGTCCCGAAGTCGCCGAGCGGGGCGATCGCCTCGATCGCGTCGCGAAACGGCTGCAGCTCGAGCAGCTGGGACCCGATGTGCATGTGCAGGCCGACGAGGTCGAGCGCGCTCGAGTCCTGCAGGCGCGCGATCGCGGCCGGCGCGTCGGCGAGCGAGAAGCCGAACTTCGAGTCCGCCTGGCCGGTGGAGATCTTGTCGTTCGTGCGGCCCCGCACGCCCGGGGTCACGCGCAGGAGCACCGGCTGCGGCGTGCCGTCGCCGATGACGGCCTCGAGGCGGTCGATCTCGTCGGCATTGTCGATGACGATGTGCCCGACGCCCACGGAGCGCGCGTAGCGCAGCTCGTCCTCGGACTTCGCGTTGCCGTGCATGTAGATCCGGGCGGGATCGAAGCCGCCGGCGAGCGCGAGCGACAGCTCGCCGCCGGAGGCGACGTCGCAGGCGATCCCCTCCTGCGCGAGCACGCGGTAGACCGCGGTGCACGGGAAGGCCTTGGAGGCGAAGAGGACGTCGAAGTTCTTCGTCCGCGCGCGGAAGGCCTCGACGAACGTCTGGGCGCGGGCGCGCAGGTCGTCCTCGGAGACGATGTATACCGGCGTGCCGAACTCGCGGGCCAGCTCGACCGCGTCGCAGCCGCCGAGCTGCAGGCGCCCGTCGGCGTCGATGCTGCTGCCGATCGGATAGGCCTGCGAGAGCTGGGTGCGGGTCGCTGCCATGAGGATCGGAGAGTATGGCCTCGGCATGCGCAGCGACCGCCACGACGGACTCGCCTACACGCTCGCCGCGCCCGAGGGCGCGCCGCGCGGAGGCGTCGTGGTCGTCCACGGCGCGCGGTCGTGCAAGGAGAACCACCGCGACTTCCTGGTCGCGTGCGCCGCGAACGGCCTGGCCGCGATCGCCTTCGACCAGCGCGGCCACGGCGCGAGCGAGGGGCCGCTCGGGGCCGGCGCGCTCGACGACGTCGCCGCGATCGCGGGCCTGCTGCCCGGCGACGGGCCGGTCTTCCTGCGCGGGACGTCGATGGGCGGCTGCCTGGCGCTCGCGGCGGCACGGCGCGCCGGTGCGCGCGCGGTCGTGGCGATCTGCCCGGCCGCCCCGCAGCAGCTGCTCGCCGGCCTGCGCGCGGGGCACTTCGAGCTGCAGGCCGACCGCCCGGGGCTCGAGGCGCTGCTCGCGACGATCGACCTCGAAGCGGCGGCCCGCGCGCTCGGGCCCGACCTCATGCTCCTGCACGCCGAGGGCGACGAGGTCGTGCCGATCGCCCACGCGGTATCACTGCACGAGGCCGCCGCCGGCAGCCGGCTCGTCCGCGTCCCGGGCGGGCACCATCGCTCGGTGCAGCACGACGCGGCGCTGCAGGCCGAGGCCGTCGCCTTCCTGCTCGCCCGCTGCGGCGCCTAGGACCCTAGCCCTGGGGGTGATTGCCGAGCAGCCGCAGCAGCGCCGCGGCGGTCCGGCCGGCGACGGTGTCGACGAGCTCGTGCGTCGTGGTCTTCAGCTCCTCGGTGGCGCCCCGCAGACCGCGGCCGAGCGAGCCGGTCGTCGCGCCGACCGCCTGCGTCGTGTCACCGAGCGCCTCGCCGACGGGGCGGCTGCCGATGCCCGCGACGGGCTGGGTCGTCGGGTTGCCACCGGTCGAGGAGCCCTGCGTGCCGCCCGGCGTCTGGATGCCGAGGACGCGCCCGCCGCGCGACGCGCTGAGCGAGCCGCTGGCGCCCCCGCTGCGACCGGCGGCCGCCGGGCCCGCGGCGCGGGCGGCGCTGCGCGCGCGCGCCGCACGGGCCGAGCGCGGGAGGACGAGCGGCCCGCGCGGGAGCCTCGTGGCGCTCGCCGGACCGAGGACGAGCGCGGCGGACGAGGGGACGAGCGGCTCCTCGGCCGTGAGGCTGTAGGAGATGATCCCGCTGGCCAGGGCGTACGTCACGACGACCGCCGCCAGGACCGCTCCGGCGACCCCGAGGCCGGACAGCATGGTCTGCTGAGGACGGATGCGCAGCATGGACAGCGATACCCCTGCTGGGTCATCGGCAGGCCATGAGGAGAACTTGAGCGATTTCCTCGAGTTGGCGCGTTGCCGCTCATTCCGGCCTCGTCTAAGTGAGAACGGTTTTCGATAAGCTCGTCCGATGCGCTGGCTCAGCGACCCGCTCTCGGCGCCGTTCATGCAGCGCGCGGTGCTCGCGATCGTCCTCCTGGCGGTGGCCGGGGGGCTGCTCGGGACGTGGATCGTCCTGCGCCGGCTGGCGTTCTTCGCCCATGCCGTCGGCAGCGCGACGTTCCCCGGTCTCGTCGTCGCCGGCCCCTGGGGGCTCGCCGCCCCGGTCGCCGCTCTCGGCGCGGGCCTCGGCTTCGCCGCGCTGCTCGCGCGCCTGACGCGCGGCGGCGCGACGAGCTCGGACTCGGCGACCGGGCTGCTGCTCACCGGCGCGCTGGCGCTCGGCGCGATCCTCGCCAGCGACGTCTACCAGGCCGGGGCGGGCGTCGATCGGCTGCTCTTCGGGACGCTGCTCGGGCTCGGCGACGGCGACCTCTGGCTCGCCGGCGCGGTCGCGGTGGCCGCCGTCGCCGCGACCTGCGCGCTCACGCGCACGTGGCTGGCGACGGGCTTCGACCCCGCCGGCGCGCCGGCCCTCGGCGTACGCGCGCAGCGCGGCGACTGGATCCTCCTGGCCCTGCTCGCCGTGACCGTCGTGGCGATGCTCCCCGCCGTCGGGGCGCTGCTCGTCAGCACGCTGCTCGTCGTGCCGGCGGCGACCGCTCGGCTCGTGACGGCCTCGCTCGGCGCGCTGCTGGCGACATCCGTCGCGCTCGCCGCCGCCGAGGGCTTCGGCGGCCTGCTGCTCGCCTACCACCTCGACCTCCCGCCGGGCCCGGCGATCGCGATCGTCGGCGGCGGCTGCTTCGCGCTCGCCGCGATCGCATCGGCGCCGCGGCTGCGGCTGCGGCTGCGGCGCGGCACCGGGGTGACGGCATGACGACCGCCGCCCCCGCGCTGCAGGTCACGGACCTCGCGGCGGCCTACGCCGAGGGGCCGCCGGCGCTGCGCGGCGTGACGTTCAGCGCCGAGCCCGGCCAGGCGGTCGCGGTCCTCGGCCCCAACGGCGGCGGCAAGACGACGCTCTTTCGCGCCCTGCTCGGCGAGCTGCCGGCGGTCGCGGGCAGCGTGCGCTTCGACGGCGCGCCGGCCTACGTCCCGCAGACCGAGCGCTCGCGGCTGGACTTCCCCGTCAGCGCGCTCGACGTCGCGCTCATGGGCGCCTATGCGCGCACGCCGTGGTACCGGCGGATCGCCGCCGCCGACCGCGAGCGCGCCCGCGCGGCGCTCGCCCGGGTCGGCCTCGGCGACCGCGCCGCGGCGCGGTTCGGGACGCTGTCGGGCGGTCAGCGCCAGCGCGTGCTCGTCGCGCGCGCGCTCGTCCAGGACGCCCGGCTGCTGCTGCTCGACGAGCCCTTCGCCGGCGTCGATCGCACGAGCGAGGAGGCGATCATGGGCATCCTCGACGAGCTGCGCGCCGAGGGCCGCGTGCTGCTCATCGCGACGCACGACATCGAGCAGGCGCGCCGCTGGGACCGCGTCCTGTGCCTGCACGGCGAGCAGATCGCCTACGGCCCGCCCGCCTCGACGCTCACGACGGACGTGCTCGAGGGGACCTACGGCGCCGAGATCGTCCTGCTCGAGGGCGGCGAGCGCTGCGTCGCCGTCCAGCACCACCACCACTGATGGCGATCCTGCACTCCGGTCTGCTGCAGCGCGCGCTGCTCGAGGTCGTGATCCTCGGCGCGGCCTGCGGCGCGCTCGGCGTCTGGCTGCTGCACCTGCGCCACGCCTACGCCGCCGAGTCGCTCGCGCACGCGATGCTGCCGGGCCTCGTGCTCGCCTCGCTCGCCGGGGCGCCGCTGCTGCTCGGCGCCGGCGGCGGCGTGCTCGTGGCGGCGGGGCTCGTCGCGCTCGCCGCGCGCGACACGCGCCTGGGCTCGGAGATCGCCGTCGGCGTGACGGTGACGACGGCGTTCGGCCTCGGCGCGGTGCTCGCGCTGGCGCCCGACGTGCCCGCGCGCCTCGGCGAGCTGCTCTTCGGCGACCTGCTCGGCGCGAGCACCGGCGACCTCGTCGCCGCGGGCGCGCTGGCGGCCGTCGTCGGCCTGGCGCTCGCGCTCGGCCATCGCAGCCTCTGCGTCGCGGTGCTCGACCCGGCCGCCGCGCCGTCGCTCGGCGTGCGCCCGGCGCGCGTCGAGCTCGGCCTGCTCGCGCTGCTGGCGGTCGCGACCGTCGCGGCGGTGCAGGGGCTCGGCAACCTGCTCGTGTTCGCGCTGCTCGTCGCCCCCGCGGCCGCCGCGATGCGCCTCGCGCGCTCGGTCCGCGGGCAGATCCTGCTGGCGGCGCTGCTGGGCGCAGGGGCGGGCGCGCTCGGGCTCGTCGTCAGCGCCGAGCTCGACATCGCCGCCGGCGCCTCCGTCGCGCTCGCGGCGGTCGCGCTGTATGCCGCGGCGGCGATCGCGAGGCCTTCCACGGTGCCGGGCGGCACCCGTGCCCGCCGCTCACCGGTCGAGGCGCTCGGCGCCCCGCGCTGACACGCAGCCGTTTGCCCGCACCGCCCCCGGGTAGCGCAGGTGCATGCACATTCTCGTCCTTGCACCTGCCGCCGTCGACGCCGAGACCCTGCGCGGGGTCGTCGGCGACGACATCGACGCCGCTCGCGTGCTCGTCGTCTCGCCCGCGCTCAACGAGTCCCCGCTCGCCTTCTGGATGTCGGACTCCGACGAGGCGATCGCCGACGCCGAGGAGGCGGGCGCAAAGACGGCGGTCGGGCTGCGCAAGGCCGGGGTCGCGGCCAACAGCACGACCGGCGAGGGCGAGCCGCTGCTGGCGCTGCAGGACGCGCTCGCCACGTTCCCCGCCGACCGCATCGTGATCTTCGCCCGCGAGGGCGACGATCAGCGCTACCGCGAGGACGACCTCCGCGGGGCGGCGGAGCGCAAGTTCTCGGTGCCCGTCACGCTCGCGACGCTCTGATGCAGTTCGACAACTTCTTCTCCATCGACGCGCCGATCGGCGACGTCTACGCGACGATCGCCGACGTCGCGCGCGTCGTGCCCTGCGTTCCGGGCGCCGAGCTGCTCGAGCAACAGGGCGATGACGTCTTCGAGGTCGCGCTGAAGGCCGAGCTCGGGCCGCTGTGGAAGAACTTCCTCGGCACGATCACCGTCGTCGAGCGCGATCCCGGCGCGCATCGCCTCGTCCTGACCAACAGCGCGCGCGAGGCCGACGGCGACCCGGTCGGCGACGCGACGATCGAGATCGGGCTCGCCGAGCTCGGCTCCCACACGAACGTCTCGATCACGACCCAGACGTCGCTCGACGAGGGCATGTTCGCCGAGAAGCTCGTCACCGACGTGGCGGAGAAGCAGATGGCGCAGTTCGCCGAGAACCTCCAGGCGATGATCGCAGCGGTGCCGCGGGCCGCTTGAGCGCGGGCGCGGTCTCCCGCCTGATGTCAGCTCGGGCCGAGCGCTTCCTACATCGGTGAGGGAGGGGCTTCCCGCAGCGGGGGCGTTCCCACGATGGCTGTCTGATCGCTGATGGGCCATATGCGCCTATCAGCGATCAGTCGCGCCGAGCAGGCTCACTCTTTCTCTCAGACGATGCGGTCCACGCGGAGCGCGCAGCAGGCGCACCGGGGACCTACGCCGACGCCGGGCGCGGCCGCGCCGTCGCCGCCGGCGCGTCCTCGCGCCGCAGCCCGCCGTTGCGCGCCGCCCGCCACAGCCATACGCACCCGGCCACGAGCATCACGACGCTCGCGAGCTGCGCCTCGGTCAGCCCCGCGAACACGGGCTCGTTGCGGCGGATGAACTCCACGAGCAGGCGCTCGAGGCCGGCGAAGCAGAGGTAGAACGCGAACAGGACGCCGGGCCGGAACGTGTCGCGCGCGCGCCACAGCGCCCACGCGACGAGCCCCATCGTCACGGTCTCGTAGATCGGCGTCGGGTGCACGATGTCGTTCGTCGGGACGGCGCCGTGCGGATAGGCCATGCCCCACGGCAGGTCGGTCGCCTTGCCGTAGTCGCCGTCGCCGGAGACCTGGCAGCCGATCCGCCCGACGGCGTAGCCCATCGCGAGCGCCGGCGAGCAGATGTCGAGCAGGAGGAGGTTGAACATCCCCTTGCGGTGGGCCCACAGCAGGACCCCCGCCGCGCCGCCAAGCGCCCCGCCGTACCAGACGAGGCCCGAGCCGCCGAAGATGGCGCCGAGCGGGTCGCTGCCGACCTCGCTCGTGTGGCCGAGCAGCCAGTAGCCGCGGGCGCCGACGAGCCCGCCGACGAGCGCGGCGAAGACCATCTCGTAGGCCCAGTCCGGCGGCTTGGCGAGCTCCTTCAGGCGCCGCGCGACGATCGCGCCGGAGACGACGAACGCAAGCCCGAAGCAGAGCCCGAAGGTCTTGAGGGAGAGGCCGAAGAGGTCGATCGTTGGCTGCACGGAGCCGTTATAGATAGCCGAGCGGGCTCACGGGCACGCCGTTGACGCGGACCTCGAAGTGCAGGTGCGCGCCGAAGGAGTGCCCGGTGTTGCCGACGAGGCCGATGACCTGCCCCTTGCTGACCGCCGCCCCGAGGCTCGTGCCGAACTGCGACTGGTGCGCGTAGCACGTCGAGAGGCTCGCGCTGTGCTGGACGCAGGTGTAGTTGCCGTAGCCGCCGGAGGCGCCGACGCCCTGCATGAGCACGACACGGCCGTCGTCGGCGGCGTGGATCGGCGTGCCGATCGGAGCGGCGATGTCGATGCCGGCGTGGATGTGGCCGGGCCGCTGCTCGCCGAAGGCGCCGGTGATCGGCCCGTTGACCGGCCAGATCATGCTGCCCGAGCCCTGGCGGATCGGGAAGTCGCCGGACTGCTGGACCTGGTTGAGCTGCGCGGCGATCCTGCTCGACGCGGCCTCGAGGTCGTCGACGTGGTTCTCGAGGCTCTGGCGGTCGTTGCGGACCTTGCCGAGCGCGGCCGCCTTGCCGGACTTCGTCCGCGCGTAGCCGACGCGCGTCCCGATGAGCTCCATCTTCACCGCGGCGATCTCGTCGCGCCGGCGCTGGACGATCTCCGTGACCGTCTGCTGGCGCGCCTCGAGGCGGTTGAGGCGCTTCTCGCTGCGCGTGGAATCGGCCTTCGCGTTGCGGACGATCGTGACGATCCTGCGGTCCTGGTCGGAGATGCGCTTGATGAACTCGCCGCGCTCGATGAGGTCGGCGAAGCCGTCGGAGTTCAGGACGACCGTGATGAGGTCGGGCTTGCCGGCCTTGTAGATCTCGACGAGCCGCGTGCGCAGCATGCCGCGCGTCTCGGCGAAGCGCTTGCGCAGGCGCACGAGCCGCGCGCGCTCGGCCCGCAGCTGCGTGCGCAGGGACTCGAGCTCGGCGCGCTTGGCGTCGAGGTCGGCCTGGATGCGCTCCTGGCGCGTGCCGAGCGTCGTGATCTTCCCCTGCAGGCGGTTGATGCGCCGCGTGTAGCCGGCGATCTGCGTCGTGAGCACGCGCTCGGTGCCCTTCTTGCGCCCGATCTTCTTGCGGGCCTCGTCGATGCGGTTGTGCAGGCTGTTGAGCTCCTCCTGCTTTGTCCTCCCGGAGGAGGGCAAGGGCAGCGCCGCCCAGAGGACAAGCGGCAGGAGGATCGAGACGAGGAGCAGGCGGACACGCATGCAGCGGCCCAGTCTAGGTTTGCCCGCCCGCGCGGATCAAACCTGCACGGCCGCCACCAGCGGGGACCCGGCGAGTTGCGGGCGGCGGTTTGTCAGAATGACCGCATGGCCGTCACCAAGACAGAGTTCGGCCGCGACCCTGGCCTCCAGGCGCGGATGCTCCTCACGCTGTTCCTCCTGGGCCTCGTGTACGTCGTGTTCGTCGGCGTGCTGTTCGCGGCCGGCGTCAATGCGGGGTTCATCGTCATCGTCGCGGTGGGTCTGGCGGCGGCGCAGCTGTTCACCTCCGACAAGCTCGCCCTGCACGCGATGGGCGGTCGCGTCGTCACGCCGCAGGAGGCGCCGGAGCTGCACGCGATGATCGAGCGCCTCTGCATCCAGGCCGACCTGCCCAAGCCGAAGGTCGCCGTCGCACAGACGGACATGCCCAACGCCTTCGCCCTCGGCCGCTCGCAGAAGGCCGCGACGGTCTGCGCGACGACCGGGATCATGAACCTCCTCACGCCGGCCGAGCTCGAGGGCGTCATGGCCCATGAGCTCACGCACGTCAAGAACCGCGACGTGATGATCATGACCATCGCGTCGTTCTTCGCCTCGGTCGCCTCGCTGATCCTGCAGTTCGGCTTCTTCTTCGGCGGCGGCGGCGACAGCGACGACGACAGCCCCGGCATCTTCGCCGTCATCGCCGTCTCGGCGCTCGTCTACGCGGTGTCCTTCTTCCTCATGATGGCCCTGTCGCGCTACCGCGAGTTCGCCGCCGACCGCGGCGCCGCGCTCATCACCGGCCGCCCGAGCGCGCTGGCGTCGGCGCTGCAGAAGATCGCGTCCGGCATGGGCCGCCTGCCGCAGAAGGACCTGCGCGTCGCGAGCGAGATGAACGCGTTCTTCATCTTCCCGGCCGGCGCGAAGAACTCGATCATGGGCCTCTTCGCGACCCACCCGCCGATGGAGAAGCGGCTCGCGGCGCTGGCGCGCCTCGAGGCCGACCTCCAGCGCGGCACGCTCGCCGCGGCGTAGGAGCCGGCGACATGGGCTTCCTCGACTCCGTCCTCGGTGGCCGCAAGAAGCTCAAGGGGCCCGCGCCCGACCGGCTCTTCGCGATGTCGACGGCGTACATCACGCTGTCGACGGGCCACGGGATCGTCACGAAGGGCGTCGCGGCGATCGTCTTCCAGCCGCTGGCGACGGCCGACTTCGAGGCGATCGTCAGCGAGATGGAGGAGATCCTCCGCGGGACCGGCGCCGACACCGGGACGACGATCGAGTCGACCTCCGACGAGCACGACTACCGCTGGATCATCCTGCGCGACGACGACATCGAGGACCTCGTCGTCGGGATCAACGCCGTGAGCGACGCGCTCGTCGTCGGCGGCTACGGCGACCGCGTGCTCGCCGCCGTCTTCGCCTTCTCGGACTCCAAGGGCCGCCCGGTGTACTTCATCTACAACTACAAGCGCGGCTACTGGTATCCGTTCGTGCCCGCCGGCAAGCAGGCCCGCGACGGCGAGCGCGAGCTGCAGATCAAGGCGATCATCGGCGGCGAGCTGCCGATCGAGCCCGAGCTCGAGCGCTGGTTCCCGCTCTGGGGGACGCCGATCTAGTGGATCCGGCCGGACAGGTCGACTAGGACGCGCCGCGGGCGTCCGCGTGCGCGTGGCGCTCGCGGTAGCCGCGGACCTTCGCGCGGTTGCCGCAGACGCGCATGTCGCACCAGACCGCCGAGCGGTTGCGCGACGTGTCGTAGAACGCCCACTGGCAGGTCTCGGCGGGACAGGCCTTCATGCGCTGCCAGGTCCCGTCGTCGATCGCGGCGCCGACGATCCGCAGCAGCCGCCCGAGCGCGCCGTCGACGCCGCCGGCCTGCGGCTCGAGGCCGGTGCGGTCGGGGCCGGTGAAGCGCACGGTCAGCTGTGCGCGCATGGCGGCGGCGTCGAGCGTCTCGATCGCGGCCGGGTCCAGCGGCTCGCCGTGATGTGCGAGCAGGTGCGCGCGCAGCGCCTCGCGCAGGTCGACGGCGTTGCGCAGGTCGCCGGCCGTGGCGGCCGCGGAGGCCGCGCCGCCGAGCAGGTCGTGCGCCGCGAGCCAGCCGACGAGGTCCGCGGGAGTGGCGAGCTCCTCGATCGCGTGGTCGATGTCGAGCGTGTTGACGAAGGCGCGGACGGTCTCGAGATCACCGGGAGCCGGGTTGGACATGAAACCAGCATAGCTGGTTGACGGGTTAGCTAACCGGTGTTATAATTTTGCTAGTTACAACGAACGGTCAGGGGGCCACATGCATCCGTCCAACTTCGCCCAGCTCATCGACTTCTCGCGGCGCCCCCGGGGGCGCCGCGCCCGGTCCGCCATCGCCACGGCCGGCCAGGACGCGCCCGTCATGATCCGCCGCGCGGGCGCCGCCGACGAGCCCGCGCTGGCGCGGCTCGCCGCGCTCGACGAGCGCGAGCTCCCGAACGGCGAGCGGCTCATCGCGCTGCTCGGCGGCACGCCGGTCGCGGCGCTCGAGGTGCGCAGCGGCCGCAGCATCGCCGACCCCTTCGTCGCGACGCAGGGCGTCGTGGAGCTGCTCGGGCTGCGCGCCGCGCAGGTGCGGCGATGATCGCCACGCTCGACGAGATCCCCCGGGCCGCGGAGCCGTGCGATCCGCAGCTCGACTGGCGCCCCGTGCGCGACCACCTCGGCATCACGGCCTTCGGCGTCAACGCGTTCCTCGGCGCCGCGCCCGGTGACCGCGTCGTCGAGCTGCACGACGAGCGCGGCGCCGGCCACGAGGAGCTCTACGTCGTCCTGCGCGGCGCGGCGCGCTTCGTCATCGACGGCGCCGAGCACGCGGCGGCTGCCGGGAGCCTCGTGCTCGTCGCGCCCGCCAGCACGCGCGAGGCCTTCGCGACGGCGCCCGACACCGCCGTGCTCGTCGTCGGCGCGACGCCCGGCACGCCGTTCGCCGTGTCCGGCTGGGAGGCGCGGCAGCTCGCGCTCAGCGGCCGCGCCTGACGTCTCCTAGTCCGGGATCAGGCCGTCGCCGCTGAACTCTGCGGCGGCCTCGACCATCGACGTGTCCGGCGGCGGGACGATGACGTCCGACGTCTCGATGTCGGCGTCGTCGAGGTGCTCGCCCTCGCTGCGGATGACGTCGAGCATCTCCTCGAACGCCGCGTGGAAGCCGTCCTCGTCGTCGCTCTCGACGGCCTTGACGACGGCGTTGTCGAGCTCGTTGACGCGTCCGACGCAGTCCTCCGAGAGGCGGTACTGCCCCTCCCCCATGATCCGGACGATCACGGCTTGTCCTCGCCGGACTCGAGCTCGGCGGGCGCGGCCGGGGCGGAGCCCTGACCGAGCTCGGCCTTCATCTTCGCCAGCTCGTCGTCGACCATGCCGCCGGCGCCGAGCGCCGCGAGCTCGCGGTCGATGTCGTCCTGGCCGGAGCCGAGCTGCGTGAGGTCCTCGAAGGTCCCCGCCGCCTCGAGCTCCTCGACGGCGTCGGCGCGCGCCTTCATGTTCTCGGTCTTGTCGATCGCCCGCTGCATCGCCAGGCCGACGTCGGCCATCTCCTCGCCGACACCGGTCGCGGCCTCGGAGATCCGGACCTGGGCCTCGGCGGCGGAGTACTGCGCCTTGATGACCTCCTTCTTCGTCCGGAAGGACTCGATCTTCACGCGCAGGCGCTTCTCGGACTCCGTCAGGCGCTCCTGCTGGGACTGCAGCTCGGCG
>DATJEE010000174.1:0-2581 GCA_035496995.1 Solirubrobacteraceae bacterium | reverse complement strand
ACGACCCGTCCCTCCGCGCGGCTCAAGACGCGCAGAGGGACGGGACCGACGTCGGCCGTGCTCCCCTGCACGGCGACGAACACCCCGGCCGCCCCTCCGGGTCGGCGCCCGCCGCTCCCCCTCCCTCCGGCGGCGGGCGCCCCGTTCTTAGAGAGCGGGCCGCATGAGCCCGCTCAGCACCGCTCGCCCCGTCACCGCGCTGCAGACCCCGTGGTACGCGGACCCGATCCAGATCGCCGAACTCTGGTCCTGGCTCGATGACGAGTGCTGGCCGTCCGACGGTGGACGCCGCCCCAACGTCTCCACGTTCATCGCCGAGGCCCATCGCTGGTCTGAGGACCGCGAACGGATGCTCGCTGAGGAGCGGGCGGCGTGAGCTTCACCGGCTGGCGCGGCGACCCGTGCTCGCGCTGCATCGAGCACCCCGACCTCGGGCGACCCGTCCAGCGCGCCACCCACCACGGACTCTGCGCGCGCTGCTGGCTCGGCGCCAGCCAGGCCCAGCGCACGGATGCGCTGCTCGAGGAGGCCATGACCTGCGACGACACGCCGCAGCCGCAGCCCCTCACCACCGAGTCGATCGCGCTCGACCTGCTCTTCGCGCTGCCCGCCGTCGAGCCCAGACGCGCCGCATGACGACCGTCGAGGCGCCCCCGATCGCGTGGCCGCTGCCGACGAAGTGGCAGCCGCGCCCCTACCAGCTCGACGCACTCGCCCTCCTGCTGCGGCGCAATCAGGTGCTCGACATCGGGATGTCGGGCGGCAAGACCTCGATCGCGCTCGCCGCGCTCGAAGCCCTCGGCGCGATGCGCGTCCTCGTGCTCTGCCCGGACAAGGTCAAAGCGGTCTGGGTCGACGAGTTCGACGACAACGCCGCGCGCACGTGGATCGTATGGGCGGGCAAGGTCCGCAGCAACGGCCACGGCGGCGGCTACCTGAAGAACCCGAGCGTCGCCCGCCGCTGCGACGCGATCCGGCAAGGCATCGAGGACGCGCGGCGTATCCGCCGGCCGTTCCTCGCCATCGTCAACTACGAGGCGACGAGCCAGGCCGTCATGCGCGACCTGCTGCTCAAGACCCACTGGGACGTCCTCATCTGCGACGAGTCGCACCACCTCGCCTCGGCGACCGGCAAAGCATCCAGGCTCGCAGCCAAGATCGGCCGCGACATTCGCGCGCGACGAGGCCGCGTGATCCTCACCACCGGAACGTTCATGCCGCACAGCCCCCTGTCGATCTTCGGGCAGATGCGCGTCGTCAACCGCGACGTCCTCGGCGAACACGTCACGCCGTTCAGGGCCCGCTACGCCAAGTACATGGTCCTGCGCGAGCAGAGCACCTGCCCACAGTGCTACGGCGTCTTCGACTGCGCCGTCGCCACGCCCTGCCCCCGGCTGTGCGGCGTGCTGCTGCAGCCCGGCGAGCCGCTGTACCTCGCGCAGGTCGCCAAGCAGGACGGCAGCCGCGTCGCCGTCGACTACAAGATCCCCGGCAAGCGCGACGACCGCATCCCAGACGGCTGCGACCCTGAACGCTACGACGAGCTCATGGAGCGCATCAGCCCCTGGGTCTTCCGCGTCAGCCAAGAAGACCTCGATGCGCAGACGGGCCTTGTCGAGGCGACCCCCCAACTGCGGACGTGCTCGCTGACGGCCGCCGAGCGCAAGGTCTACGACGCGCTCGAGCGCGACATGATCGCCCAGGTCGCCGACGGCACCATCGTCGCCGCCAACGCGATGGTCAACTTCGGCGTCCTCGCCCGCGTCGCCGCCGGGCACGCCAAGAACGCCGACACGGGCGAGACGATCAACCTCAACGGCCAGGGCGAACTGTGCTCCCTTGCTCGCCTGCTCCTCGACGAGCTCTCCGAAGAGGACCCGCGCGAGCCCATCGTCGTGTACGCGAACTGGCGCTTTGACTTCGACCAGATCGAACTCGTGGCGCGCAAGCTTGGACGGCGCTACGGCGAGCTGTCCGGCCGGCGCAGCGACGGTGTCGACGGCAAGTGGATGCACCCCGACATCGACCTGCTCGCCGTGCAGTGGAAGAGCGGCGCCGAAGGCGTGAACTTCAGCCGCGCCCGCCACGAGATCGACTACACGATGACGGCCGAGCTGGCGAAGTTCGACCAGGCGCCCCGGCGCCTGAACCGCCAGGGCCAGTCCCGCCTCGTCACGCGCCGCGTCCTCGTCGCCGAGGACACCCTCCTCGTCAACTGGTTTTACGCGCTGAAGAAGCGCCGCAGTGTCAACAACGCGGTCCTCGACCGCCTGAAAGGACTCACCACGCCATGACCCACCAGGGCATCGCACCGGCCGCAGACCCGGCCAGCACCAAGCACGCCACCGTCACCGCGCAGGCACGCCGCCGCGCGATGAAGAAGCGCCGCAAGGCGACCCGCGCCGCCCGGAGGGCGAACCGATGAGCGCCGCCAACCCCCTGAGCGACGCGCTCGACGACCTCGTCAACGAGGCGACCGCCATCGAACCGCAGCGCGTGATGATCCTCGACGAGGCCGAGCAGAGCGCCCTCCTGCACGCGCTCGACTACGCCGCCTCCCTCGACGACGCGCCCGCCTACA
>DATJEE010000173.1:0-12975 GCA_035496995.1 Solirubrobacteraceae bacterium | reverse complement strand
GACGAACAGCGTTGCGAACACGGCGACGAACACGTTCACGGTCACCCCGGACACCACGGGCCCGACGGTCACGGCGATCGTCTCCAAGCAGTCCGGCGGCGCCGCCGGCAACGGCAAGCTCGAGAACGGCGACCAGCTCGTCCTGACCTACAGCGAGGAGCTCACGCCGGGGACCATCCCCGCGACGTTCACCGGCACGGAGACCCGTGCCGGCAGCCTCCTGTCCGCGCTGCCGCATGTCTTCCTCAACATCCCGAACTTCACCAACGGCGCGCTCGACACCGGCGACAGCGGCTACCTCGCCACCGGGCTGCTGTGCGCCCTGGGCGTCTGCTCGGCGGGCACGGCGAACTTCAGCGGGACCGTCGCGCTCGTCGAGAGCGGGTCGAGCACGACCGTCACGCTCACCGTCACCGCGCTCAGCGGCGACGCCACGGCGGCGGGCAACGGCGCGCTCCCGTACGTATCGGCGACGTCGATCCAGGACCGCGTCGCCAACGCCGCGACGGGGACGTTCACGACCGCGGGCGCGTTCAAGCTGTTCTGAG
The DNA here is from genome assembly GCA_035496995.1 of Solirubrobacteraceae bacterium. Classification (GTDB taxonomy): domain Bacteria; phylum Actinomycetota; class Thermoleophilia; order Solirubrobacterales; family Solirubrobacteraceae; genus CADCVQ01. The sequence continues at coordinate 12,427 of DATJEE010000173.1, read as the reverse complement.
CATCGACTGCGGCATCGCCCCGATGCCGAGCATGCCGGGGCCGGCGTGGACGCCGATGACGGGCCCGACCTCGCCGATGAACAGCGGCGCGCAGCCGAAGATCGCGCTCGCCTGCTCGACGAGCCGCGCCGCCTCGCCGGGCGCCTGGATGTGCTGGACGCACCAGGCGTCGGCACCGCCGTCGTGCAGCTCCTGGGCGTACTGCACCATCCGCTCGAAGGCGCGCCCGCTCGTGCGCACGCGCTCGACCGGCAGGATCTCGGACTCCAGCGACAGGATCGGCTTGATCTTCAGCGCGCCGCCGAGCCAGGCCTGCGCGCCGCCGACCCGTCCGCCGCGGCGCAGGTACTCCAGCGTGTCGAGGCTGAACCAGATCCGCAGGCCGTCGCGGGCCGCGAGCGCATGCTGCGCGACCTCGGCGCGGCTCGCGCCGGCGCGTGCGCTGGACGCCGCCGCGAGCAGCATGAGGCCGAGCCCGCCGCAGACCGTGCGCGAGTCGAGCACCTCGATGCGCCCGTCGTAGCCGCGCTCGGCGAGCGCCGCGCGCGCCTGCAGCGCCGCGTCGTGCGTGCCCGACAGCGCGGCGGACAGATGGATCGAGACGATGTCGTGGCCCGCCTCCAGCAGCGGCTCGTAGCACGCGAGGAAGTCACCGATCGACGGCTGCGAGGTCGTCGGCATGTCCGCGGCCGCGCCTCGCAGGCGGGCGTAGAAGTCCTGCAGATCGGGCATCTCGCTCTCGCGCGCCTGCGTCCCGCCGAAGCGCACGTAGAGCGAGACGGGATGCAGCTCGTTGGCCGCGGTGACATCCCCCGGCAGATAGTGCGTGCTGTCGGTGACGACCGCGACCCCCATGTCGGCGGGCACCCTACAGGCGCGGGTCGACGACGAGCTTGCGCGCCTCGCCCGACGCGGGTCGCACGAGCGCGCCGTGCAGCGCGTCGAGGCCGACCGTCTCGCCCGCGAGCGCGCGCCAGTCGACGTCGCCCGCGGCGAGCAGCGCCAGGGCCTCCTCGACCTCGGCGCGATCGTGGTGGAAGGCGCCGCGGACGTCGAGCTCGGCGTAGTGCAGCGGGGCGGCCGGCAGCGTCACGTCGCTGCCCGCCGGGCAGCCGCCGACGAACACGACGGTCGCTCCCGGCGCGGCCGCCGCGAGCGCCGCCTGCCAGGCCTCGGGGCGCCCGACGGCCTCCAGGACGATGTCGTGCGAGCCGAGCTGCTCGACGGCGGCCGCGCCGAAGGCCTCGGCCTGCGCGCGGCGCTCGGGGTGGCGGTCGGCGAGCGTGACATCGCAGCCGCGCAGGACGAGCAGCCGCGCGAGCATGAGCCCCATCGTGCCGCCGCCGAGCACGGCGGTGCCGGCGCCGGGCTCGGCGCCCGAGCGCGCGATCGCGTGAACCGCCGCCGCGAGCGGCTCGGCCATCGCCGCGCCGGCGGGATCGAGGCCGTCGGGGACGCTGTGCAGCGCCGCGGCGGGCGCGGCGATGCGCTCGGCGAAGCCGCCGAGCACCCAGGTCATGCGCTCGCAGAGCTGGGCCCGGCCGGCCGCGCAGGGCGGGCAGGTCCCGCACGCGACGCTGTCGCCGACGAGCACGCGCTCGCCGCTGTCCTCGCGGCGCCCGACGGTCTCGTGGCCGAAGCGCGCCGGGTAGGGACCGAGGATGAGGTGGCCGTGGCACAGGCACTTGACGTCCGTGGCGCAGGTCGTCGCGGCCTCGACGTGCACGACGACCTCGCCGGCCGGCTCCGCGACCTCCTCGACGCGCAGGTCGCCGGGTCCGTGGAGCATCGCCGCCCTCACGGCAGCACGACCGCCTTCAGCGCTCCGCCGCGGCGCTGGAGGTCGAGCGCCCGGGCCGTCTCGGCGAGCGGGAGGCGGTGCGTCACGAGCTCGAGGACGTCGATGCGGCGGCGCGCGATGAGCTCGTAGGCGGCGCGCATGTCGGCCGGCCCCGCCGACCAGCTCGAGCAGACGGTGATCTCGCGCAGGAAGAGCTGCTCGGTGTCGAGGCCGACCGGCGTGCCGGGCCCGGTCGTCGCGTAGAGGCAGAGCGTCCCGCCGGGGCCGAGCGCCGCGGCGGCGCCGGCGATCGCCGCTGCGTTCGGGGTCGTGACGAAGGCGACGTCGATCGGCTCGTTGCCGTGCGGCAGCGCGCCGAGGCGCTCGGCGTGACGGCGGCGGTCGGCGCGTGGCTCGCGGATCCAGACCTGGTCGATGCCGCGCTCGCGCGCCGCGGCGACGGCGAGCTGCCCGTTGGAGCCGAGGCCGACGACGAGCAGCTCGTCTCCGGGCCCCAGCCCGGCGCGGTCCAGCGCCCGCAGGACGCAGCCCAGCGGCTCGACGAACGTCCCGGCGACGGGATCGACCGCGCCGAGGTCCAGCAGCTCGCCGACGAGCGGCGCGCTCAGGCGCACGCGCTCGGCGAAGCCGCCCGGATCGAGCGCCGTGGCCCGGAACTGGTCGCAGAGCGTCTCGCGGCCGCGCGCGCAGGTGCGGCAGGTGCCGCAGGGCGCGTGGTGGTGGACGATCACGCGGTCGCCGACGTGCACGGCGTCCACGCCCGCGCCGGTCTCGAGCACCTCGCCGACGACCTCGTGGCCGAGGACCGCGGGGACCTTGCGCGAGACGTACGTCTCGCTGACGTCCGAGCCGCAGACGCCGCAGGCGAGCACGCGGCAGACGACCTCGCCCGGCCCCGCGACCGGGTCCGGCAGCTCTTCGACGACGACCTCGCGCGAGGTCAGCGAGCGCGCGACCCTCACCGCGGGTCCGCCACCGCCAGCAGCGCCGCGATCGACGCCCGCGTCGGCGGGGCCGCGATCCCGCGCTCGGTCACGAGGGCGGTCACGAGCTCGGCCGGCGTGACGTCGAAGGCCGGGTTGCGGCACGGCGTGTCGGCGCCCGTCAGCAGGGCGCCGCCGGCGTGGCGGACCTCGTTGGCGGAGCGCTCCTCGATGACGATCTCGTCGCCGCTGCCGATCGCGGCGTCGATCGTCGACGTCGGCCCGGCGACGATGAAGGGGATGCCCGCCGCGCGCGCGGCGAGCGCGTGGGCGTACGTGCCGACCTTGTTCGCGACGTCGCCGTTGCCGGCGACGCGGTCGCAGCCGACGATGACCGCGTCGACCTCGCCGCGGCGCATGAGCCCGGCCGCCGCGCCGTCGACGAGCAGCTCGTGGGGGATGCCGGCGCGGCGCAGCTCCCAGATCGTCAGCCGCGCGCCCTGCAGCAGCGGCCGCGTCTCGCACGCCAGCACGGACACGGCGCCGTCGCGGTGGGCGAGCTCGATCGCGACGGCGAGCGCCGAGCCGGTGCCGCCGCAGGCCAGCGCGCCGGTGTTGCAGTGCGTGAGGATCCGCCGCGCGCCGGCGAGCAGGTCGGCGCCCTGCAGCGCGATCTCGGCGCTCGCGGCGTCCTCGCCGGCGTGGATCGCCTCGGCCTCGGCGCGCGCGGCGCCGGCGCGCTCGGCCGGCGGCGCGGCGAGCGTGGCCGCAAGCACGCGGTCGACCGCCCAGGCGAGGTTCACGGCCGTCGGCCGTGCGGCGCGGAGGTGGTCTGCGGCCGCCTGCAGGTCGGCGCCGTCGCGCGCGGCCGCCATCGCGAGGCCGTAGGCGGCGGCGATGCCGATGTTCGGCGCGCCGCGGACCGCGAGCCGGGCGATCGCCGCGGCGGTGTCCTGCTCGCCGCTGAGCTCGAGCCACTCCTCGCGGGCGGGTAGCAGCGTCTGATCGAGGATCCGCAGCCGGCCGCCGTCCCAGCGGACGGCCGTGTTGGGCAGCGAAGTGGCGGGCCCGGGCATGCGCCGATGCTACTGTCGGCCCGGATGCGCCGCCTGTTTCTCGCCGCTCTCGCGGCCGCGTTCGTGGCGCCGGCGGCGGCCTTCGCCGCCGACCCGATCATGCCGCTCGGCGACGTGCAGGTCGGCGCGCACTGCACGGGCCTGAGCGTCGTGCGCGGCACCGACGTCGCGAGCTTCGACGTCGACGTGCTCGACGTCATCGGCGCCGAGCGGCCGCTGTCGGCCCGCATCCTCGTCCGCGTCTCGGGCCCGGCCGTCGACGCGACGGGCATCGGCCCCGGCTTCTCGGGCTCGCCGGTGTTCTGCACCGGCGCCGACGGCGTCGCGCGCAACATCGGCGCGCTCTCGGAGACGATCGGCGAGTACGGCGGCAAGACCGTCCTCGTGACGCCGATCGAGGCGATGCTCGCCCAGCCCCCGACGCCGGCGGCCGCGCTGCCGGCGGTGCCCGGCGCCCGCCCGCTCGCGACGCCGCTGACGATCGCGGGCCTGCGCCCGGCGCTCGCGGCGAGCTTCGTCGCCGCCGCCCGCAAGGCCGGCCACGTCCTCAACAGCTCGCCCGCCGGCCCGCGCGTGACGTTCGCGCCGCAGCCGCTCGTGCCCGGCTCGGCGGCCGTCGTCGCCGTCTCGTCGGGGGCGATCTCGGTCGGCGCGCTCGGGACCGTCACGTACGTCGACGGGCCGAACGTCTGGCTCTTCGGCCACCCGATGGACGACGCCGGCCGGCGCTCGCTCTTCCTCGAGGACGCCTACGTCCATGCGGTCATCAACAACCCGCTGTCGGTCGACGACGTCGCGACCTACAAGCTCGCGTCGCCCGGAAACGACATCGGGACGATCACGTCCGACGGGCAGTCGGCCGTCGTCGGGGCGATGGGGGCGCCGCCGCCGAGCTTCCCGCTGCGCGTGACGGCGAAGGACCTCGCCAGCGGCCGCACGACGGCCAGCCTCACGCAGATCGCCGACGAGGGCGACGTCGGGCGCCCGTCGGGCATCTCGCCGCTCGGCCTCGCCGGCGCGGCGGCGGTCGCCGAGGCCGCGGGCGGCATCCTCAAGGGCACGCCCTCGCGCCAGACCGGCGACATGTGCGTGACGGTCACCCTGCGTGAGCTGCGCGGGCCGCTGCGCTTCTGCAACGACTACGCCGTCGACGGCCAGGTGCCCAACGCGCTCGCCGGCGCCGCCTCCAACGACATGACAGCCGCCGTGCAGTTGCTCGACGGCTACCGCTTCGGCACGCTGCACCCCACGGCGGTCGAGGTCGGCCTGCGTGCCCGCGCCGGTGTCAGCCAGGCGTTCATCACCGGCGCCACGGCGCCGGGGCGCGTCCGCCGCGGGCACGTCCTGCGCGTGCGCCTGCGCCTGCTGCACACGCAGACCGGCGCCCGGACGGCGCGGACGATCTCCGTCCGCGTGCCGCGCGACACGCCCCGCGGCGAGCGCACGCTCAAGCTCCTCGGCACGGTCGCGGACATCGGCGGCAATCCCGACGATCCCGGCGACCTCAGCGTCGTCTTCGAGGAGTCAGACCCCGGCGAGACCTCCGGCCCGACCTCGCTCGCGGCGCTGCGCAGGGCGTTCAAGGCGCTGCACCGCGACGTCGGGATCGCGGCGACCCTCGGCGGCCGCTCGCTCGGCGAGGTCTACAACGACCCGCGCCTGCGGATCACGGGCGACGGCCGGGTGCGGGTCCGCGTCCAGCCGTAGCGTCCGCTCAGGTCGAGCGCTTACGGCATCGGCGAGGCAACGGGTTTCCCGGAGCGCGGGCGCTCCCGCGGTCGAGTCTGAAGGATTTTGGGCGTATAGCGCCTATCAGCGATCAGACTCGCCCATCGTGGGAGCGTGTCGCGGGTCCGGTCCCACCCTGATCGATGCCGTCAGCGCACCGCGCCACGCCGGCGAACCGGCTCGGACACCAACCGATTGGCGCCCAAAGGCGGCCCTCAGCCGAGGCGGTTCTCGATGCCCATCGGCGCGGGCTGTGCCGCGACCGCGGGCTCCTGCACCGGGCCTGCCGGCGCCGCGACGCCGAGGACCTCGGCGAGCTCGCCGGAGTCGTACATCTCGGTGACGATGTCGCAGCCGCCGATGAGCTCGCCCTTGTGGAAGAGCTGCGGGATCGTCGGCCACTGGGAGATCGCGGAGAGCTCGGCGCGGATGCGCGGGTCGGGCAGGACGTCGACCGCCGTGAAGGGCGTCTCGAGCGCCTGGAGCATGCCGACCGTGCGCGCGGAGAAGCCGCACGCGGGCGCGTCGGGCGAGCCCTTCATGAAGAGGATGATGTCGTTGTCCTTGATCGCCTCGGCGATCGCGTCGCGGATCTGGTTGTCGCTCATGAGACCTCCGTCTTGAGGGCGAGTGCATGGATGGAGCCGCCGAGTTCACCTTCGAACACGTCGTAGACGAGCCGGTGCTGCTGGACGCGCGAGAGGCCGTCGAAGGCGGCCGCCCGGACGACGGCGCTGAAGTGCACCTCGTCGGCGGTCTCGATCACGGCCTGTGCACCGGGGATGGCGGCCTCGATGCGGCTCTTTACCTCGTCTGCGCTGGGCATCTCACCGACAGACTAGCGACCTGCAACGCTTGTCCAACACAAGGGGCCAGGTCGCTACACTTCCTGAAGTATTGCCGATACCGCCGGAAACGACGCCGGGAGTTCTGACCATGATCACGATCACCGACAAGGGTGCCCAGAAGGTCCACGAGTTCCTCGACTCGCAGGGCGCCGACGTCACGTCGGCCGGGCTGCGCGTCGGCGTCAAGGGCGGCGGCTGCTCGGGCTTCCAGTACAACCTCGCCTTCGACGAGAAGCGCGACGGCGACGAGGTCTTCGAGGCCTCGGGCCTGAAGGTCTACGTCGACCAGGCGAGCCTCGCGTACGTCAAGGGCTCGGTCATCGACTACGTCGAGTCGCTCACCTCGGCCGGCTTTCAGGTCAACAACCCGAACGTCGTCGCCGCCTGCGGCTGCGGATCGTCCTTCCGCGTCGCCGACGAGCAGGAGTGCTCCGCCGTCTGAACCCGCGACTTGAGCTGCGGCTCAAGTTTCTCCACGGATGGCCGATGCGTCCCCAATGGGGGACCATGCCGGTAATGGCAACGGCAACGGTGATGCAGCACAGGCACGCTGGCTCGGCGTCGGGCGCTCCGCCGATCCCGACGCGCGCCGCGCCGGCGCCGAGGCCGCCGCCGGCGCGCTCACCGGCGCCGACCCCAAGCTCGTCGTCGTGTTCTGCTCGGACGCCTACGAGCTGCCCGAGCTGCTCGCCGGCATCCGCGAGCACACGGCCGCGGTGCCGCTCATCGGCTGCTCGACCGCCGGCGAGATCGCCGACGGCGGTCCCGGCGATCACGGCGTCGTCGTCACCGTGCTCGGCGGCCGCGGCTTTCAGGCCGCGACACGCGCGTCGTTCGGCGGGGCGCTACGCCTGCGCGCGGCAGGCGCGAGCGTCGCCCAGGCCGCGCACGCCGTCGCCGGCTGCGAGCACCGCGTGCTGCTCATGCTCTCCGACGGCCTGGCGCCCGACGACCAGCAGGACCTCGTCCGCGGCGCGTACGGCGTCCTTGGCGCCGCCGTCCCGCTCGTCGGCGGCCTCGCCGGCGACGACATGAAGATGGTCCGCACCTTCCAGCTGCACAACGAGCGCGTCCTCTACGACGCCGTCGTCGGCGCCGCGATCGGGTCCGACGCGCCGATCGGCATCGGCGTCCGCCACGGCTGGCAGCCCGTCGGCGAGCCGATGGTCGTGACCCACAGCGCCGGCAATCGCGTCTACACGCTCGACGGGCGCCCCGCGCTCGACGCCTACCTCGACCGCCTCGGCGCCCCGCCCGAGGCCCACCGCGAGCCGGCCGCCTTCCGGCAGTTCGCCCTGACGCACCCGCTCGGCCTCAGCCGCCGCCGCGGCGAGGGCCAGGTCCGCGTCGTCGGGGGCCCGGACTTCGAGGAGCGCTCGCTCAGCTGCGCGTCGCAGATCCCCGCCGGCGGCCTGGCCTGGCTCATGCGCGGCGACGGCGCCTCCGCGCTCGCGGCGACCGACGCCGCCTGCGCCGACGCACTGGCGCCGCTCGGCGGGCGGGCGCCGATCGGCATGATCGCCTTCGACTGCATCGGGCGCCGGGGCGTCGTCGCGGAGGAGATCGACCGCGTCGCGGCGAGCGCGGCGGGCGCACCGGTGGCGGGCTTCTACACGTACGGCGAGATCGCGCGAACACGCGGCCTGGCGGGCTTCCACAACCAGACGCTCGTCGTCCTGGCGCTCGGCTGATGCACGAGCGCGCCGAGAGCTGGTCGACGCATCAGCTCACGGAGTTCCTCGCGCTCGTCTCCTCCTTCGCCGACGCCCGCGCGGCGACGCGCGGCGCCGTCGAGCACGCGGCCGAGGTCCTCGACGCCGAGGTCGTCGCCGTCATCCGCGGGGGCGCCGTCGACGCCGCGATCGGCTACCCGGCCGACGCGCTGCCCGAGACCGAGCTCGTGGCGCTCGCCGACGACCCGCAGCGCGCGCACCTCGAGGGCCTCGGCGACTGCCGCGTCGCCGTCGTCCGCCTGGAGACCGACGAGCCCGGCCACCTGCTCGCCGCGCGGGCCGGCAGCGAGGAGTTCACGCGCGAGGAGCTCGACCTCCTGCTCGGGATGGCGCGCGTGCTCGTGATGACCGTCCGGATGTTCCAGCGCCAGCGGCTGCTCGAGCGCCTCTCGGGGCTGCAGCGGATGATCGTCCGCCGCGCCGAGCCGCCCGACGTGCTGCACGCCGTCGTCGCGGGCGCCGCCGAGCTCGTCGGCGGCGCCATCGTGAGCCTGCGGCTGCTGGACCCCGAGGACCCCGCCGCCGCGGTGCTCATGGCGAGCATCGGCCTGGACCCCGAGGTCCAGGCGCAGACCGAGCGCATGCCGGCGGACGCCGGGCTCGGCGGGCGCGCCATGCGCGAGGACCGCCTGATCGTCTCCGAGACGCCGGCCGCGATGGCCGCCCCGGTGCGCGAGGAGGGCCGCGTCATCGGCACGATCGTCGTGACGGCGCCGCGCGCCGGCCGGCGTTACGGCGCCGACGACCAGGAGGCCCTGCTGGCGTTCGCCGAGCACGCGAGCCTCGCGCTGACCGACGCCCGGATGGTCCGCGACGCGCTGCACCAGGCCTTCCACGACCCGCTCACCGACCTCCCCAACCGCGCGCTGTTCCTCGACCGCCTCGACCTCGGCCTGTCGCGCGTGCAGCGCTCGAAGTCCAAGCTCGCCGTGCTCTTCCTCGACATCGACCGCTTCAAGTTCGTCAACGACTCGCTCGGGCACGCCGCCGGCGACGAGCTCCTGCGCGAGGTCGCCGCGCGGCTCGTCGCCTCGATCCGGCCCGGCGACACCGCGGCGCGCTTCGGTGGCGACGAGTTCGCGATCCTGCTCGAGGACGTCGAGGGCATCGCGGCCGTTGAGCACGTCGCGCTGCGGATCCTGCGCGCGCTGCGCGCGCCGTTCTCGGTCGCCGGCCGCGACGTCTTCGTCAGCGCGAGCATCGGGATCGCCATGGAGGCCGCGAGCGCCGGCGACATGATCCGCGACGCCGACCTCGCGATGTACCGCGCGAAGGCCGAGGGCAAGGGCTGCCACGCGGTCTTCGAGCCCGCGATGCACGTCGCGGTCGTCGAGCGCGCCGACCTCGAGGCCGACCTGCAGCGCGTCATCGAGCGCGACCAGCTCGTCCTGCACTACCAGCCGATCGTCGCGCTCGGCAACCGCGCGATCATCGGCGTCGAGGCGCTCGTGCGCTGGCGCCACCCGACGCGCGGCCTCGTCGCGCCGGAGGCGTTCATCCCGCTCGCCGAGGAGACGCAGGTCATGGCCGAGCTCGGCCGCTGGATCCTCACCGAGGGCTGCCGCGAGGTCGCCGCCTGGCGCGGGCTGCGGCCGCTGCGCCTGTCGGTGAACCTCTCCGCGATGCAGCTGCACTCCGCCGACGTCCTCGCCGGGCACGTCGCCGCCGCGCTCGCCGAGTCCGGCCTGCCGCCCGAGGCGCTCGTGCTCGAGATCACCGAGACCGCGCTCATGCGCGACGTCACCGAGACGATCTCCTGCCTGCGCGCGCTGAAGAAGCTCGGCGTGCTGCTCGCCGTCGACGACTTCGGGACCGGCTACTCGTCGCTGGACTACCTGCGCCGCTTCCCGATCGACATCCTGAAGATCGACAAGGCGTTCGTCGACGACCTCGGCGCCGGCGACGCGACGCTCGCGCAGGCGATCATCGATCTCGGCGAGTCGTTCGACCTGCAGGTCATCGCCGAGGGCGTCGAGCACGAGTCCCAGCGCCAGCGCCTGCTGGAGCTCGGCTGCAGCCACGGCCAGGGCTTCTACTTCTCGCGGCCGATGCCGGCCTGCGAGTTCGGCGCGCTGCTCAGCGCCGCCGGGGCGGTCCAGCTGCCCTCGCGCCGCTGACGCTAGGGCTGGCCGCCGGCGCCGCCCGGCACGCCGGTGTTCGTCGAGTACTTCGGCTGGATCTTCATCTCCGGGCGGAAGGAGTGCACGGCCTGCGCGACGGCGACGGCGGACTCGGCGAAGCCGGTCGCGATGAGCTTGAGCTTGCCCTCGAACGTCGTGATGTCGCCGCAGGCCCAGACGCCGGGCAGGTTCGTCTTCATGACCTGGTCGACGACGAGCGCGCCCTTGGAGATCTCCAGGCCCCAGTTCTTCAGCGGGCCGAGGGCGGTCTTGAAGCCGAGCTGCAGGAGGATCGCGTCGACCTCGATCTCGATCTCGTTCGCCTCGTCCTCGGAGTGGAAGAGCCGGACGCGCTCGACCGTGCCGTTGCCGATGACCTCGCGGACCTGGAAGGGCACGTGCAGGTCGACGTCGCCGTTCTCGGCCGCGGCCATGACCTGGTTGACGGTGAGCTCGTGCGCGCGGAAGCCCTCGCGGCGGTGGCACAGCGCGACGGAGTCGGCGGTGTGCAGGAGGTTGATGACCCAGTCGCAGGCCGAGTCGCCGCCGCCGATGATCAGCACGCGCTTGCCGGCGAACTCGGACTTCGAGCCGACGAGGTAGTGCGCCCCGCGGCCCTCCCACGGCGTCATGTCGTAGCCGGGGAGCTTCTTGGGCTCGAACGCCCCGTGGCCGCCGGCGATGATGACCGCGCGGCTGCGCAGCTGCGGATAGTGGGGGTTGTTCGTGTGCAGGACGACGATGTCGTCCTCCCAGCCGATCGTCTCGACGGTCGTCTCGAGGTGCACCGGGACGTCGAACTGCTCGAGCGCCTGGCGGCGCAGCGACTCGACGAGGTCCTTCGCGAGGACCTTCTCGTGCCCGGGGACGTCGAAGATCCACTTCTCGGGGTACAGCGCCGTGAGCTGGCCGCCGATCTGCGGCAGCGAGTCGACGATCCGCGACGAGGCCTCGCGCATGCCCGCCCAGAACGCCGTCGACAGGCCGACCGGCCCAGCGCCGATGACCGTGATGTCACGGATCTCGCCCGGCTGCTCGTGCATCATGCGAGCTCGGCGGCGACCGGCACGCCGTCGAGGGCCGACAGCGCGCGCTCGACCGACGTGTTGATGCACGTGAAGGTCGGCGTGTCGCGCTTCGTGAAGAGGGAGGACTCGGTCGTGCGCAGGCGCTGCACGAGATCGAGGAACGAGCCGGGGTCGTCGGTCTCGAAGGCGACGACGAACTCCTGGTCGTCGAGGCCGAAGGAGTAGGAGGTGTTGAGGTCGATCTCCGGATACTCCTTGCCGAGCCTGATGTGCTCCTGCATGATCCGCCAGCGCTCCTTCGGGTCCGTCGTGTACCACTCGCGCGTCTTCACGAAGGGATAGACGAACAGGTACTTCGCGTGGGCGGGGCGGACCTCGAGGCGCGACTCGTCCGAATACTCCGACGGCTTCGTCATCGCGAGGTACGAGTAGGGGATCGAGGACCACTTCATCAGCCCGCTCTGGGCGAGGACGACGTGGAACTCATGGATACGCTCGAGGTTCTGCGCCTGCGAGAGCAGCATGAGATCGCAGTCCCCGCGTGTCCCGACGGTCGAGAAGGCCCGGAGGAGGTGGCCGTCGGCGAAATCGGCGCAGGCGGCGATGAACTCGCGCTTGTGCGTGTCGCGGACGTCGTCGTCCAACCGGCGCCAGGCGGGGTCGAGCTTCAGGAAGGTGTACTTGACGAAATGACGTGTCGGCACGATGAGAAAGGATAGAGCGGGCGATGGCCGTGCATCTGAAGTTCCCGCCGGTGACGGCCGCCCTCGCGGTGCTCCTGCTCGCCCTCGTCGTCGCCGCCGCCGCCGCGGCGGGCCCCGCGCGGGCCGCGCAGCCGCGGGCCGTGCTCGCCTTCCTGCCCAGCGGCGGCGAGGACAACCCCAAGCCGATCCTCGACCGCCTCGACGCCCGCCCGCAGCTCGCGCTCGGGCTCGTCAGCGCGACGCAGGGGCGCTACTCGCCCGAGCAGGCGGTGCTCGACATGACGGCCGGCTCGCGGACCTCGGCCGCCGTCTACAACCCCGTCACGGCGCCGGCGATCGAGCTCGTCACCGGCGGTGACCGCAGCGGCTTCATCTTCGGCTGGAGCAAGGTCGTCAAGCGCGCGGACACGGCGCTGGCGGAGATCACGCCGGGCCTGCTCGCAAGCCGGATCCCCGGCGGCGCCGC
>DATJEE010000172.1:0-10145 GCA_035496995.1 Solirubrobacteraceae bacterium | reverse complement strand
CCGTAGGCCGCGACGAAGTTGATCAGCGACTCCGGATGCTTGAGGTGCTGCCCGAAGTCCGACCAGCTCGTGTACGGCGCCAGCTGCCCGTCGTTGGTCTGCCCGAAGATGTCGCGGCGGACCTGGTTGAGCGGCGGGATGCCCGCGTCACGGGCACGCGTCATGTTCAGCGTCGGGAGGTCGAGCGGCAGACCCAGCAGGTTGTTGCGCAGGGTCTCCGTCACGAACTCGTCGAGCTCGTTGCCGGACTGGTCGGAGGAGCCCATGACGACGGCGCCCGCGGCCTGCTCGGGCGTGTAGGTGCCCGTGCCGTTGTGGAAGAACTCCGGCGGGTTGAGGAAGCCGGTCAGCAGCGGGACGGAGTTGTCCTTCGTCGTCCCGCCCGGGACGATCGTCTCGCTCGTGCGCGCCACGTCGTCGTCGAGCATCGAGTGCCCGAAGCGGTAGACGGCGTGTGCGAACTCGGCCGGGATCGCCGGGTTGATGTCCGGGCTGTAGACGTGGAACGGACGGACAGCGGGCTGGACCTTGCGAGCGAACTCCTCGAAGACCAGGTGCTGGTACTCCATCTCGGTCACGAAGCGGGCGGCCTGGAACAGGCGCGAGCCGTTCCAGCCGGCCGGGTTGACGGCCGTCGGCAGCTGCCACTCCGGCAGGGCCGCGGCACCGGTCGCCGTCGTCGTCGCATCAGCGGTGAGGACACCCTTGATGTAGTCGACGAGGCGGTCGTGCTCGGAATGGAACACCTGATGGACCGTCGTCAGCGCGATGTTCTCGTTGACGCGACCGTCACCGGCGCAGAAGTGCGCGTTGAGCATCTCGTCGTCGTACGTGCCCGCGGGCTGGGCGCCGAAGTCCGCCGACGGCGTGTTGTCGGCGTCGGGGCTCAGGCAGCCGGCCGGAACGCCGGGGGACGTGCAGGGCCCGACGCTGCCGGGGTCGGCGTTGTGGGCGATGTCCCCCAAGAACGGCGTGTCGAAGTGCCGCACGTTGGCCGGCGGCGCGACCGGGGAGGCGATGTTGCCCTCCACGAGGCCCGTCGTGGTCACGTACTGCGGCAGGCCGCGCGCGGGACCCGGGATGAAGTTGCCGTACGGGTCGGCCGCGAGCATCGGGATGTTCGTGACGTCGATGTCGCGCAGTGCCAGGCCGAGCTTCGTGCGGGCCTGGTCCTTGACCGACGCCCACGTCGCCATGCCGGTGCGGCCGTCGGGCGAGCCGGCGTACGTCAGGCCGGCGTCGAGGCCGCCCAGCAGCTTGCCGGTGTCGACGGGATGGTTGGAGCTGTTGAGGACGTACTCGCGCAGGAACGCCTGATGCGAGGAGTGCGAGGTGTAGGTCTGCGACTGGTCGACCCAGGGGGAGTCGGTGTTGTTCGCGTTCTGCACGTCGTCGGCGCTCTCGTCGCCCGGAGTGTTCGGGTTGTCGCCGAGCACGCCGTCGGGGCCGGGCTGGTTCTGCGCCCGCGTCAGGACCATGAAGGCCTGGCTGGCGGGGACCTCGTCACCGGTGTTCGGGACGTCGTCCGGGCCGACCGTGATGAGCGAGTCGTCGGCCTTCAGCGGGACGAAGACCGTGCCGCCGCTCTTGACGGTCTGGTCGACGCCGTGATCGAAGAACTGGCCGAAGAACGTGAAGAAGGAGTTGTACGGCGGCGACAGGCCGACGTCCGTCGTGACGTTCTCGATGAAGAGCGTCTTGTGCGACGGGGTGCAGCCGGCCGGCAGGCCGGAGGTCGGCGGGTCCGTCGGGCCCGGATCGGTGGTGCAGGGGAAGGAGCTGGGCCCGTTGCCCTGCGAGCGGACCGGGAACTGGGCGGCGGCGAGCGCGGCCGGGTTGTCCGAGGTCTGATCGACGATCAGGTTGGAGATCGTGCGCGGCGCCGTGTCGAAGACGAGGCCCTTCTTCTGCGTGTAGGACGTCCCCGAGCCGGCGGGCTGATCGGCTGTCGCGAACGCGGCAGGCACGGCGTTGTCGGTGCCGGTGCGGAACACCGGGGAGCTCATCCGCGGGAACGGCTGGTCGGCAGCCGAGAGGTTGTTGCGCCCGGGGAAGAGGTTGTTGCAGGAGCCGTCGACCGTGCGCAGGCCGTACGAGGTCAGCATGTCCGGGACCTGCTCGGCGTCCGGGATGCCGTCACCGGGCTGGTTGACGAGCGTGCCACACGGGTTGCTCGCGGTCAGCGTCTGCGCGTGCCGCTCGGAGATCTTGATCTGCTTGAGGATGAAGGCGAGATCGCCCGGCGTGACGGTGAAGCCGGACCCCACGGGGCCGACGACCGCGTTCGCGGGACTGGGAATGAGCGCGCCGCCGAGCCCGACCGAGGCAGCAAGGACCCCGGCGGACGCCAGGACGATGCCCAGCGACTTGGATGTCCGCCGCGTACGTCGCAGCAGGCAGAACGCGAACGCTCCGCAGAGAAGAACGGCAAAAACGGCCCACGCCGCGTGCAAGACACCCATGACAACCCCTGTCCCTGGAATTAAGTGCAGACCGACCCATGCGGTCTGGTCGGCCAAGCTCTCAATGAACGGAGGACCGGGCAAGGCGCGTAAGGCGCACGATGTGGCGGAACTCCTCGCATGGCCTGTCAACTGATCCCGGCTGCCGAAGCGCAGCGCCGGCGGAGGCCCCGAGAACCTTAAAGCCCCATTTATCAGGCTCTTAGAGGCGCGTAACCGGGGCCGAGGGCCGAATTCCGGCAGGGTCGATGCGACGAAGGTCCCGATTGGCTGTCATCCGTTCGGAGGACAGCCATGTAGTCCGACTGGTTGCGGGGTGTTGCCACACCCCTCGTAGCCGTTCCCATCCGAAGGTCGTGCTCTCCTCGCGCCGGTTCGGTGGGCGCGACGACACGGCGGTCCACAAGCCCGCCGACCGGCGGTGGACATACCGGCGCGCCACCTCCCGGGTGTGGGCAGACGCGTCGGCGGGCGAGGCGGGGCTCGGGTCGCCCCGAGCGGAGAGAGAGGGATTCGAACCCTCGGTGGACCGTAAAGCCCACACACGATTTCCAGTCGTGCCCGTTCAGCCGCTCCGGCACCTCTCCAGTACAGGCAGGGTATCGGCCACGGGCGGGCGGGCGAAGACCCCGTCCCCGCGCGCCGCGTCCGTCCCGTCAGATGCGCCAGGCGCCCCCGCGCAGCACGGGGATGCGATCGCCGGCGGCGGTTAGGCCGGTGACGTCGACGTCGGATGACCCGATCATGAAGTCGACGTGGATCTGCGAGCGATTGATGCGCTCGCGGTCCTCGGCGCCCGCCGTGAACTCGTAGGCCGCGCCGAGCGCGACGTGCGAGGCGGCGTTCTCGTCGATGAGCGTGTCGTAGAAGACCGTGTCCAGTGGACCGATGCGGCCCGCGGCGTCCACCAGCGCGACCTCCCCGAGGCGGGCAGCCCCGTCATCCTTCTGGGCGTACTGCGCGAGGAGCTCGCCGCCCTCGTCGGCCACGATCGACGTCGCCCGGCCACCGTCGAAGTGGACGACCAGACCGCGGATGATCGTCCCGCCGACGACAAGCGGCTTCGTCGATCGGACGACACCGTCGACCCGGGCCGGGTCCGGCGCGGTGAAGATCTCCTCCGACGGGAGGTTCGGCATGTGCACGATGCCGTCGACGGTCTCGAAGCGCGCGGCGAGCCAGCGCGAGCTCGGCAGCAGGCCGACGCGCAGATCCGTTCCCGGGCCCTCGAAGTGCAGCGCGTCGAGGCCCATTTCGGTGAGGCGCTCGCTCACCCCGACGAGCACGCCCTGACGCTCGCGCCAGGCGGCCACGGGGTCGTCCTCGTCGAGGCGGCACATGTGAATCACCTGCTCCCAGAGGCGGTCGAGCGCCGCGGCGGGCTCGAGCTGCGGGTACACGAGCGCGGCCCAGGGCGCGGTCGGGCAGGGCACCGCGGTCCAGTTCGTCGTGCGGGCGTTGACGACGGTGCTCGACTCGCGCAGGAACGGGAGCTGGTCGCGGCCGGCCCGCTGGGGATCGAGGTCGTTGAGCAGGCCGGGCGCCGACGGCCCCGTGAGGCCGATGCGCGCGGCGCGCAGCTCGCCGAGCGCGAGGATCCGCTCGCCGTACCACGGCGGCACGTAGTCGAGGGTGTCCTCGGCCGCGTGGAGGATCCGCGAGCGCTTGACGTGGAGGTCGAACTGCTGGACGTCGACGAACTTCGCGCCCGCGCGGTAGGCGGCGTCGGCGACCGCGCGCGTGAGCTCGAGCTTGCCCGGCTCGGTCCCGATCGCCACGATCTGGCCGGGTTGCACGTTGGCCGCGAAGCCGACGACGAGGTCGGCGAAGCGCTTCAGGGTCTCGGCGCCGCCTCGCATGCGAACGGGAGCGTACCGGTGAGCCGCGCGCGCTAGATTCCGTCGTCGCATGAGCGTCGCCGCGCCGAGCCGATCTGTCACCGAGCGTTCCGCGATCGATCTCGCACGTGCGATCCGCACGGGTGAGTGCAGCGCCCGCGAGGTCGTCGAGGCCCACATCGAGGTGCTCGAGCGCACGCACTCGCGGATCAATGCCGTCGTCGCCGACCGCTACGACCGAGCGCGCGAGGAGGCCGACACGGCCGACGCCGTCGTCGCCGCGGCGACCGACCTCGACGCGCTGCCGCCGCTGCTCGGCGTGCCCTGCACGATCAAGGAATCGATCGCGATGCTCGGGATGCCCAACTGCGCCGGGCTCGTCTCGCGCCGCGACTGGCGCAGCACGGCGAACGCGCCGACGGTGCAGCGCCTGCTCGACGCCGGGGCGATCCCGCTCGGCGTGACGAACACGCCCGAGCTCTGCCTCTGGATCGAGACCGAGAACCGCACCTACGGGCGCACGAGCAACGCCTACGACCCGTCGCGGACGGCCGGCGGCTCGTCCGGCGGCGAGGGCGCGGCCGTCGGCGTCGGCGGCTCGCCGATCGGCCTCGGGGCCGACATCGGCGGCTCGATCCGGCTGCCGGCCTTCTTCAACGGCGTCTTCGGCCTCAAGCCCTCCCCCGGCCTCGTGCCGAGCACCGGCCAGTTCCCGACGACCGAGACCGAGGTCGCGGCGATGATGCTCACGATCGGGCCGATCACGCGCCGCGCCGAGGACCTCGTGCCGTTCCTGAAGATCATCGCCGGGCCGGACGGGATCGACCCCTACGTGCGCACCGCCGCGATCGGCGACCCCGCCGACGTCTCGATCGCCGACCTGCGGATCCTCCTGAGCGAGGACAGCTCCTTCAAGCAGGTCAGCCGCGAGCTGCGCGTCGCGCGCCTGCAGGCCGCCGACGCGCTGCAGAGCGCGGGCGCCAAGGTCGAGACCGTGTCGATGAAGTCCATGCGCCGGGCGCTGGAGCTCTACCTCGGCGTGCTGAAGCTCGAGGCCGGCGTGAGCGTCGCCGACCTGATCGTCGCCGAGGGCTCGTCGCACGTGACGTTCGGCGCGGGCCTGCGGCGCAAGGGCCCGCACACGCGCGCGCTGCGGCTGCTGCTCTTCAGCGAGTGGCTGACGGGCAAGATGCCGCAGGGCCGGCTGAAGAAGGCCGCCGCGGCGCGCCAGGCCTTCCAGGACGAGGTGACCGACGCGATCGGCGACGGCGTGCTGCTGCACCCGACCCACCCGCGCGTGGCGCCGCGCCACGGCCAGACGATCGGCAAGCCCTGGCTGCTGACGACGACCGCCGTCTTCAACCTCGCCGGGCTGCCGGTCGCGCAGATCCCGCTCGGCCTCAACGAACGGGGGCTGCCGCTCGGCGTGCAGGCTGCCGTCGGCCCCGATCGCGACCACGTCGCCGTCGCCGTCGCGCTCGAGCTCGAGCGCGCGCTGGGCGGCTGGGTCCCGCCGGCGCTGCCATGACCGAGCCGATCGTCCACCAGGCGCTGTTCTACGACTACGTCGAGGACGTCCTCACCAAGCGCGCCCCGTTTCGCGAGGCGCACCTCGCGTGGGCGCGCGCGTGGAAGGACGACGGGCGGATCGTCATGGCGGGGGCGCTCGGCAACCCGCCGTACGGCGCGCTGTTCGTCTTCCTCGTCGACGATGCGGCGCAGGTCGAGGAGTTCGTCGCCGGCGACCCGTACGTCGCGGGCGGGATCGTGACGGGGCACCGCGTCGTGCCGTGGAACGTCGTGATCTGAGCGAGCCTCAGGCTCAGCTGGAGCTTCAGAGACCGGCGGCGGCGAAGTCGTACGTCTTCGGGACCGGCGAGGGGTCCTGGGCCGGGGTCCCGAAGGCGAGCACGATCTCCTGGTGCTCGGCGAGGACGATGCGGGTCGGGTCGGCCGCGACGGGCTTGCCGTTGACCCAGACGCTGAGGCGCTTGTCGCCGGCCGCGCAGAGCGAGCCGACGCAGTTCGCGTCCAGGCGCACGCCCCAGACGGCGAAGAACTGCCCGAGGCTGAAGGACGCAGCGGTCGGCGACTCGACGTGCATGATCCCCGTCGCGTCGTGCGTGTGCAGGTCGGAGATGAAGGCCTGGGATGCGGAGATGCCGATCTCGGACGGGATCGTGATCGGCTTGCCGTCGACGTAGAGGTCGAGGTGCTGGTGGATGTGCACGACCTGGCCCTCGGCGGTCAGCGGGTCCAGGCCGATCGCCCGCAGGCGCAGCTGGAGCGTCTTGTCGGCGTTGTTCGCCAGCCACGGCGGCGGCGTCTCGAGGATGCCGGGGAGCTTGGACATCGACCCGAACGCCGGGCCGAGCGGGACCGGGCTCTTCGCGGCGGCGGTCGTCGTCTTCGACCCGCCGCCGGAGCTGCCGCAGCCCGCCAGCAGCGCGATCGCGGCGGCGGCCAGGAGCGCCGCACCGGCGCTGAGCTTGCGCTGCATGCGGCGGATCACATCACAACCGCGGCGGCGAGGTCGTAGTGTCCCCGCCATGGCCGACGACGACGACCCCCTCGAGCGCCGCTCCTCGAAGGAACTGCACGACCTCGCGGTGCGTCACGCGGCGCGCCATCTCAACGTGCGGTTCTTCATCCGGCTCATGAAGGCGCTGCCGGTCGCCGAGGCCGCGGTCGGCGAGATCGACGAGGCGGAGGCCGACGCCTTCTCCCTGAGCGCGCACATCGACGACATCACGGACTCGGGCGAGGGCGAGGTCGCGGAGCTCCTGCGCCCGCTCTACGTCGAGTACCTCCGCGAGCACGACGTCGCGGGGTGAATTAACGCGGCCGGGCGGGCCGAGGCCCGCCCGTCAAACCGCGCCGGTCATGGATCGCCGCTGAACTACTACGTCCCCGGAGTGTGTGTCACCGGGGTTTGCGTGACACTCCCGGCCACCGGGACTGGCCGCGGGCCCGAAGGCCGCGCGCGTGGCCCGGCTGAGCGCCGTAACGCTCCGGCCGAGTAGGCGATCCGCCGGACATGGGAGGGTAGTGCACGCGCGGCTTCAGCCCGCCACGAGGCGCTTGCGGCGCTCCGGCGTGAGCTGCACGTAGCGCTCCCCCGCGCGCGCCCAGGCGTGCCGGCCCGACCGCGGCAGCCCGCGCGCCTGCAGCGGCGCCGCCAGCGGCCGGTACCACGTCGTCAGCGCGATCTCGCCCACGACGCAGACGACGTCCGGGCGCTGCGCGGCGTCGAGCACCGCGAGCCCGCGGCCGAGGGCGGTCGCCGTGAGCGTCGTGCCCGCCCGCTGCGTGACCGCCGCGACGACGAGCTCGTGCGCGGCGCGCGCGGGCCGCACGCCGTAGGCGACGGCGAGATCGACGGCGTCGAGGTCGCCGAGCGCGTCGGCGATCGGGAGCGGCGCCACGGGCCCTCGGGTCGTGCGCACGAGCGAGCGGCCGTCGCCGACGAGCCACAGGTCGCCGTCGAGATCCGCGCGGAAGAGATCGCCGGTCGAAAGCCACGCGTCGCCGCGCGCGAAGACGCCGCGCAGCGGGCCGTCGGCACCCGATGCGACGCCCGGGCGCTCGCGCGCGAGCAGCATCCCGGTCTCCCCGCGCGGCGCCCGCAGCGCGAACCCGTCGGGGCCCTCGCGCAGCCGGCCGGCGGCGGCGTCGTAGGCGGCGACGCGCACCTCCGGGCTGCCCGGCAGCGGGCGCCCCTTCGCGCCGCGCTTGATGCCCGCGAGGTTCGCGAGCACCGCCTCGCCCTCGGCGGAGGCGTAGAGCTCGAGCACGCGGGCGGGTGCGAAGCGCTCCTCGACGCGCCGCCACAGCCCTGCCGGCATGCCGGCGCCGACGAACAGCCGGACGGCGTGATGGCGCTCGGCGCGGTCGGGCGGGCGCGCGACGAGCTCGCGCAGCATCGTCCACGTGTAGGAGGCGACGGTGATGCCGTAGCGGCGCGCCTCGTCCCAGAAGCGGTCCGGATCGAAGCCCTCGGCGAGCGCGAGGCGCGCGCCGCCGGCGACCGCGCCGCCGATGCTCATGAGCAGCCCCGACGGGTGGTAGATCGGCGTGACGGCGTAGACCGTGTCGGCCGCCGACAGCCCCGCCGCCGACGCCGTCCCGAACGCCGACAGCGCCCAGCGCCCGTTGGAGACGCGATGCACCCGCGTGCCCTCGCCCTCGCCGGTGAAGAGGACGAACGCCGGATCGGCGGCGCGGCCGGGGTTCGGGCGATACCAGGACGGCTCCCGCACCGCGCCGGGGTCGATGCGCTCCATGTCGACGAGGCCGCCGCCGAGCTCGCGCGGCGCGCCCCCGCCGCCGAGGACGAGCACGCCCGCGGCCCCCGCGGCGCGCGCCCGCGCGGCAAGCTGCGGGTCGGCGACGACGCGCGCGCACTGGCCCAGCTCGATCTCGCGCGCGATCGCGCCGTCGGGTCGCAGCAGCACCGCGACGGCGCCGAGGCGGTTCAGCGCGGCGACGAGCGTCAGCGCGCTCGGGCGCGTGCGCATGAGCACGCCGACGTGCTCGCCGCGCCGGACGCCGAGCGACAGCAGCCCGCGCACGACGTTGTCGATGCGCTCCTTGACCGCCGCCTGCGCGTGGGCGCGGTCGCCGAAGAGAAACGAGACGGCGCCGGGCGCCGACGCGGCCTGCTCGTCGAGCAGCAGGCCGAGCGAGATCCGCGTGCCCGGCTGCACGCGCTCCAGCCGCGAGAGGCGCGGCAGCACCCGCGCGGCCTCGCGGGTCATGTCGACGGCCCGCGTCGCGGTCCCGAGCACCGAGCGCGCGACGCCGAGCCCGACGCCCGTGGCGAGGTCGAGCCCGACGGCGACCCGCGTGCCGGCCGGCGCCGGCGGGTCGGGGTCGTCGTCGGCGAGGTGGCGCGCCTGCTCGGGCTGGTCGCCCTCGCCGTCGCACCAGTGCGCCCAGTCGGCGACGACCGGCCACGTCCGCCGCGAGGCCGTCGAGCCGACGACGAGACCGAAGTGCCCGGCCGGGAGCGTCAGCTCGTAGACCTCCGCGCGCGGCGCGGCCCGGCGGACCGCGCGCACCGCCCGCGGCGGCGCGATCTCGTCGACCTCGCCGACGACGGTGAGGATCGGCAGCGCCATGTCGGCGAGCGTCACGAGCTTGTCCTCGATGACGAAGCCGCCCGAGAGCATGCGGTTGTGCGCGACGAACTGCTCGACGAAGTCCGCCAGCGCGGGCCCCGGCCAGGCGACGAAGCCGCGCACCTCGAGGAACTGGCGCTGGCGCTCGCGCGGCAGCAGCGCGTCGCGGTCGTGCAGCGCGAGGAGGAAGTCGACCTGCTGGCGCAGCGACTTGACGGGGTCCAGGAGGCGGAAGCCCATGCGGCTCGCCCAGGCCGGCAGCGACGTGCGGCGCAGGACGTGGTCGGCGAGGAACTCGGGCGCTGTCCTCATTGCATTCGTGGGCGCTTCGGGGCTCGCGCCGAGACAGCCCCGCCGGCCACGGATTTCAGCCCACCCAGAAGCGAGAGGGGGGTCCCGGTTAGGTTCAGCGTCATGGGACTGCTGCCCGACCTCGTGACCCGCCCGGCTGCGCGCATCGGCGCGGCCGCGCAGAACGCGCTGGAGGTCGCCCGCTTCGGCGGCCTGGAGACCGGCGAGGAGGCCGCGCCCTACGAGGTCGCCGCGCGGGGCGCGATCCACCGCCTGCGCCGCTACTTCCCCGACGCGGCGTCGGGCCCGGCGATCGTCCTCGTCCCGCCGATGATGCTCGCCGCCGACGTCTACGACGTCACGCCCTCCTCGAGCGCCGTCAGCGTGCTGCATGAGCACGGCGCCGACCCCTGGGTCGTCGACTTCGGCGCCCC
>DATJEE010000171.1:0-3992 GCA_035496995.1 Solirubrobacteraceae bacterium | reverse complement strand
CGCGCACATCTGACGGCCCCGGCCGCGAAATCAACCATCTACGCCTCGCTGAGCGCACGCGGCGTGCCGCCCGCCACGAGCTGCGCGATCCCGCGGCCGAGGCCGAGATGGCGCGCGCGATCGAGGCGATCAAGGCGCTGCGCACGTGGCGCGACTCCGTCGGCGTGAAGGCCGGCGCGATCGTGCCGGGCGTCCTGCAGGCGCCCGGCTACGAGGCGACCGCGTCGCAGATCGCGGCGCTCGCGCGCTTCGAGCTGCGCGCCGGCGGCGCCGACGGCGAGGAGCCGGTCGCGACGGTCGCGATCCCCGGCGGCGCCGTCGGCGTGCTGGCGTCCGACGCCGTCGACCTCGGCGCCGCCGAACGGCGCCTGGACGCCCAGCGCCAGACGCTCGCCGCCGAGGTCCGCCGCGCCGAGGGCAAGCTCGCCAACGCGGGCTTCGTCGCCAAGGCCCCGGAGGCCGTCGTCGCCGCCGAGCGCGCGAAGCTCGAGCGCCTGCGAGAGGAGCTCGCGGCGCTGTCCGCGCCGTCGCGAGCAGAGCCGTGAGAGCGGCGGACGCCCGCCGGGGGCGCTGGGACGCCGCGGCCGCCGAGCGCTGGCTGCTGTCGCTCGAGTTGTTCGGCATGCGCTTCGGCCTGGACCGCATGCGCCGCCTCATGACGACCCTCGACGCGCCGCACCGCGCCTTCCGCGCGATCCACGTCGTCGGGACCAACGGCAAGTCCTCGACCGTCCGGATGACCGCCGCGCTGCTGGCGCATCACGGGCTGCGCACGGGCGCCTACCTCTCACCGCACCTCGTCTCCTTCGCCGAGCGCATCCGCATCGACGGCGCGGACGTGTCGGAGGACGAGTTCGCCGCCGCGGTCGCGCGGGCGCGCGCCGCCACGGCGATCGTCGACCGCACGCTCGACGCGGACGATCGCGTGACGCAGTTCGAGGCCCTGACGGCCGCGGCCTACGCGCACCTCGCGCAGGCCCGCGTCGAGGTCGCCGTCGTCGAGGCCGGGCTCGGCGGGCGCTGGGACGCGACGAACGTCATCGACGCCGGCGTGGTCGTGCTGACGAACGTCGGCCTCGAGCACACGCGCTGGCTCGGGCCGACGGTCGCCGACATCGCGCGCGAGAAGCTCGCCGTCGTCGCGGGCGGGCGCGATCCGGTCACGCTCGTGCTCGGCCCCGACCTGCACCCCGACGCCGAGGCCGAGGCGCTGGTCGTCGCCGAGCGCCAGGGTGCGACGATCGTCCGCGCGCCGGCCGAGCCGCCGCCCGGGGTCGAGCTGCTCGCCCGCGGCGCCTTCCAGCGGCGCAACTTCGCCGTCGCCTGTGCCGCGGCCGAGGCGCTGCTCGGCCGCCTGGACCTCGACGCCGCGCGCGCGGCGGCGGCGTCGACGGTCGTGCCCGGGCGCTTCCATGTGCTCGCGCCGTCCGGCGACGGCGGGGCGCAGGTCGTGCTCGACGGCGCGCACAACGCGGGCGGGATCGGAGCGCTCACCGGCTCGCTGCCGGAGTTCCTCGCCGGGCGCCCGCTCGTCGCGGTCGTGTCGGTGCTCGACGACAAGGACGCCGCGGCGATGCTCGCCGCGCTGCTGCCGCTCTGCGCCGGCGCGGTCTTCACGGCCAGCGCGAACCCGCGCGCGCTGTCGCCCGCGACGCTCGCCTCGCTCGCCGGGCAGGTCGGCGGGGGCGATTGGGCCGGCGTCATGCGCGTCGAGGCCGACCCGCGCCGCGCCGTCGCGCTCGCGCGCGAGCTCGCCGGCCCCGGCGGCGTCGTGCTCGCGACGGGCTCGATCTACCTCGTCGCCGACCTCCTGCGCCCTGCCGGCGCCGGCCGCGGGTCGACGCTGTGAACCGCGAGGGCCCCTCGGCGCTGGCCCTGATCGGGGTCGTCGCGCTCATCGTCGCGCTCGTGATCCTCCTGTTCTTCGCCGTCGGCTACGGCCTCGGCCGCCTGTTCCTGTAGGGGGCCCACCACACCCCCGCAGGGATCCGGGGGCGCGCCCGGTAATCTCCCGGCATCGTGCTAGCCGTCTTCGGCATCAACAGCGATGGGCTGAACCTCGCGGTCAACATGCTCATCCTGTTTCTCGTCGTCATCTACCTGGCGCTCGTGTACTGGACGTACATGGACGCGATCAGGCGGATCGAGGATCCGATGCTCGTCATCTGCGCGACGGTGGCGTCGCTGTTCCCGTTCGTGGGGACGATCCTGTACGTCATCGTCCGGCCGCCGGAGTACCTCGACGACATCCGCGAGCGTGAGCTCGAGATGCAGGCCGCGGAGGCGCGGCTGCACGAGCTGAACTACATGCTGTGCCCGCAGTGCGACTACGAGGTCGAGCGGGAGTTCCTGCGCTGCCCGAGCTGTACGCGCAAGCTCCGCGACCCCTGCCAGACGTGCGGCAAGCCGCTGGACCCGACCTGGAAGCTCTGCCCGTACTGCGAGGCCGAGCTCAACGACGTGTCCGGGCAGGGGCGCATCCGCCGGCGGGCCACCGCCGGCGACGCGTGAGCCCCGCCGATAGACAACCCCCACCCCGGAGGACCACCAGATGGACCGGACCCTGATCCTGGTCAAGCCGGACGCGTTCGCCCGGCGCCTGACCGGTGAGATCGTCGCCCGCTTCGAACGCAAGGGCCTGCACCTCGCCAACCTGCGGCTCATGACCCTCGACGTCGCGACGGCCAAGCGCCATTACGCCGAGCACGAGGGCAAGCCGTTCTTCGACGGGCTCGTCTCCTTCATCACGTCGGGCCCGATCGTCGCGATGGTCCTCGAGGGCCCGAACGCGATCGAGGCGGCGCGCCAGCTCATCGGCGCGACGAACGGCATCGAGGCCTCGCCGGGCTCGATCCGCGGCGACTACGCGCTCGAGGTCCGGCGCAACCTCGTGCACGGCTCCGACTCGCCCGAGTCCGCCGAGCGCGAGATCGCGACCTTCTTCGGCCAGGACTGACGCGGGCGGGAGGGAGGCCCGATGGGGCTGATCCTCGCCAGCCGCTCGCCCCAGCGCCGGGCGATCCTCGAGCGCCTGGGCATCGCCTTCGAAGTCGTCGACGTCGAGGTCGACGAGCTCACCGACGGACCCGCGATCGAGATCGCCCGCGCCAACGCGTTGCGCAAGGCGCAGGCGGGTGCCGCGGCGCGGCCGGGAGAGACGATCCTCGGGGTCGACACGGTCGTCTGCCTCGACGGCGAGATCTTCGGCAAACCGGCCTCGGCGCAGGCCGCCGAAACGACGCTGAAACGCCTCTCCGGACGCACCCACGAGGTCATCAGCGGCCTCGCGCTGCTCGCACCGGGCAACCCTCAGGTTGTGCATGAGGTGACGAACGTGACGTTTCGCGAGCTCCCCGACGAGCTCGTTGGACGTTATGTCAAGGTCGGCGAATGGGCCGGTCGCGCGGGCGGTTACGCGATCCAGGAGCAGGGTGCGGCGCTTGTTCGCGCAATCTCCGGGGATTACCTGAACGTTGTAGGACTACCTGTATCGAGATTGCTCGACCTCGACTTGAGCCTTATCCTCAGGCAACGGTAGAGGGATTGCTTGGTGACGCCCCGCTCGTAGCTAGACTCCGGCACGGCGTCGGCTCCGCGCGAAGCACCTTGCGGACGAGACACAGGGGCTTCGTCACCACCTCTTCATGGGCTTCTTCAGCTACCTCACGGGCTTCGGCGGGCGCGACATGGCCGTCGACCTCGGCACGGCGAACACGCTCGTCTACGTGCGCGGCCGGGGCATCGTCCTGTCCGAGCCGTCGGTCGTCGCGATCGACTCGCGCAGCGGCGAGGTGCACGCCGTCGGCATCGAGGCCAAGCGGATGCTCGGGCGCACGCCCGGCACGATCTCCGCGATCCGGCCGCTGAAGGACGGCGTCATCGCCGACTTCGACGTCACCGAGGAGATGCTGCGCCACTTCATCCAGAAGGTGCACCAGAACCGCTGGGCGCACCCGCGCGTCGTCGTCTGCGTCCCCTCGGGCGTGACGGGC
>DATJEE010000170.1:0-6199 GCA_035496995.1 Solirubrobacteraceae bacterium | reverse complement strand
CGCGGCACGCCCGGCGACTTCACGACGGCGCGGGCGTGCGGCAGGAACGCCATCCCGTCGGTCTGCAGATGGGCCTCGATCCCGTCCGGCACGGGCGGCGCGCCCGCGTCGACCGCGACGACCCGCTCGCCGCGCGCCTGCAGCGTCCGCGCCGCCGCGATCCCCGACCGCGCGAGCCCGACGACGAGCCACGGTCCGGCGGGCAGCGGCGGGCGCCAACCCGGCTCAGACAACGGACTGCTGGTACAGCGTGAAGCCGATCGCGCTGCCGATCGCGGCGACGATCCAGAAGCGCAGGATGATCTTCGTCTCCGACCACGCCATGAGCTCGAAGTGGTGGTGGATCGGCGCCATGAGGAAGACGCGCTTGCGGAAGGTCTGGAAGGAGAAGACCTGGATGACGACGCTCAGCGCCTCGACGACGAAGATCCCGCCGATGAGGATCAGCAGCGTCTCGGTCTTCGTCATGATCGCGAGCCCCGCGATCGCTCCCCCGAGGCCCAGCGATCCCGTGTCGCCCATGAAGATCGTCGCGGGGAAGGCGTTGAACCAGAGAAAGCCGACGCACGCCCCGACGAGGCAGGACGACAGCAGCGCCAGGTCGTTCTGACCCGTCGTGATGAACGTGATCCCGATGTACGTCAGCAGGACGATCGCCGCGCAGCCCGCGGCGAGCCCGTCGAGGCCGTCGGTGAGGTTCACGGCGCTCGTCGTCCCGGCCACGACGATGTAGATGACGACGAGGTACGGGATCCCGGCCAGCAGGCTGAGGTCGACCTGGTAGTCGACGACCCGCAGCCGCAGCGTCTCGGGCAGCCCCGCCTTCTGCGTCGCGACGTACCAGAGGCCGAGCGAGATGAGCAGCGTCAGCCCGAGCTTCGCCCGCGCGTTGAGCCCGAGCGAGCGCCGGCGCACGATCTTCATGTAGTCGTCGGCGAAACCGATCAGCGCGCAGCCGATCGCGGCGCCGAAGACCCCGACCGCCCGCCAGTCGTAGCTCGACAGCAGCAGGAACGGGATCGAGATCGAGGCGAAGATGATGATCCCGCCCATCGTCGGCGTCCCCGCCTTGACGTGATGGCCCTCGGGCCCCTCGGCGCGGATGAACTGGCCGAACTCGCGCTCGCGCAGGAACGCGATGAACTTCGGCGACAGGAAGATGCAGATGAGCAGCGATGCGGTTCCCGCGATGAGGACCTCGCCCATGCCGGAACGCACCTAGACCGCCGGCGCCTGCAGGCCGCGGGCGACGACCTCGAGCCCGACGCCGCGCGAGCCCTTGACGAGCACTGTGTCGCCGGGACGCACGAGCTCGCGCGCGAGCGCGGTGGCGGCCGCGGCGTCGGGGACGGCATGCAGCTCGCCGGAGAACGTCTCGGCCATGCGCGCCGCGAGCGGCCCGACGGCGACCAGCACGGCGATCCCCCGCAGGGCCGCGTGGGCGCCGATCTCGGCGTGGAAGCGCTCCTCCTCGGGACCGAGCTCGAGCATGTCCCCGAGCACGGCGACGCGGCGCCCGGATGCGGACGCGGCTAGATCGTCGAGGGCGGCACGCATCGACATCGGGTTGGCGTTGTAGCAGTCGTCGATGACGAGGACCGGCCCGGGTAGCTCGATCCGCTGCCCGCGCATGGCGCTCAGCTCGACCTCGAGCAGGCCGCGCGGCGCCGCTCCGAGGGCCCGCGCGGCGGCCAGCGCCGCCAGCGCGTTGGAGCGCATGTGGGCCGAGCTGAAGGGCAGCTCGACCCCGTCGAGCTCGGCGACGTCGCCCCCCTCGCCGAATGTCACGACCCGCAGGTCGTCGCGCAGGAACGCCTCCAGCAGCGACTCGCCGGCGGGGATCACCGCGGTCGCACCCGGCCGCAGATCGGCGAGGAGCTCGGCCTTCGCGGCCGCGATCGCGTCCAGCGTGCCGAGCAGCTCGAGGTGCACCGGCCCGATGTTGACGATCACTCCGACATCCGGCTCGGCGATCGCGGCGAGCTCGGCGATCTGCCCGGGGCCGCGCATCGCCATCTCGAGCACGAGCGCCTCGGTGCCGGCGGGCGCGGCGAGGATCGTCAGCGGCAGCCCGATCTCCGTGTTGAGGTTCTGCTCGGTCGCGACGACGCGCCGGTCCTGGGCGAGCATCGCGCGCAGGAGGTCCTTCGTCGACGTCTTGCCGGTCGAGCCGGTGATCCCGACGACGGCGGCCCCGAGCGCCCGCCGCCAGCTGCGCGCGAGCGCCTGCAGCGCCGCGAGCGGGTCCTCCGCCGCGATGACCGCGCCCGGTGCGGCGTGGATGACGTATTCCGGCGCGACGAGCACGCCCCAGGCGCCGGCGTCCAGCGCGGCGCCGGCGAAGCGGCCGCCGTCGTCGCGCGTGCCGGGCAGCCCGACGAAGAGGTCGCCGGGGCGCACGTCGCGCGAGTCGATCGTCACGCGCGAGGGGCCGGCGGGGGCGTCGACGACGGCCGCGGCCTCCAGCCGTGCCCCCGCGGCGGCGGCGACCTGCTCAGGCGACCAGTCGAGCACGCAGCGCCTCGCGGGCGACCGTCACGTCGTCGAAGGCGATCTTGCGCCCGTCCTCGAACTCCTGGCCCTGCTCGTGGCCCTTGCCCGCGATGACGACGACGTCGCCGGCGCCGGCCATCGCGACCGCCCGCTCGATCGCCTCGTGGCGGTCGACGATCGCCTCGGTCGCCGCGCGGTCGGCGATCCCGGCGAGGATCTCGGCGACGATCGCCTCAGGGTCCTCCGAGCGCGGGTTGTCGGAGGTTACGATCGTGTGGTCCGCCAGCCGGGCGGCGATCTCCCCCATCTGCGGGCGCTTGCCGCGGTCGCGGTCGCCGCCGCAGCCGAAGACGCACAGCAGCCTGCTGCGTGTCAGCGGGCGCGCGGCGCGCAGGACGTTCTCCAGCGAGTCCGGCGTGTGGGCGTAGTCGACGAGCACGGCGAAGTCCTGGCCCTCGTCGACGGGCTCGAAACGTCCGGGGACGCGACCGGCCTCCGGCAGCGCCGCGACGATCGTGTCGTCGTCGACGCCGAGCGCGCGGACGACTGCGACGGCCCCGAGGACGTTGAGGACGTTGAAGCGGCCGGGCAGGGGCGAGCGCAGTTCCAGGCCGCCGGCGCGGAAGGTCGACCCGGTCATTGTGCTGGAGATGTCGGTCGCGCGCAGATCGGCGTCGGGGTCGTCGATCGCGATCGTCGTCGTCGTCGCGGCCGGGAGCTCGGCCGCCAGGCGCGCGCCGTAGGGGTCGTCGATGTTCACCACGCAGACCTCCGGTCCGGCCGCGAAGAGCAGCCGCTTGGCCTGGAAGTAGTCCTCCATCGTCGGGTGGAAGTCGAGGTGGTCCTGTGTGAGGTTCGTGAAGATCGCCCCCGCCCAGTGGATCGCGCCGGCGCGGCCGAGCGCGAGTGCGTGGCTTGAGACCTCGATGACGCAGTGCGTGTCGCCGGCGTCGCGCATCGTGGCGAACGTCGCCTGGAGGTCGATCGCCTCGGGCGTTGTCCGCGACACCTCGCGCTCCTGCCCCCCGACGATCGCGGTCACGGTGCCGAGCATGCCGGTCGGACGGCCCGCGGCCTCCAGCAGCGCGCGGACGAGGTAGGCCGTCGTCGTCTTGCCGTTCGTCCCGGTGACGCCGATCGTCCGCAGCGTCGCCGTGGGGTCGCCGTGCAGCTTGGCCGCCGCGGGCGCCATCGCCGCGCGCACGTCGCCGACGACGATCTCCGGCACGCCGAGGTTCAGCGGGTGGTCGACGACGAGCGCGACCGCCCCGCGCGCCACGGCGTCGGCGGCGAAGTCGTGGCCGTCGCGCGTGAAGCCCCGGACGCAGAAGAAGACCGTGCCGGGCGTGACGCGGCGGTTGTCGAGGGCGAGTGCGGAGACCTCGATCGGCGGGCCGTCGCCGAAGAGCTCGCGCAGGGTCACGGCGATCAGTCCGCCCAGAAGCCGATGCGGATGTCGCCGAAGCCCGGTCGTCTCATGGGGGCAGGATAGTTGCCCTGCCAGCGGCACCCGGGCCCCGCGAGGCCCCGCTCAGCGAACGCGGACCTTGACCGTCCTGGTCGCGTAGCCCGTGCGTGAGACGACGATCGTCACCGTGCCGGTCTTCGTCGGGCGCAGACGCAACGACGTCGTGCCGCGCTTGCTCGTGCGCTTGGTCTGCGTCCTCACACCGGAGCCCGACGCACGCACGCTCGCGCTGCGGAGCGCCCGGCCGGACCCGCGGACGCGGACGACGAGGCGCGAAGTGGCGTTGCGACGCAGGCGTCCGCTGACGCGGACCGTGAGCTTCTTGACGCCGACCGACCCGGAGGTGAACGCACCGGTGTTGCCGCCGTCGTCCACGGTGGCGACCCGCCAGTACAGCGCGCCCCGCTTCAGGTAGTCGGGAGCGATCAGCTGCGGCGCCCACGACGTGTTGTTCGTCGTGACCGAGTCGAACGCGCTCGCGAAGCTCTCCGTCGTCGAAACCTCCACCCTGTAGCTCGTGGCCGCGGCGGCAGGGTTCCATCCGAAGAAGAGGCGCGTCCTCGACCGGCTGATGCGAGCGCCGGATGGCGGGCTGATGAGCCGCGTGAACGTGCGAGGGGCGGAGTAGGCGCTTGCGATCGCACCGCTGGTGGCTCCGAAGTTCGCCCGCACGCGGAACTTGAACGATCCGATCCCGAAGAACTTCGTGAACGTGCCGGCCGGCGACTTGACGTTGAAGTCGGTGGAGACCCCATCCGCCTGGTCGATGTGCATGTCATACGAGATGGCGCCCGGGACCGCCGTCCACGTCAGCGCGGGCGGCAGCTGGCCGCTCAGGGGGATGTCGTCAGCGAGCGACGGCGCCGGCAGGCTACGCCGGAAGCTGCCGACGTCCGACCAGCGGAGCGCAACGCGGGTCCCGCGCAATGCCTGAAGCTGTTCGGCGCGCACGCGCCAGTACAGCACGGTGTCGACCGGATAGGGCGTGTTGCTCGTGTACGCGGTCGACGAGGTCACCACGTCGTCGAGGAGGTCTCCGAACTGCGGGTCAGCGGACACCTGGACGCGGTACTTCTGGGCGCCGTCGGCCTCGGTCCAGCGGAAGGTCGGCTGCGTCGACACGTCCACGCCACCGACGGGTGCAACGGGACCGGCGGGCGCCGAGAGCTTGTTGAAGGTCTGCGGGTTGTAGTTACGCGGGCCTCCGCTGATTCCGTGCCCGTCCGACGTGGCGGACGGGATGACGGCCCAGAAGTACGACGTTGCCTCATCCTCGAGCACGAGGTTCGGCGCGTACGCCGTCATCGCCGTGAACGCGGCATCGATGACGTTCGTGAAGTTCGAGTCACGGGCGACGATGACGTAGTAGCGTCGCGCCCCGGGCACCGCGTTCCACCGCAGCACCGGAGTGTGCGTGACGGTTCCTCCGATGGGATTGACATACGTCGGAGCCGGGAGCTGTGGGATCGGCGACCCGGGATCGGCCGAAGTGGGTGGGCCGTGATACGTGAACGCCGGCTGGTTGTCGCCACCTCCCACCTGTGTCCACTGACTGATGACCGGGCTCGTGGCGCTGTCATTCTCACGGAAGGAGTCGTCGCTCAGCGCGCGGACACGCACGCAGTATGTGGCGCCGTCGGCGAACGCTGTCACGTTCGAGGACACGGACTCGAAGAAGAACGGCTGGCCTGATCTGGCGTCGGTCCCGTTGGGGTCCAGGCCGAAGGTGACCCCGACGCCACCGGGCACGCCGGTCTCGTTCGTCGGCGACAACGGCGTCCACGCCAGTGAGGACGTCTTGACCGGTCCGCTCGCGTTGCTCCAGTCGCAGTTCGTACCGTCGAAGGTGGTCCATTGCACGTTGTACTGCGCCGCACCGGGAACAGGGCTCCAGGTCACAAGCGGCGACGCGGCAGCGGCGTCGGGTGTCGTGACGGTCTCGACCGCCACGTCCGGCACCGTCGGCGTCACGTTGTCATACGCCTTCTCGAATGTGGGGCCGCGATTCCACTGACCGGGGTTGCCGTCGACGTCGAACGCCCGGACGCGCCAGTTGTAGCCGCTGCTGCCCGAGAAATCGTTGTTGTTGGGCAGGAGGCGCACGGGCGACAGCGACGTGCCGATGACGGGGTCCTTGCAGCAGACGCGCGAGCCGGCGGCAAAGCCGTCGTCCGGGTTGATCTCGACCTCGTAGCGGGCAGCGCCCGGGACGAGGTTCCAGCTCAACAGCGGGTCGAA
>DATJEE010000169.1:0-10048 GCA_035496995.1 Solirubrobacteraceae bacterium | reverse complement strand
GACCTCGGCGCGCCCGACAGCGTCCTCATCGCCGGCGCCGCCTGCGAGATGCATCCGCGCGCGATCCTCAAGGCGGCGTCGCTGCAGTCGGTCGCGGCGGCGCTCGCCGACGCGACGGCGCTCGCCGAGGATCGCGGCATCCGCGACGTCCCGGCGCTGTGGCTGCCCGACGGGCGCGTCTTCCACGGCGAGGACGCGCTCGACGGGGTCGCGCGGGCGCTGACGGCGTAGCCTCTCCCGGATGCGCAACGCCACGCACTTCACCCTCGCCTCCCTCCTCACCGCCGGCCTGCTGCTCCCGGCGCTCGTCGCGGTCGCACCCGCGCAGAAGAAGGCGAGCCACAAGGAGTGGCCGAAGATCGACGGCAAGCTCATCGTCAACCGCAACGACCGGGAGACCCCGCTGCAGGGGCTCAGGCACAAGCACAACGAGCTGCTCGGCGGGCACGGCGACGACACGATCACCGCCGGCGCCATCGGCGACGTCATGTGGGGCGACTACAAGCCCTCCGGCCAGCCGACGACGCAGCGCGACGTCATCAACGGCGGCCCCGGCAAGGACCACATCTACGCGAGCCACGGGACGAACACGATCACGTCCGGAGGCGGCGCCGACTGGATCCACGCGCACTTCGGGCGCGGCACGATCACGTGCGCGAACTCCAAGCCGCTGATCTTCCTCAGCCACCGCTCGCAGCGGCACTACAAGCTGCACGGCTGCACGCGGATCACGTTCCGCAGCAGCCTCTAGGACGATCTCGGGCGGCGCATCGCCGCCCGCGGCGAGCTACGTTGCGTGCATGAGGGCCAACCGCAGCTACCGGCTGCTGCACACGCGTTCCAGCCGCCGTCCCGCCAGCCTCGACCCGTCGCGGATCGACCATCTCGAGGTCGTCGAGGTCGCGTCGGGTGAGGTCGTGCTGTTCTGGGACCTCGCCGCCCCCGACGCGGCCCGCCAGGCCCGCCGCCTGCGCGAGGACCTCGCCGGCCTGGACGCGGGAGAGTTCCTCGCCCGCTGGGGCGACAGCTCGTCGAGCTAATCCTTGCGGCCGGTGAGCGCGAGGCCGGCGCCGAGGCCGATCATCACGACGCCTCCGGTCCCGCCGATCGCCTGCAGGCGCCGCGGCGAGCCGACGAGCCAGGCCCGCGCCGCACCCGCGGCGAGCGCCCACATGCTGTCGCAGACGAGCGCGAGCAGGCAGAAGATCGCGCCGAGCGTCAGGAGCTGCAGCGGCACCGCGCCCGACGACCGCTCGACGAACTGCGGCAGGATCGCGAGGAAGAAGACGATGACCTTCGGGTTGAAGATCCCGACGACGAACGCGTCGGCGAGGATCCGGCGCACCTGCTTGCGCTCGACCGGCGCGTCGAGCGCGGCGGCGAGCGTGCGGCGGTGGCGGAAGGTCTGCACGCCGAGATAGACGAGGTACGCCGCGCCGACGAGCTTGATCGCCGTGAAGACCTGGATCGACTCCTGCACGAGCGTCCCGACGCCGAGCGCGACGGCGACGACCTGGACGTAGACGCCGGCGGCGTTGCCCAGGACGGTCGCCAGGCCGGCCCTCGGGCCGAGCGTCAGCGAACGGGTGACGACGAACAGCACGCTCGGGCCGGGCACGAGGATCAGCACGACGGCGATGAGGACGAACGCCAGGAGGTGGTCGGTCGGCAGCATCAGGTGATCGTACCTGGCGCTACAGCGCCTCCAGGACCTCGCGCGCGGCGCGTTCGCCGGCGCGGATCGCGCCGTCCATGTAGCCGTTCCAGTACCCCGAGGTCTCCGTCCCGGCCCAGTGGATCGGCCCGATGGGCTCGCGCAGCGCCGGGCCGTAGGTCGTCAGCACGCCCGGCGGGGCGATGCCGACAGGGCAGCCGCGCGACCACGGGTCGTCGGCCCAGTCGGCCTCGAGGAAGTCGACCGGCGCGCGCGCGAGCGGGCCGAACGCGCGGGCGAAGCTCGTCAGCGCGGCCGCGCGGCGGTCGGCCGCCGGCAGGCGGACGAAGCTGCGCGCCTCGTCGCCACCGATGAAGCCGAGCAGCACGCCGGGCGTGCCCGACCGCGGCGAGCTGTCGAACATCACGTTGCACGGGCCGACGTCGGCGATCGCCGTGCCGCTGAGCCCGTCGGCGCGCCAGAACGGGCGCTCGTAGACGGCCTGGACCTTGACGAGGTTGCCCTGCGGCATGCGCTGCATGAGGCCGTCGCGCAGCGCCGGCAGCGCCGGCTCGTACCGGATCCGCCCGGCGAGCGCGGGCGCCAGCGCCACGATGACGCGACGCGCCCGGTTGACGTAGCGGTCGGAGACGACGTCGACGTGGCCGGCCTGCACGACGATCCGGCGCACCGGCGCGTTGCGCACGACCCGCCGGCCGAGCCCCTTCGCCACGCGCTCGGCGATCTGTTGCGTGCCGCCGTCGATGCGGTCCTGCTGGGCGCCGTTGCGCGTGCTGAAGTTGCGCTCGAACGTGCCCGGCGTGCGCTCGTCGCCCGATGCCGCGATGAAGAACAGGGCGAAGAGCAGGGAGATCTCACGCGGCTCGGCGCCCAAGATCGGGCGCGTCGCGGCCTTCGCGATGTTCGCGAACGCCGTGCCGCCGGTCGAGCTGCGGCGGATCCAGTCGCCGAGCGACTGCGCGTCGAGCTCGGCCGCGCCCGGCGCGGTGTGCGGGGCGTCGACGGGGACGTGCAGCGACATCGAGTTCAGCCGCGGCACGATCAGCAGCAGGTCGGCGAGCGCGGCGGGGTCCGGCGGGGCCATGCCGGTCGGGCCGTCGGGGGCGTAGACCGTCCGCCGCCCGGCGGCGATGTAGACGCTCCTGCCGTCGGCGTAGGCGGGGAACGTCGCGATCCCGAGCTCGTCGACGAGCGCGCGGATGTGGTTCTGCGTCGGGCCGATGAACTCCGCGCCGAGGTCGACGACCTCGCCGCCGGCGATCGGCCGGTCGAACATCCGCCCGCCGACGCGCCCGCGCGCCTCGAGGACCGCGACGGAGCGCCCGGCGCGCGCGACGGCGCGGGCGGCGATGAGCCCCGAGAGGCCGGCCCCGACGACGACGACGTCCTCGCGGCGATGCGCGCGGCGCCGGCCGGTCTTGCGCTTCGCCGCCTCGGCCGGACCAGCGGCCGCCGCCGCCGCGACCACGGCGGCGGCGCCCGTGACGAGCCGGCGCCGGGTGATCCGCTCGGGGGGCCCGGGCATGCCCGGTACGCTAGTCGCCGATGGCAGAGCACGTCGCGGACACCGCCGGGCACGCCGGTCTCCCGGCGGCCGACGTCGCGCGCGAGTGGCTGGAGACGATGACGCTCATCCGCCGCTTCGAGGAGCGCGCCGGCGAGATGTACGCCAAGGCGAAGGTCGGCGGATTCCTGCATCTCGCGATCGGCGAGGAGGCGACGATCGTCGGCTCCACGCGCGCGCTGCGCGACGCCGACTACCTCATCTCGACGTACCGCTCGCACGGCCACACGCTCGCCCGCGGCAGCGACCCCAACCGCGTCATGGCGGAGCTCTTCGGGCGCGTCGACGGCCTCTGCAAGGGCCGCGGCGGGTCGATGCACATGTTCGACCTCGAGAAGCGCTTCATGGGTGGCTACGGGATCGTCGGCGGCAACCTGCCGATCGCCGCCGGCTTCGCGCTCGCGTCGGACTACCTCGGCCTCGACGAGGCGACGCTCTGCCAGTTCGGCGACGGCGCCTCCAACCAGGGCACGTTCGGCGAGACGATGAACCTCGCCGCGCTCTGGAGCCTGCCGGTCGTCTTCATGATCACGAACAACCGCTTCGGCATGGGCACGGCGCTGGAGCGCCACTCGGCGATGACCGACCTCCTGCGCAAGGGCGAGGGCTTCGGCGTCCCCGGCATGCGCTGCGACGGCATGGACGTCATCGACACCTACAACGTCACGTCCGAGGCGCTGCGGATCGCGCGCGAGGAGCGCCGCCCGGTGCTCGTCGAGGCGCTGACGTACCGCTTCCGGGGCCACTCGATGGCCGACCCCGAGGAGTACCGCACGAAGGAGCAGGTCGACGAGTGGCGCAAGCGCGACCCGCTCGTCGTCTTCGGCGACCAGCTCGTCGCCGCGGGCATCCTCGACGACGCGGCCCGTGCGCAGGTCGACCACGACGCGATCGCGCGCGTCGACGCCGCGGTCGCGTTCGCCGACGCCTCCCCGCACCCCGGGCCCAACGCGCTGTACGACGACATCTACGTCCTCGGCGACCAGGTCCGCGGCTGGTACTCCGTCGACGAGCGCACGCCGACACCGCACCGCGGGGAGGACGAGCGCGGGATGGACCGCGCCGACCTGCCGTTCTCCGACGAGCACGCGGCGACGCAGACGCCCTCCGACGCCGCGCGGGCGGACGCCGACTGATGGCCGTCATGCGCTACCGCGAGGCGCTGAACGCCGCGCTGCGCGAGGAGATGGCGCGCGACCCGAACGTCCTGCTCATGGGCGAGGACATCGGCGTCTTCAACGGGGCGTTCAAGGTCACCGCGGGGCTGCTGGAGGAGTTCGGCGAGAAGCGCGTGCGCGACACGCCGATCTCCGAGAACACGATCGTCGGCATGGGCGTCGGCGCGGCGATGACGGGGCTGCGGCCGGTCGTCGAGCTCATGACGATCAACTTCTCGCTGCTGGCGATGGACCAGATCGTCAACCACGCGGCGACGATCCGCTACATGTTCGGCGGCCAGGTGAAGGTCCCGCTCGTCGTCCGGATGCCGCAGGGCGCCGGCCACCAGCTCGGCCCGACGCACTCGCACTCCTGGGAGGCGCTCTTCCTCCACGTGCCCGGCCTGCTCGTCGCGGTGCCGACGACCGCCGCCGACGCCAAGGGCCTGCTGAAGTCGGCGATCCGCGACGACAACCCGGTCGTCTTCATCGAGCACGAGTACCTCTACGGCCAGCGCGGCGAGGTGCCCGACGACGACGACTTCACCGTGCGCTTCGGCGAGGCGGCGATCCGCCGCGAGGGCACCGACGTGACGATCGTCGGCATCTCGCGCATGGCGCTCACCGCCGCCCGCGCCGCGAGGACGCTGAGCGACAAGCACGGCATCGAGGCGGAGGTCATCGACCCCCGCACGCTGCGGCCGCTGGACCTCGACACGATCCTGGAATCGGTGCGCAAGACGAACCGCTGCGTCATCGTCGAGGAGGGCTGGCCGCACGGCGGCGTCGGCGCGAACCTCGCCGCGCTCATCACCGAGCAGGCCTTCGACGAGCTCGACGCGCCGATCGAGCGCGTCACCGGCGCCGACGTCCCGATGCCGTACTCCAAGCCGCTGGAGCAGATCGCCTTCCCGCACGAGCAGCAGATCATCGACGCCGTGCTGCACAGCGTCGGGGAGCGGTGATGGCCGCCGAGATCGTCATGCCGCGGCTGTCGGACTCGATGGAGGAGGGCACGATCCTCAAGTGGCTGAAGTCCGACGGCGACGCGGTCGCCCGCGGCGAGCCACTGGCGGAGATCGAGACCGACAAGGCGACGCTCACGTACGAGTCCGACGCCGCCGGCGTGCTGACGATCGTCGCCCCGGCCGGCGAGACGCTGCCGATCGGCACGGTCATCGCGCGCCTGGAGGGGGACTCCGACGGCGACGCTCCTGCGGCTCCCGCGGCGCCGCCCGCGCCCGCGGCCGCGACGCCACCGCCGGCCCCGCAGCCCGCCGCGCCCGCACAGCCCGCCGCGCCCGCCGCGACGTCAGGCCGCGTGAAGGCCTCGCCGATCGCGCGGCGCATCGCCCGCGAGCGCGGCATCGACCTGCATCAGATCGCCGGCAGCGGCCCCGGCGGGCGCATCGTCAAGGCCGACGTCGAGCAGGCCGAGCCGCAGGCAGCCGCGCCGGCAGCGGCCGCACCGCCCACACCCGCGCCGGTCGCCGCCGCGCCCGCCCCGCCACCCCCACCGCCACCGCCACCGCCCGTCGTCGTGCCGTCGGAGACCGGCACCGCCAAGGGCGACATCACGATCCAGGAGCTCACGCGCACGCAGCAGCTCATCGCGCGCCGGATGGCCGAGTCCAAGGCCACCGTGCCGGAGTTCACGCTGCGCAGCGAGATCGACATGGAGCGCTGCGTCGCGCTGCGCACCGAGCTCAAGGCGCTCGGCGACGAGGTCCCGTCCTACAACGACATGGTCGTCAGGGCCTGCGCGCTCGCCCTGCGCGAGTTCCCGCGCGCGAACGGCAGCTACCGCGACGGCCGCTTCGAGCTGCACAGCCGCGTGAACGTCGGCGTCGCCGTCGCCGCGCCCGACGCGCTCGTCGTGCCGACGGTCTTCGACGCCGACCGCAAGTCGCTGCGCGAGATCGCCCGCGAGACGCGCGCGCTCGCCGGGCGCGTCCGCGATGGCAGCGTCACGCCGCCCGAGCTCAGCGGCGGGACGTTCACCGTCTCGAACCTCGGGATGTACGGCGTCATGGACTTCACGGCGGTCATCAACCCGCCGCAGGCGGCGATCCTCGCCGTCGGCGCGCTCGCGCCGCGGGCCGTCGTCCGCGACGGCGCGCTCGTCGCGCGCCACACGATGGGCGTCACGCTCGCCTGCGACCACCGCATCCTCTACGGCGCCGACGCCGCGCAGTTCCTCGCCCGCATCCGCGCGCTGCTCGAGCAGCCGCTGGCGCTCGCCTTCTGACGCGCTACTTGGAGCCGACGGCGTCGAGCGTGCCGCCGAGGCCGTTCGTCGTGCGGCGCAGGAGCGCGGCGACGAGGTCGAGCACCTTCTGGACGGCGGCGCTGACGGGCGGCCCGAGCGGCGCGGTGACGTCCGCGAGGGCCTTGCCGGTGCTGTGCGCGGTGGAGCTCAGGTCCTCGCCGATGCGGCGCACGCCGTCCCCGGTCGCCGTGATGTGCGACGTCGGCGCCGCCGGCGCGGTCGCCTGCGGAAGAACCGGCTTGGGCGGCGGGTTGGAGAAGACCGCGTGGCTGATGACGCGGGCCTGCGCCGCGCTGCCGCTCTGTGCCACGGCGTGTGCGCGCACGGGCGCGGCCGCGGGCCGCGGCGCGCGCTTGGCGGCGCGCAGCACGACGGGCACGAACTCGCCCTTGCGGCTGTGGACGGTCTTCGCGGGCACCGCATCGCTCGCCCCGAAGACGAGCGTCGTGGCGGGCCCGGACTCGCCCATGCCGGCGGACCAGCCGCCGAAGGCGATCACGAGGCTCACCGCGAAGAGCGAGAGGGCCGCGGCGGCGACGAGCGAGACGCTGACGCCGATCGATGCGAAAACTGCACGGGTGCTGCCCATGTCCTGGCGGTATCGGCAGCTGGGCCGCTCACCTGAAGCCCCCGCGCGGATTGAACGAGGCGTTGGACTCGCGGTTGGGGTCGCGCGTGACGCGCGGCGGCGACGCGGACGTCTCCACGACGAGGCACAGCCAGCGCCGTGGGTCGCGTTCGGGCACGCACGTGCGGTAGAGGTCGTGGTCGACGCGCAGCGTCGTCGCGGCGCCGACGTTCGCGCGCGCGACGGCGTCGCCGTGGTCGCGCACCCAGCGCTGGACGGCGACCCGCTGCTGCGCGAACTCGGCGCGCTCGTCGGCGATCTGCGGCCGGTGGACGATCCCGACGGCGACGAACGCGACCGCGACGGCGCCCAGCGCGGCGGTGCCCGCGTAGTTGTCGGCGACGACCTTCGGCAGGTCGGGCCGGCGGCGGCGCAGCGCCACGCCGCCGAGTCCGCCGAGCAGCGCCACGGCGATGCTGTTGAGACAGCCGGCGAGCAGGAGCGCCCCGACGAACCCGGTCCCCTCGCCCGCGAGCGGCTGCCAGTGCAGGAGCAACATCTCGAGCACCGTGACGACGGCGAACGCCGGCCAGAGCTGCGCGCCGCGCAACCTCCAGCGCAGCCGTCGCAAGCCCCCATGGTTGCCGTGCACGCCTGCGTCCATGCCGATCAGCGTACGTACCTTGTACCCTCGGCCATAACGGCAAGCATCCTGCGCGGAGATCCCGCTCGGATGCCGAAGAGGTGAGGAGGAGATCCCTCCTCGACCGCCCGAAGAGAAAGGCGACGATGGCGACCAGCAGCACGGATGTTCCGAGCGGTCCCAGGACCACCGCCCAAGAGAGCCCGACCACGCACCTGACACCGGAGGACCGGGTCGGGCTGCTGCGCGCGATGCTCTCGATGCGCACGATCGAGCAGCGCGCGATGAACCTCTACCGGCAGGGCAAGGTCCCGGGCTCGTTCTACGACGGCTTCGGCCAGGAGGCCGTCTCGGTCGGCGCGACCTGGGCGATGGCGGCGGCCGACAGGCTCTGCGTCCTGCACCGCGACCTCGGCGCGCACGTCGTGCGCGGCGTACAGCCCGCGACGATCCTCAGCCAGTACATGGGGCGCGAGGCCGGCGTCACGAGCGGGCGCGACGGCAACGTGCACTTCGGCGACTACCGCAAGGGCTGCGTCGGGATGGTCTCGATGCTGCCCGACATGATGCTCGTCGCCGCCGGCATGGCGATGGCCTTCAAGCTCCGCGGCGAGGCACGCTGCGCGCTGACGTGGTTCGGCGACGGCTCGACCTCGCGCGGCGACTTCCACGAGGCGATGAACTGGGCCGGCGTGCAGAACCTCCCGGTGATCTTCATCCTCGAGAACAACCAGTTCGCGTACTCGACGCCGATCGACCAGCAGTTCGCCGTCAACCCCGTGCAGCGCGCGGCGGGCTACGGCTTCCCCGGCGTGAGCGTCGACGGCAACGACGTCGAGGCGGTCTTCGAGGTCACCCGCGCGGCGCGCGAGCGCGCGATCAACGGCGGTGGCCCGACGCTCATCGAGGCCGTGACGATGCGCATGCACGGCCACGGCGCCCACGACGACATGAAGTACGTCCCCAAGGCGCTCGTCGACGAGTGGCGCAAGAAGGACCCGATCGACCGCCAGAGCGCCCGCGTGACCGAGCTCGGCGTCGACGTCGACGCGATGCGCGCCGAGGTCCTCGCCGAGGTCGAGGAGGCGACGAAGGTCGCGCTCGCCGGGCCGATGCCCGACCCCGCGACCGTCACCGACCGCCTCTTCCATCCGCGCGACGCCGACGAGATCCTGCTCGAGGACGGCGAGGCGCCCTGGAGCGGCTTCAAGGGCGGCGCGCGATGACGGAGATGACCTACCTGCGGGCGATCTCCGACGGCCTGCGCACGGAGATGCGCGAGGACGACCGCGTCCTGCTCATGGGCGAGGACATCGGCGTCTACGGCGGGGCCTTCAAGGTCACCGACGGCTTCTTCGAGGAGTTCGGCGCCGACCGCGTCATGGACACGCCGCTGGCGGAGTCGGGGATCGTCGGCTGCGCCGTCGGCGCGGCCGTCGTCGGCCTGCGACCCGTCTGCGAGATGCAGTTCGCCGACTTCGTCTCCTGCGGCTTCGACCAGATCATCAACGTCGCGGGCAAGATGCTCTACCGCCAGGGCCTGCCGGTGAACATCACCGTCCGCCTGCCCAGCGGCGGCGGCTTCTCCGGCGGCCCGTACCACTCCCAGAACCCCGAGGCGTGGTTCATGCACTCGCCGGGGCTGAAGGTCGTGGCGCCGAGCACGCCCGAGGACGCCAAGGGCCTGATCATCGCGAGCATCCGCGATCCCAACCCGGTCATCTTCATGGAGCACAAGAACCTCTACCGCCGCGTCAAGGGCGAGGTGCCGGAGGGCTCCTACGAGACGCCGTTTCGGGCGCGCGTCGCGCGCGAGGGCTCCGACCTCGTCGTCATCACCTACGGCGCGATGGTCCACACCGCCCTGGAGGCGACGCTCGACCTCGACGGCGCGTCGATCATGGTCCTCGACCTGCGCTCGCTCGTCCCGCTCGACGAGGCGGCGATCCTGTCGGCCGTCCACGAGTGCTCGAAGGTCGTCATCGTCGACGAGGCCAACCAGACCTGCGCCGCCGGCGCCCAGGTCGCGGCGCTCATCGCCGAGCACGCCTTCGAGGACCTCGACGGTCCCGTCGTCCGGGTCGCCACGCCGGACATCCCGATTCCGTTCTCGCCGCCGCTGGAAGCCGCGGTGCTGCCATCCGTCGACCGTGTGAGGGAGGCCTGCCGTCA
>DATJEE010000168.1:0-32421 GCA_035496995.1 Solirubrobacteraceae bacterium | reverse complement strand
GCCGCAGCGTCGGGCCGCGGCGCAGCGGCGCCCGCGAGCCCGAGCCCCGCGAACGCGGCCCCGCCGAGCGCGGGGTACTCCCAGAACCAGTCGACGGACCCGTGGACGACCCAGTACAGACAGCACAACGCGCCGCCGGCGGCGACGGCGCTTCCGAGGCCGCTCGTCGCACGCAGCGCGCGCAACGCGGCGAGAAACGCGGCGCCGAACGCCGTGAGCAGCAGCAGCGCCCCGACGATGCCCGTCTGCGCCAGCGTGCGCAGCTCGATGCTGTGCGGCGAGGTCGGGCGCTCGCCGACGGTGTCGCGGGCGAGGTAGTCCTCGGCGAAGTTGTCGATGCCGATGCCGGCGATGGGGTGGTCGCGGAAGAGGTCGAATGCGACGTCGTAGTACTGCCGGCGCGCGCCGCCGGCGCCCGTGCTGCCGGCGCCCGGATCGCGCAGCTCGTGCCACGTGCGCTGCATGCGGTGCAGCCCGTCTCCGGCGACGAGCGCGCCCGCGCCCGCGACGAGCACGAGGCCCACGGCAGCGGCCGCGGCCGCGCGTCGGAGCGCGACGGCGCGCCGCGGCGCGGGTGGCCGGCGGGCGGCGAGCGTCAGCACCGCGAACACGACGAGGCCGCAGGCCAGGCCGGCGAGCAGGACCGGTCCCGCGACGCCGCCGAGCCGCGAGATCTCCGCGGAGTGCCCGGCCGCGGCGTCGGCGGCATGCAGGACGTGCGGCGCCGTCGCGGCGATCGCGATCGCCGGGGCGAGCAGCGCGCCCAGCGTCCGCAGGCGCTCGGGCACCACGGCGAGCGCGACGACGAGCACGACCGCGGTCGCGACGAGCGCGCCGCGGCTCTCGCTCAGCAGCGCCGTGTCGGCGAGCACGACGACCGCGGCCGAAAGCAGGCCGCGCAGCCAGGCCGGCACGTCGCGGCAGGCCGCCAGCGCGAGCGCCGGCCACAGCGCCATGAGCCAGGCCGCCGCGTTGGCGTTGGAGTACCCGAACGGCTGGCCGAGCCCCGGCTCGACGATGACGGCGCCGCCGCCGAGCATCCCCGGCAGCGTGAGCAGCACCGCGACGGCGAGGACCGTCATCGCCGCCACCCAGGCGCCGAGGACGACCGCCAGGCTGCGCTCGCCCGCGACCGACCGGCTGAAGAGCGCGAAGACGATGAGGTACAGCAGCGTGCGGTTCGCGCCGTCCCAGGCGACGCCCTTGGCGTCGGCCCAGAGGATGCTGAGATACGCCCACGCGGTGAAGAGCGCGAACGCCCCCAGCGCGACGCGCGTCAGCGG
This sequence comes from Solirubrobacteraceae bacterium, assembly GCA_035496995.1. Taxonomy (GTDB): domain Bacteria; phylum Actinomycetota; class Thermoleophilia; order Solirubrobacterales; family Solirubrobacteraceae; genus CADCVQ01. The sequence goes on along the minus strand of DATJEE010000168.1, from coordinate 31,138 downwards.
CGGCAGGCGCCGCAGGCTCGCGGGGTCGGCGACCGTCGCGACGGCGAGGACGGCGAGCAGGAACAGCGCGCCGGGGTACCACGAGCTCGCGAAGAAGCCGCCCTGCTGCGTCGACCAGACGACGAGCACGCCGACGCCGGCGAGCCCCGGAAGGGCGCCGGCGAGATCAGGGAGTCGGGCGCGCATGCAGAGGCCTGTCCGCCACGTGGTGATGAACTACGGCCATGCAGTCAGCCGCCAGCCGGCGCCGTGAGGGGGCGCCGCAGCCGATTCGCGTGCTGCGCGTCATCGCCCGGCTGAATATAGGTGGCCCGGCGATCCAGGCGATCAGCCTCACCGCGCTCCTCGACGAGCGCGGCTTCCGGACGCGGCTGGTCCGCGGCGCCGAGAGCGCCGACGAGGGCACCATGGACGACCTCGCGGCGCGCATGGGCGTCGCGCCGACGCTGCTGGCGACGATGCGCCGCGATCCGGGCTTCGGGGACCTGCGCGCGCTCCTGGCGCTCGTCCGGATCATGCGCCGCGACCGGCCGCAGCTCGTCCACACGCACGCCGCCAAGGCGGGGACGCTCGGCCGCGCGGCCGTCCTGCTCGCGTTCCCGCTGCGCCGCCGCCGGCCGGTCGTCGTGCACACGTTCCACGGCCACTCGCTGACGGGCTACTTCTCGTCGCGGACCGCGCGCTTCTACCGCGTCATCGAGCGGGTCCTCGCCCGCCGCAGCGACGTGCTCGTCGCCGTCTCCGACGAGGTGCGCGCCGACCTCGTGCGCCTCGGGGTCGCGCCGGCGCAGCAGATCGTCGTCGTGCCGCTCGGCCTCGACCTCTCGGCCTGCCTCGCCGACGGCGATCGCGCCGCGCGCCGCGCGGCCCTGCGCCGCGAGTGGGGCGTCGGCGACGACGACGAGGTCGTCACGATCGTCGCGCGCCTCGTGCCGATCAAGCGCGTGGACCGCTTCCTCGACGTCGCCGGCCGGCTGGCGGACCGGCCGCGGGCGCGCTTCGTCGTCGTCGGCGACGGCGAGCTGCGCGCCGAGCTGGCGCGCTCGCCCGCGGCGCAGGCGCTCGGCGACCGGCTCGTCTGGACGGGCTTCCGGCGCGACATCCCCGACGTCTGCTTCGCCAGCGACGTCGTCGCGCTGATGTCCGACAACGAGGGCACGCCGGTGAGCCTCATCGAGGCGCAGGCCGCGGGCACGGTCGTCGTGAGCACCGACGTCGGCGGCGTCCGCTCGGTCGTGCTCGACGGCGAGACCGGTCTGCTCGAGGCGCCCGCCGACCTCGATGGCCTGGCGGGCGCCGTGCGCACGCTGCTCGAGGACCCGGCGCGGGCGCAGCGGATGGCCGTCGCGGGGCGCGCGCACGTCACCGGGCGCTTCGGCGTCGAGCGGCTCGTCGCGGACCTCGACGCGCTGTACCGCGAGCTGCTCGGCCGCGCCGCGCCGCCGGCCGTGGCCGTCGTCATCCCGGTCTGGGACGACTACGTCGCCTCGCTGCGCGAGGCGGTGCAGAGCGTCGTCGCCCAGGGCGTCGCGAGCGCGGTGATCGTCGTCGACAACGCCTCCGCGGTCGCCGTGCCCGAGCTGGACGGCACGACCGTCGTGCGCAGCGCCGCGCGACTGACGACCGGCGCCGCGCGCAACCTCGGCCTGGCCGCGGTGCAGACGCCGTACGTCGTGTTCCTCGACGCCGACGACGTCATGCTCCCGGGGTCGCTGGACACGCTCGCGCGCGGGCTGGCGGCGCACCCCGGCGCGGCCGCCTTCGGCATGGCGATGATCGACGGCGAGAGCGGCCGCCGGCACCGCTCCCCGCGCCGCGCCGCGCGCGTCCTCGCGCGCTGCCCGCGCGCCTTCGCGCTCGCCAACGCCGTCTGGTCGCTGCTGCCGACGCAGGGGGCGACGATCATGCGCACGGCCGACGCCCGCGCCGCCGGCGGCTACGCCGACCGCACCCACGGCGAGGACTGGGCGCTCGCGACCTCGCTGGCCTGGCGCGGGCGCATCCGCTTCTCCGGCGAGCCGGCGCTCGTCTATCGCTGGCGCGGCGACTCCCCGGGCCGCGACGGCTCGGCCACGGTCGCCGCGACGCTGCGCGCCAACGCCGCCGGCGTGCGCGAGCGCCTGCGCGCCGACCCGGCCGTCCCGCCGGCCGCCCGGCGGTCGCTCGCGCTCGTCGCCGCCGGCCAGTGGCTCGCGATCCGCGCCGTCCGGCCGGCGTTCGTGCGCCTCCGGCGGGCACGGGCGTCCGCCACGGCGAGGACGATGCGGCGATGACCGCCGCGCCGCCCCCAGCGCTCGGGACGCTCACGCCCCATCCGGACGCCGCCCGGCGCCTGCGCCACGCGCTGCTGGCCAACGGCTACGGCGACGAGGGGCTCGCCGCGCCGCTGCGGCTGCGGTCGCTCGCCGGCGGTGCCGGGCCGGAGATCGACTGGCGCGAGATCGCCGGCGACGGTCCGCTGACCGGGCTCGTCGAGCTGTTCGTCCTCGGCCGCCCGATCGACCCCGAACGGGCGCGGGCGGCGCTGTCGCCGCTGTCGTTGCACGACGCGCAGCGGGCGGGCTTCGTCGAGCCCGCCGGCGACGGCGTCGTGTCGCCCTGGGAGATCATGGTCCACGACGGGCTGCTGCTGCTCGGCGACCATCCCGACCGCATGACGCGGGGCAACGTCGACTTCGTCGGCACGATCTCCAACTCCGCCCGGACGCTGGCATTCCAGACGTCGCGGGAGCCGGTCGCCGAGACGCTCGACCTCGGGACCGGCTCCGGCGTGCAGGCGCTGCTGGCCGCGCGCCACAGCGAGCGCGTCCTCGGCGTCGACGTCAACCCGCGCGCGACGATGATCGCGCGGGTCAACGGCGACCTCAACGAGCTCTCGAACATCGACTACGGGGTCGGCGACTGGTTCGGCGCCGTCGCCGGCGAGCGCCGCTTCGCGCTCGTCGTCGCGAACCTCCCGTTCGTCGCCGCGCCGCAGGTCGTCTACCGGTTCGCCCACGGCGGCCTGGACCCCAACGAGCTCAGCCGCAGGATCGTGCGCGGGGCGGCGGCCCGGCTCGCCGACGGCGGCATGGCCCAGATCCTGACCTCGTGGACGCGGCGGATCGCCGACGAGCGGATGGCGCCGGTGCGCGACTTCGTCGCGGGGACCGGTTGCGACGCCGTCGTCCTCGCACACGGCATGGAGGAGGCGACCGGCTATGCCGCCGAGCAGTGCGGGTGGCTTGCGCCGGGCGACCGCCGGCGCTACGGCGAGCTCCTGCGCGCCTGGCTGCGCTACTACCGCGAGACCGGCGTCGAGGTCGTGGACTATGGCCTGATCTCGCTGCGCCACAGCGGCGGCGACGCTCCGTGGCTGCACGGCATCGACACCGCGCGGATGCCGGCGGCGGCGTGCGGCGCGCACGTCGAGCGCCTGTTTGCCGGCAACGCGGCGGCGGCGTCGCTCACGGACGACGAGCTGCTCGGCGCCCGCTTCGCCCTGGCGGCCGGCCACCGCGTGACCCAGGCCTCGCGCCGCGAGCCCGACGGCTATCACCAGGAGCCGACGGCGATCGAGCTCGTGCCGGACGTCGGCTACGGGGCCGCGGTGTCGGCCCACGCGACCGCGGCGCTGTTCTCGATGACAGCCCAGGAGACCCTCGGACAGACGGTCGCACGGGTGGCGCAAGAGACGGGCCTCGCGCAGCCGGCGCTCCAGGACGAGGCGACCGGCGCCATGAGGAACCTCCTGCAACTCGGCATGGCAGAACTCGCACACTCCGCCTGATTGCGCGGCGGCCGCGGGGGAGGCCGCTATCATCGTCGGCGCGCACGACTTGCAGACGGGAAAGAGGCTCAATGGGACGGATCCACGCAAAGCACGGCGACGGCGCTCCTCTGCGGCCGGCCGCTCGCAGTACGGAGCTCGTCATCGAGGAGCTTGCGGACGAGCTGCTCGTCTACGACCTCAAGACCGACGAGGCACATTGCCTCGGCGCCACGGCAGCCCGCGTCTGGCGGGCCTGCGACGGCGAGACGAGCACGGCCGCGCTCGCGGAGAACCTCGGCCTCGACGACGAGGCCGTCACGCAGGCGCTCGACGACCTCGAGCGCTGCTCGCTGCTCGTCGCACCTGCGGCCGGGCTCACGCGCCGCGAGCTGAACATCCGGCTGACGAAGGTCGGCGCCGCGGCCGCGTCGCTGCCCTTCATCGTCTCGATCGCCGTCCCGGCGGTCGCCGCCGCCACGCCGACGGTGGCGCAGTGCCGGGTCGGCTTCGTGAGCGGCTGCGGCGACTGCAAGCTCAGCGGCTGCTGCTGCTGCGGGCCCGCCAACGGCGCCACGAAGGACTGCGTGCCGACGGCGACCTGCGGCGTCGTCGCCTACCCGCTGGCACCGGTGGGGTCCAGCTGCTCGAAGACGAACCCCTGACCGGCTCGGGCCGCCGGCGCTAACCGGCGGTGCGCCGGTAGCGCCATGCCCGCGCCGCCCACAGCGGCGCGCGGGCGAGATGGACCGCGTACGCCGCCGCCAGCAGCGGCCCGCCGCCGCGCGCCCAGGGGTACGTGTAGACGATCCACGCGCGGCGCGGCAGCAGCGCGCGCCGCAGGATGCGCGCCCGCGCCCGCGGCCCGCGCGCGCCGCTGAGCGCCTGCAGGTGGAAGGTCCCGCGCGGACGCTCGCGCGCGTCCGGCGCGGACGCCGGCGCCAACTCGAGGCGTTCGGCGAGCCGCGCGCCGTCGCCGACCTGGCGCAGGCCGGACGCGAACGCGCGGGCGGCATCGATCTCGGTCGCGAGCGCCGCGGCCGCGCGCCAGACCGCCTCTGGCCAGCGCTCGAGCGCGAGCTGCAGGTCGACGATGCCCTTCGCGTGCGCCGCGCCGTGCTGGGCGGCGTGCAGCGCGACGTGCAGCGCCAGCCCCTCGCGGCGGAGCACCGGGATCGCGCGGCCCGCGAGCTCGATCGCCGTCCGCCTCGCCGACAGCGCATCCCAGACGCGCTGCGCCGGGGCGGCCGCGCCGGGCAGCCGCAGGTGCAGGTCGACCGACTGGTGGCCCTCGGGGTCCGGGCCCACCCACGTCTCGTCGTGGACGACGCCGCCGACGTCGTCGATCCCGAGCGCCTCGCTGAGGTCGGCGAAGCCGGCCTGCGCGAGCGCCGCCCGCGCGCGGTCGAGGTCGCCGGGCGCGACGAGCACATCGACGTCGGAGTAGCCACGCGACTCGCCCTCGGTGTAGAGCATCCGCGCCAGCGCCGGGCCCTTCAGCAGTAGCGCGTCGACGTCCGCGGCCGCGAACGCCGCGAAGACCTCGGCGGCGGTCGCGTCGAGCTTCGCGCGCCCGCGGACCCCGAGGATCCGCGCCGCGAAGTCGGTCAGAGCGTCGCGTCGCTCCACGGGGCATTCGCGTGGCGCTCGAGGGTGAGCCGGATGAGCTCCTCGATCTCGAACTCCGCGGCGACGGGCCCACTCGCCACGTAGCCGTCGGCCGACACCACGAGCGCCGACGGCGTCATGCGGACGCGAAAGAGGTCCATGACCTCGGAGTCCTCCTGGACGAGCACGTCGGCCACCCCGTGCTCCTCGGCGGGCGCGCGGTTCTCGACGAGCGGCCCGGTGCTGATGACGACGATCGTGATGCGGTCGCCGAGCGCCGCCTGCCAGCGGCCCAGGTCGGGCAGCATCCGCTGACAGGGGCCGCAATAGGGGTCGGCGAAGACGAGCGCCAGCGGCCGCCCGCGGCTGAGCAGCTCGTCGAGCGTCCGCGTCGCGCCGCGCACGTCGGGCAGCGAGAAGGCGGGCGCGCGCGTGCCGATCGGCAGTCCCGGCGGCAGGAGCGCCGACGCCGCGCGCGCGGCCTCGAGGTCGCGGCCGAGGCGGCGGTTCTCGCGCCAGAGCATCGCCGTGGCCCCCGCGAGCACCACCGCCGCGATGCCCGCGGCGGTCGCGGCGAGCTCGGCCGCGGTCCGCGCGGCGAGCCAGTCGTCCAGCGCGGGCCCCGGCCCGCGCACGGCGACGAACGCCGCGCCGAACGCCAGCAGCGCGTTGCGCCACAGGGTGGCGCGACCGGCGGGCGCGGAGTGGACCTGGCCGAAGCAGTGGCAGTCCGGGGCCCGGCCGTGCGCCAGCGCCCGGACGATCGCGGCCACGAAGGCCAGCAGCAGCGCGAGCGCCGCGACGGCACCCCAGCGGGCGAGCGGCGCCACGAGCAGCGCCGCGGCGGTCGCGAGCTCGGCCAGCGGGAGCGCGAGCGCGCCGGGGGCGGCGACGCGGGCGGGCAGGCCGAAGTCCGTGAGCGCCTGCCGCGATCCGGGACGGTCGCGCAGCTTGGCGACGCCGGCGGTGGCGAAGACGGCCGCCAGTGCGACCTGCACGGCCAGCGCGAGCGTCTCCATGGGTCCATCGTACCCGGCGCTCCGTCACGGCTCTCCGGCCTCGCTGCGATCATCAGGACGTGGCAGCTCCCGCGCCCATCGCCGGTCCGCACCAGATCGCGTTCGAGTCCTTCGGCGTCCGCCTGCTCGTCTCGACGAGCGACGAGGAGGCGCTGGAGATGGTCGTCGCGAACCTCCCGCCGGGCTGGCGCGCCTGCCGCCCGCAGGACGCACGGCCGCGATTTGCGCTCATGCGCGAGCTCGCGGGGACCTACACGCTCACGCGTGACGGCGAGGCGCTGCACCAGGGTCTGGAGCTCGACCTCTGCATCGGCCTGCTCGACGGCCAGCTGCGCGGAGAGCTCTCGACGCGCACGCAGGACCGGGTCTTCGTCCACGCCGGGGCGGTCGCGCACGGCGGGCGCATGATGCTCCTGCCCGGCCAGAGCTTCGCGGGCAAGACGACGCTGACCGCCGCGCTCGTCCGCCTCGGTGCGACGTACTACTCCGACGAGTTCGCGGTGCTCGACGAGGAGGGCCTCGTCCACCCGTACGCCAAGGGCCTGTCGCTGCGCGAGGAGAGCGGGCGGATGCAGCGCAGCGACACACCGGTGCAGCGGCTCGGGGGAACGGCGGGGACCGAGCCGCTACCCGTCGGCCTCGTGGCGATCACGCAGTTCCGCCGCGACGGCGTCTGGGCGCCGGCGCGCCTGTCGCCCGGGGCCGGCGTGCTCGCGCTGCTGCCGCACACGATGCCGGCGCGCACGCGTCCGCAGTCGTCGCTGCGCGCGCTCACCCGCGCGCTGAGCCGCGGCGCCGTCGTCCTCGAGGGTCCCCGCGGCGACGCCGGTGAGCTGGCACCGCTGCTGCTCGACGAGCTGGCGCGCGGCGCGTAGGCGGACGCGATGCCCCCGTCGACCGACAGCGCCTTCCTCAGCGCCGAGACCGTGGTGCTCGCGGTGCTCCTCGTCGGGATGGTGCTCGTCTTCGTCCTGCGCCGCCTGCGCCGCACGCGGCCGGCGTTCGACGTCGCGAGGCCCCTGCTCGTCGGCACGGTGATCCGCTTTCTCGCGATCGCCGGGGTCGCGGCGACCGGCTTGCAGGAGACGCTGCGCGGCGGCGACGAGACGACGTTCCTGCTCGCCGCCCAGCGGCTCGCCGACTCCCCCTTCGGCCACGGCTTCCTCCCGCATGCCGAATATCAGCTGCACACGGTCATCTTCGGGCTCGAGCTGAAGTACGGCGGCTTCAGCATGGCCGCGATGCGCGTCGTCCAGGTCGGGCTGGCGATGGTCGGCGTGCTCCTCATCCTCGCCGCCGTCCACGATCTCTCCGGCCCGCGCGCGGCGCGGATCGCGGCCTGGGTCCTCGCGTTCGAACCGGGCAGCATCTTCTTCAACAGCGCGCTGCACAAGGAGCCGCTGATGATGCTGGCCAGCGGCCTCGTCGTCTTCGGGGGGACGAAGCTCTGGCGCCGCCTCGACCTCTCGGGCATCGCGATCGCCGCGGTCGGCGGGCTCATCGCCGTCGAGACGCGCTCCTACGCGGGCTGGTTTCTCGTCAGCGGCACCGTCCTGCTGCTGCTGCATGCGTCGCTGCGCCGGCTCGATCGCCCGCTGCGCGCGATGCCGCTCATCTATGGCGTCGTGATCGTCGGGTTCATCGCGGCGCCGGTGATCATCCAGGCCTCCTCGACGGAGAATCTCAAGAAGCTGCAGATCTCCCAGGACGCCAGCTCCCACGGCGTGAAGACCGGCGCCCAGGGCGGCAACAACCTCGCGCTGGAGAGCGTGAACTACTCCGCCCGCGGCGCCGTGGTGACGAACCTGCCCAAGCGGATGTACGACGTCGTCGCGCGGCCGTATCCGTGGCAGGTCGCGAACCCGAGCCAGCAGCTCGGGGCGGTGGGCACGCTCGTCGCGCTGACGGGGCTCGTCCTGCTCGTCCGCGCGGCCTGGCGACGCCGCGGGGAGGTGCTCGCGCTGACGGCGCCGATCCTCTACCCGATGCTCTTCCTCCTCATGGCCTATGCGCTGAGCGCGGGCAACGCCGGAACGGGATTTCGCTATCGGACACATCTCGTGACGCTCGGCTTCGCGATGGTGTTCCTTCTGCGCGAGTACGTGCCCGCGACGGCGCGAGGTGCTAGCTTGGCGGCTCTTGGAGCGCCCGGGCACACGCCTCGAACCCCGGCTGGAACACCCGGGCGGCAGGGCATGACGCCACAGCACACACGATCCTCGGCATGACGCCCGAGCACACCGAATCGCAGGACTTCCGCGCGTACGCGCGCAGCGTGTGGCGCTGGAAGTTCCTCGTGCTGGCGCTTCTCGTCGTCGTCCCGGCCGCCTCCTACGCGCTGGAGGCGCGCAAGGCCCGCGTCTACAGCGCCAGCGCGCTCGTCCAGGCGCGCTCGGTGTCGATCGATCCGACGCTCCTCGGGAGCGCGGCAACGGCGCCGGAGAGCATCCTCACCGTCGCGCGGCTCGTGCAGACGCGGACGATCGCCGCCGCCGCCGGCAGGCTCATGCACCCGCCCGAGCCCGGCGGCGCGATCAGCGGGCTCATCAGCGTCGCCCCGGACACCGACACCGGCTTTCTCACGATCAGCGCGATCGCCCCGGACCCGCAGCGGGCGGCGGACGTCGCCAACGCCTTCGCCCGCGCGATCTCCTCCAACCGCGCGTCGCAGACGATCGGGCAGATCGACCTCGCGCTGGCCGGGCTCAAGCGCCAGCGCGTCAGCCTCCAGGTCGGCGATCCGCAGCGCAAGCTCCTCAACGACCAGATCCAGCGCCTGCGCACGCTGCGCAGCACGCTGCGCCCGGACCAGGGCATCGTCGAGACGGCCCTCCCGTCGGCGGCGCCGGTGGACCGCAACACGCGGCGCGCGATCGAGCTCGGGATCGTCATCGCGCTGCTGCTGTCCGCGGGCGCGGTCGCGCTGGCGGAGGCCGGCGACCGCCGCCTGCGCAGCCCCGACGCGCTCGAGGTGCTGACGGGGCTGCCGCTGCTCAGCGCGATCCCGTCCACGGCGTTCTCCGCGCAGGTGGACGGCGAAGTGGACGAGGAGGCGTTCCAGATGCTGCGGGCGGCGCTGACGTACTTCAACCTCGACGCACGGCTGGCGAGCGTCGTGATCGCCAGCCCCGGGCAGGAGGACGGCAAGACGACGGTCGCGATCCGCCTTGCGTACGCCCTCGCGCGCTCCGGGAGCCGCGTCATCCTCGTCGACGCCGATCTGCGCCAGCCGCGCATCGCCGGGCGCTTGGGGCTTCCGATCGACGAGGGGCTCGGCAGCGTCCTCGTCGGGAGGCGGTCGCTGTCGGAGGCGCTCGTCGACCTCCCGATCCGGGCCGCCGGACCGGCCGCCGGCCATGGCGAGCTCAAGCTCCTCCCCGCCGGGCCGAGCGCCCCCAACCCGGCGGAGCTCCTCAGCTCGGACGCGCTGCTGCGGGTGATCGCAGAGCTCGAGGGGCGATCCGATCTCGTCGTCATCGACTCGGCGGCGGCGCTCGCCGTGAGCGACACGCTCCCGCTGCTGCAGGCGGCCTCGGGCGTCGTCCTCGTCGCGCGGCTGAATCGCAGCACGAAGTCGGCGGTGCGCCGGCTGCAGCAGGTCGTCGCGGCTGCGAGCGGCACGATCCTCGGCGTCGTGGTCACCGGCGCGAGCGCGCGCGGCGGCTACGAGTACGGCTACGGCTACGCGCCTCCGCCCAAGCGGCGCCTCAAGCGGGGCGACAAGACGCCGCGGCGCGGCCGGCGCAAGAAGAAGGCCGAGGTCCCGGCCGAGTCGCAGGCCGGATAGCTGCCGCCGCTCGGCAACTGCGGCGGACCGCAGTCCGCACATCGGTTGCACGACCTCGCAACGGGCTCGAGGCGGCTGCGCAGTGCCGCCGCGCGAGAGCCCGGTTTCGCAAGGGTCGGGGCACGCGGCGCCCCGGAAGGGCAAGCGGGATGGCGCATCTGCACAGCTTGTGCAAGAAAATTACCCCGCTAGACTCGTCGCACAGGACCGAGGGGGGACCGGACTACGGCGTGATTGCGTAGGGGTGGTCTTCTGTGCCGACACGGAGGTCGTACACATGGCTGACACAGCGTTGATCACGGGCGGAGCCGGCTTCGTCGGTTCTCACATCGTCCGGCGCATGCTCGCGCTGGACTGGAACGTCGTCGTCCTGGACGATCTTTCGACCGGCCGGCGTGCGAACCTCGACGAGGTCGCCGCCGACATCCGCTTCGTCGAGGGCGACGTGCGCTGCCTCGACGACGTCCGCGGCGCCGTCGAGGGCTGCGACGCGGTCCTGCACCAGGCGGCGCTGCCGTCCGTGCCGCGGTCGATCGCCGACCCGATCGCCAGCCACGCCGTCAACGCCACGGGAACGCTGAACGTCCTCGTCGCCGCCCGCGACGCCGGCGTGCGCCGCGTCGTCATGGCATCGTCCTCGTCGGTGTACGGCGCGACGCCGGGCCTGCCCAAGCGCGAGTCGATGCCGACGCTCCCGCTCTCCCCCTACGCGGTCTCCAAGCTCGCCGCGGAGAGCTACTGCCGCAGCTGGTTCGACCTCTACGGCGTCGAGACGGTCGCGCTGCGCTACTTCAACGTCTTCGGCCCGCGGCAGGACCCGCTGTCGGCGTACGCGGCCGTCGTCCCGCGGTTCATCGCCGCGTACGCCGCGGGCGAGCCGCCGGTGATCTTCGGCGACGGCGAGCAGTCGCGCGACTTCACGTACGTCGCGAACGTCGTCGACGCGAACGTCCGCGCGCTGGAGTCGGCGTCGGCCGCCGGCGGGGTCTACAACATCGCCTGCAACGAGCGCATAACGCTCAACGAGCTGGCCCGCGAGCTCGGCCGCCAGATGGGCAGCCGCGTCGTGCCGGTCCACGCTGCGCCGCGTCCCGGCGAGGTCCGCCACTCGCTCGCCGACATCGGCGCCGCCCGCGCCGACCTCGGCTACGAGCCGCGCATCGCCCTCGCCGAGGGGTTGCGGGCGACGGTCGCCGCCGGCGTCGCGAACGTCGCGGTGTCGGCATGAGGTACCTCATCACCGGCGGCTCGGGATTCATCGGCTCGCATCTGTGCGACGCGCTGACGAAGGCGGGCCACGACGTGTCGGTCCTCGACGACCTCAGCACCGGCCGTCTGGAGAACATCGAGCGCCACGTCGACGCCGGCCGCGTGCGGTTCGTCGAGGGCTCGGTCACCGACGCCGATCTCGTCGACGACTGCATGCGCGAGGCCGACATCTGCCTGCACCTCGCCTCGACCGTCGGCGTGCAGCTCGTCGTCGACGGCCCGCTCGAGACGCTGCTGGACCACGTGCGCGGGACGGACGTCGTCATGGCCGCGGCGGCCCGGCGCGGGCGGCGCGTGCTCTTCACCTCGACGTCGGAGGTCTACGGCAAGCGCTCGGGCCTCTTGTCCGAGGACGCCGACCTCGTGATCGGCTCGCCGGCGCGATCGCGCTGGTCCTACGCGATCGCGAAGTGCTTCGGGGAGGCGGTCGCCCACGCCTACCACGCCGAGCAGGGCGCCGAGGTCGTCGTCGTGCGCCTCTTCAACACCGTCGGCCCGCGTCAGACCGGCCGCTACGGCATGGTGCTGCCGCGCTTCGTCTCGCAGGCGCTCGAGGGCGAGAACCTCACGATCTACGGCGACGGCAAGCAGACGCGCTGCTTCACCCATGTGTTCGACACCGTGCGGGCCCTCCTCCTGCTCTGCGAGAACGAGGGCGCGATCGGCAACGCCTACAACGTCGGGTCGTCGGTGCCCGTCGCCATCGCCGATCTCGCGCAGCGCGTCATCGCCCGCACCGGATCGGGCAGCGCCGTCGAGCACGTCGCCTACGAGGACGCGTACGCCTCGGGCTTCGAGGAGCTCGGCAGCCGCCGGCCGGTGACGACGGCGCTCGAGACGCTGACCGGCTGGCGCGCCCGCCGCACGATCGACAACGCGATCGACGACGTCGTCGCCCATCAGCGCGCGGGCCTCGCGCCCGACGTCATGATCCATGCCGGCTGATCCGGCGCTGTTCGCGGCGTTCGCCCTCGCAGCGGCGCTCACCTGGCTCGTCACGCCGCTCGCGATCGTCGTGGCGCGCGCGACGGGGTTCCTCGACCGCCCCGTCGGCTACAAGGGCCACGGCCGCCCGACGCCGTATCTCGGCGGCTCGGCCGTCATGATCGGGGCGCTCGCCGCGGCGCTGATCTTCGGGGGCGCAACGGGCCGCTCCTCGGTGCTCGTCGCCTGCGCCGCCGGCCTCTGGGTGGTCGGCACGATCGACGACCGGCGCAACCTCTCGCCCTACATGCGTCTCGCGATCGAGATCGGCATCGGGGCGCTGCTCTACGCGACCGGCCACGGGTGGGCCGTCTTCGGCAGCCCGGTGCTCGATCTCCTCCTCACGTGCTTCTGGGTCGCCGGGGTCATCAACGCGGTCAACCTCATGGACAACATGGACGGGGCGGCCGCGACCGTCGGCGCCATCGCCGCCGCCGGTGCGGGCGTGCTCGCGGCGCTGAGCGCCGACCCGGCGCTCGCGGTGCTGTGCTTCGCCGTCGCGGGCGCATGCGCGGGCTTTCTCCCCCGCAACCTCGCGCGCCCCTCGCGGATCTTCATGGGCGACGGCGGCAGCATGCCGCTCGGGCTCCTGCTCGCCGGCGTGTCGATGAACGCCGCGTCCGACGCCCTGCACGGCCCGGCGGGGCTCGCCGCGGCAGCCTCGATCGTCGGGCTCGTCATCCTCGACACGACGCTCGTCACCGTGTCGCGCCGCCGCGGTGGCCGCCCGCTGCTCACCGGCGGCCGCGACCATCTGACGCACCGGCTGCGCGCGCGGCTCGGGACGCCCCAGTCCGTGGCGGCGCTGCTGGCGGCCGGGCAGGCCGGGATGTGCGCCATGGCGGTCCTGCTCAGCGTGACCGACCCGGGCATGCTGCTCGCCTTCGCGGCGCTCCTGGTCCTCGCGGCCGCAGGCGTCATCCGGGCGCTGGAGAGCCCGCCCTGGTTCGACCAGCCCGCCGCGACCGCGCTCGTCTTCGAGACGCTTCGCGCGTCGGACCCCGCGCCGGCTGCGGCCGGCGGCGGCTAACGCGCACTGCCTGTTCGCTCGAAGCGCCCCTTCAGCGTGTCCCCGGCGCGCAGCGCCCCGAGCGCCGCGTTGACCGTGCGCTTGGCGATCCGCAGCGCGGGCGAGCGCTCGATGCCCTCGCGCAGCCGCTCGTCGCCGGTCGCCGCGGCGGCTCGCGGCGGTGGCGGCCCGCCGGCCGGCCGGCGCCGCAGCCCCTGGGCGAGCCGGCCGGGGCTGACCCCCGTCGTCGTCACGCGCAGTGGGGCGAAGCCGGCGTCGCGCAGCCAGCGCGTGAGCGTCGGGACGGTGAAGTAGCCGAGATGCTCGGGGTACTCGATGACGTTCCAGTCCGCGCCGAGGATCCGCCGGCTCGCGGAGGCGAAGTTCGGCGTGGTGACGTACAGCAGCCCGCCGTCGCGGATCGACGCGGCGATGAGCGCGGCCTCGGCGCGTGGATCGCCGAGATGCTCGACGACCTCGAAGGCCGTCACGACGTCGAACGCCGCGGCCGGGAGGTCGCCCGGCGCCGCGGGCGCGAGCGTCATCGCGATCCCGCGCGCACGGTTGCGCGCGAGCGCGCCCTCGGTCGACTCGGTCCCGTGGACCTCCCAGCCGCGCGCCGCGGCGGCCATGAGGAAGCCGCCCTCGCCGCAGCCGACGTCGAGGATGCGCCCCGTCCGGCGGTAGGCCTCGAACTCGTCGAGCAGCTCCTCGTAGCGTCTGGCCGTCACCGCGGACTCGCTGTCGGCGAGCCCGTAGCCGTCGTACTGGCGGCGCAGCTGCTCGGTGCTCGGGCGCCGGCCCGCGAAGACGAAGGCGCAGGCGCGGCACTGGCGCAGGTGCGCGGCCTCGTAGCCCGGCAGTGCGGCGATCTGCCGGGAGGCGCAGAGCGGGCAGATGGTGAGGACCGTCTCACCGGGCTCGGGGCCGCCGCACGTGAGGCGCGCGTAGATCTCGGCATAGCGCCGCGTGCCCCAGTCCAGGCCGAAGCGCTGCGCCGCGAGCCGGCGACAGCGCTCGCGCGCGACCGGGTCGGCGGCGAGCGCGCGCAGCCGCGCGGCGGCCTCGCGCAGCGCCGCATCGTCCTCGCCGCGCAGGACGACGCCGACGTCGTGGGTCGCGACAAGCGCGTCGAGGTCCCCGACCCCCGGGGTCACGGCGACCGGCATCCCCGCGGCGAGGTACTCCGCAAAGCGCGTCGGCGCCGAGGCCCGCTTCGACGGGGAGGAGAGGATGAGGCACAGCCCGATGTCGCCGGCGTGCAGTTCGGCCGCCATCGCGCCGGGGGCGACGGCGCGCACGTCGGCAGGCGCGCCGCCGAGCATCGCCCGGGCCTCGTCGACCTGGCGCGTGAGGACCGTCAGCGGCAGCTCGAGCGCGGCCGCCAGCCGCGGTGCGAGGTCGAAGCGATACCACGTCCCGACGGATCCGCTCCAGACGGCGTGCGGACCGCCGTCGCGCGGCGCGGACGCGGCGAACGGGGCGAGGTCGGCGCAGGTCGGGATGACCTCGACGGCGACGTCGCGGGCGCCGGTCTGGGCGCGGATCTGCGGTACCGACGCCTCCGTGAGCGTCACGACGGCGGCGGCGTCGGCGTAGAAGCGGCGCTCGCAGCGGCGCGCGAGGCGGTACAGCAGCCCGCCGCGGGGCCACAGCCCGCCCTCGACGCGCTCGTCGGCCCAGAAGCCGCGGATGTCGAAGAGCATCGGCGCCCGGGTGCGGCGGCGGGCGAGGTGGGCGATCAGCGCCGGGACGTCGCTGCGGACGTGGACGAGGTCGGGCGGGTCGGTGCGCGCGATGCGGGTGAGCGCCCGCCGTCCGCACGCGACGTCGAGGGCCGTGCTGAGCACCGGCGGGCGGCGGTGGTAGCGCAGGGGGACCCACGTGATGTCGAGCCCTGCGAGCTCGGCGCGCAGGTCGTCGCGCGCCGTGCCGTCCTTCTCGAAGGACACGAGCGTGACGCGATACCCGGTCGCCAGGCCGCGCAGATAGGCCAGCACCTGGGAGCGCCCGAGCGGCTCCGCGACGCCGTCGTAGGACACGTAGACGACATGGGGGCGCGCCGTGGGCGCGTTGCTAGATTGGCTCAACGGTGGCAGGCGCGCTGACGTGACCCCGCTTCGGATCCTCGGCGAGACAGCCTATCCGGCCACCGTGGCGAGCGCCCGCGTTCGGATCGCGAACTTCGCCCCGTACCTCGCGCCGCACGGCGTCGTGCTCGCCCATCGCCCGGCGCTCACCGTCGCCGACTACGCGCTGCTGCAGTCCGCCGCCGCGCCGGCGCGCAAGGCCGCGGCGCTCGCGTGGTCCGGAGCCCGCGCGGCGCTGCGCCGGCGCCCGGCGCACGACCTGCTGCTCATCCATCGCCTGCGCCTCATGGCACCGCTGCCGGGCTTTGACCCGCCCGGCGAGCTCGACGTCTACGATCTCGACGACGCGCTGTTCCTCGGCTCGGCGGCGGCCGTCAACCGGCGCTTCGCGTGGGCCAAGCAGGAGGCGCGCCGCTGCGTCGCCTGCCTGCGGCGCGCCCGCCTCGTGCTCGCGGGCAACGCGTTCCTCGCCGACGAGGCGCGCCGCTACGCCCCACGCGTGGAGATCGTCCCGAGCTGCGTGGCACCCGAGCACCAGCCGCTGCACGAGCACGGCGACCGCGAGGTGCTGACGATCGGCTGGATGGGCTCGCAGAGCACGAGCGACTACCTCGCGCCGGTGCTGCCCGTGCTGGCGCGGCTGAACGCCTCGGCGATCCGCTTCCGCCTCGTCGTCGTCGGCGCAACGCTGGACGTGCGCGAGCCGTGGATCGAGCAGCGTCCGTGGTCCGAGCAGACGCAGGCAGCCGACCTCGCGAGCTTCGACGTCGGGATCATGCCGCTGCGCGACAGTCCCTGGGCGCGCGGGAAGTGCGGCTACAAGCTCCTGCAGTACTTCGCCGCGGGCGTGCCGGCGATCGCGAGCCGCGTCGGTGTCAACGGCGCGCTCGTCGGCGCCGACCGTGGCCTGCTCGCCGACTCGGCCGTGGAGTGGGAGCGCGCGTTCGAGCAGCTCGCCGCCGACGCCGGTGAGCGCCGCGAGCGCGGGGCGGCGGCGCGCGCGTTCGCCGAGCGCGACTTCTCCTACGGGCGCTGGGCGCCCGACCTGGCGGGCATGCTGCAATCGGTGGCGCGATGACCGAGCAGACGCAGGACTACGAGCGCGGTGGGGCGCAGCGCTCCTCGTACGGGCCCGACGAGGTCGTCGACGTCGCCTGCCCGGCCTGCGGGGCGACGGCCGGGCGAACGCTGGCGACGGAGCACGGCGCGGTCGGCATCAAGCGCTGCGCCGGGTGCTCACTGATCTACACCTCGCCGCGGATCCGCGATCCCGAGAAGGTCTACTGGGGCGATCACGACCGCTACCTCGCCGAGGCCCGGCTGATCTTCGAGGGCAGGGCGACGCACCACCGCGACCCGAACTACCGCGAGGAGCTCGAGCTCGTCGAGCGCCACCGCCCGCAGCGCGGCCGCCTGCTCGACGTCGGCTGCAACATGGGGATGCTCCTGCGGATCGCGCGCGAGCGCGGCTGGGAGGCCGTCGGGGTCGAGCCGTCGCCGGCGCTGCATCGCATCGCGACCGAGCAGCTCGGCCTGGAGGTGCACAACTGCTTCCTCGCGGACCTTCCGCCGGCCGTTCACGGGACCTTCGACGTCGTTGCGCTCAGCGACGTGTTCGAGCACGTCACGACACCGCGCGAGCTGCTCGGGGAGGTCGCACCGCTGCTGGCGCCCGGCGGGCTGCTGTACGTCAAGGTGCCCAACGCGAGCTGGACGCTGCTGAAGCAGCGCCTCGCGCGGATCGCGCGACGGACCCCGCCGCACGGCATCTGGGACGCCTACGAGCACGTCGTCCACTACACCGAGACGACGCTGCGGGCGATGCTGCGATCGGCCGGCTACGAGCCGCTCACGGTCACGTTCGCGCGGCCGGTGCAGGTCCCGGTATGGCACCTGCACGTCGGCCACTACTACCAGTACCCCTCGCCCTGGCTGCTGGACGCCAAGCGCCACCTCGGACGCGCGGGCTTCCACCACCTCGCCCGGCTCGAACGCGGTATGCGCGGCGGGCGGATCGGCGCGTGCGCGCAGAACCTCGTCGCCGTCGCCCGCCTCGGCGCGCAGAGCTGAGGCGCAGCCGGCGTGTGCGGCATCGCGGGTGAGGTCCGCTGGGACGGCGCGCCGGCGGCCAGCCCACCGGAGGTGCTCGCGACGGTGCGCCACCGCGGGCCGGACTCGCTCGGGGCCTTCGAGCGCCGGGAGGCGTGGGTCGGGCAGACGCGCCTGGCGATCATCGACGTCCCCGGCGGCGACCCGCCGATCGCCAGCGAGGACGGGTCGATCGGCGTCGCGCTCAACGGCGAGATCTACAACTTCCGCGAGCTGCGCGCGGAGCTGCGCGAGCGCGGGCACACGTTCGCCACGGCTTGTGACACGGAGGTCATCGTGCACCTCGCCGAGGAGCTCGATCCGGTCGCGCTCGCGGCACGGCTGGAGGGCATGTTCGCGCTCGCCGTGTGGGACGAGCCGCGGCGGCGGCTCGTCCTCGCCCGCGACCGCTTCGGCAAGAAGCCGCTGTACTACTGGCACGACGGCGCGCGCCTCGTCTTCGGCAGCGAGATCAAGACCGTGCTCGCGCACCCCGCGGTCCCGCGGCGCCTGCGCACGGCGGCGATCCCCGACTACCTGACGTTCGGCTACGTCCCGACGCCCGACACGTTCTACGAGGGCATCCGCAGCGTGCCGCCGGGCCACGTGCTCGTCGCCGAGAACGGGGCGCCGCCGCGCATCGAGCCCTACTGGCGGCTCGGGCTGCCGGGCGTCGACGCGGGCGTCACGCGGCTCGATGTGCCGTTCGAGCGGGCGGCCGCCGACGTCCGTCGCCTGCTGGATGCCGCGGTGCGGCGGCGGCTCATCGCCGATGTCCCGCTCGGGGCGTTCCTCAGCGGCGGGATCGACTCGTCGGCGATCGTCGGGCTCATGGCGCAGGCCGGCCACGGCCGCGTCGCGACGTTCACGATCGGCTTCGAGAGCGACGGCTTCGACGAGCGCCCCTACGCCCGCGCGGTCGCAGAGCGCCACGGCACCGACCACACGGAGTTCGTCGTCCGGCCCGACGCCGCGGAGCTCGTCGAGCGCCTCGTCTGGCACCACGACCAGCCATTCGGCGACTCGAGCGCGCTGCCGACGTTCATGCTCTCCGAGCTCACCGCCGGGCACGTGAAGGTCGCGCTCTGCGGCGACGGCGGCGACGAGCTCTTCGGCGGCTACGAGCGCTTCGCCGCAGCGCTGGCGCTCGCGCGCTACGAGGTCGTGCCGCAGGCGCTGCGGTCGGCGATCCGTGGGGGCGCGCAACGCTCGGCGCCGCTCGCGCGCCGCTCGGGCGCCGTCGCCAAGGCGCGCCGCGCGCTGCTGCGCTCCGACCGCTCCGCCGCCGACGGCCTGCTCGCCTGGGTGAGCTACGTCTCCGAGGAGAGCAAGGCGGCGCTCGTCGGCTCCGCCGAGAGCCCCGGGATGGACGCCTACCGCCGGATCTGGGCGCGGTCGGCCGGCGCGCATCCGCTCGACCGCCTGCTGGACCTCAACATCCGCACGTACCTCCTCGACGACCTGCTGCCGAAGGTCGACCGGATGAGCATGGCCCACGGCCTCGAGGTCCGCGCGCCGTTCCTCGACCGCGAGCTCGCAGAGCTCGCGTTCCGCCTGCCGCCGAGCGCGCGGCTGCGCGGCTTCAAGCTCAAGCGCGTCCTGAAGGCGGCGGTCGCCGACCTCCTGCCGCCCGAGCTGCTGCACCGCCCGAAGCAGGGCTTCGGCATCCCGCTGGACCGCTGGTTTCGCGAGGACCTCGCGCCGCTCGTCGGCGGGACGCTCGGCGCCGCGGACAGCCGCGTCGGCGAGCACGTCTCGCGCGACGCCGTCCGCGCGATGCTCGCTGATCACGCGCGCGGCGCGGCGAACCACGGCCACGCGCTGTGGACGCTGCTGACGCTCGAGCTGTTCCTGCGAGAGGTGGTCTGAGGGCGGCGCCGCCTGTCAGCGACGCGCGCGCCGGACGACCTCGGCCGCGAACAAACGTGCGAGCCAGCCATAGAAGTCGGCCTGCGCAGCGTGGTACTCGCTCCCGCGCGCGCGGACCGCGGTGGCATGGACGGCCCAGCGCACCGCGGCGCCGGCGAGCTCGGCGGCGTGGTAGATGCGACCCCGCGCCTGCCCGTGGACGGCGGCATACGCGTCTAGGCCCCCGCGGTGGCAACGCGCGAGACGTTCGCGCTCGGTCCACAGGAGGTCCGAGCTCGCCGCTCCGACGTGATAGACGATGCCGATGCGCGGGGCGTAGAGGATCCGCACGCCGCTGCGCCGCAGGCGCATGCACCACTCGCTGTCCTCGCCGTACATCCAGAACTGCTCGTCGAACCCGCCGCTGCGCGCGAACAGCGCGGGGCGCAGGAGCATGAACGCCCCGGCGAGCCAGTCGACCTCGATCTCGCGGTCCTCCTCCCAGTAGCCACCGAGCAGATACGAGCCGCGGCGTGCACGCGGGATGAGCTTGTAGAGCCAGAGCCGCTCGACGAGCGAGCGCCGCACGCTGAGGCGGCGGTTGGCGACGTGCTGGCGGCGCCCGTGCGGGAACCGCAGGTCGACGCCGAGCATGCCGATGCCCGGCCGCGCGAGGAGGTGCGCCGCGGCCCGGCCGATGACGTCGTCCTCGACGTACGTGTCGCTGTTGAGCAGCAGGAGCAGGTCCCCGGTCGCCGCGGCCATGCCCTGGTTGTTCGCCCGCGCGAAGCCTGCGTTGTGGTCGTTGGCGATAAGCCGGGCGGATGGGAACGCCACTGGCAGCCGCTCCGGCGTCCCGTCCGCGGACGCGTTGTCGACGACGACGATCTCCAGGTCCGCGCTCGTCGTGTGCTCGAGCAGGGACCGTAGACAGCGCTCGAGGTGCTCCCAGGCGTTGTAGGAGGCGAGGATGACGGAGACGCGGGGGCGCGCGCTCACCGTCGGGCGACGGCGCCGATTTGCTCGCCCGCTGGCACGCCGAGCGCGCACAGCGCGCTCTCGACGCCGGCCAGCGTCGACGCGACTGCCCGGCGACGGGGTCCGAAGGGGTGATCGGAGTTCGTGTAGACGCCGTGCGGATCGCCGCGCCAGCGGGCGACGCTGAAGGCGGCAACGCCGGTCGCACCCTGCGACCACGTCCGCAGCGACTCCAGCTCGAGGCCGGAGCGCTCGATGGCGATTCGCAGCCCGGCGGGGGAGAAGTTCACGAGGTGTCGCGGCGGGTCGAGACAGAGCCAGTACGAGCCGAGCAGCCGCGACAGCATGCTGCGGACGTTCGGCACGAGGATCGCGATCCGGCCGCCCGGCCGCGTGACGCGCCGCACCTCGCGCAGGAGCGCGACAGGATCGGCGATGTGCTCGAGCGTGTGCGACAGCGAGACAGCGTCGAACGTCTCGTCGTCGAAGCCGACCTGCGCGAGGTCCCCCTGATGCGCCTCGATGCCCAGCGCGTCGCGGGCCGTCTCGACCCCCCGCGCGCTGATGTCGACGCCGGCGACGTGGGCCCATCCGAGCGCGCGCATGAGGTCGAGGTAGCCCCCGGCGCCGCAGCCGACGTCGAGCAGCGCGCCACCCGGCCGCCAGGGGTGCAGCAGGACGCCGAGGGAGAAGGTCGCCCGGCGCTGCAGCGGCGGCGCCACGCGTATGAGGTTCCCGAGCAGTGCCGAGCCGCCAAGCTCCGCGTAGCCGTAGCGCGCGCGCAGGAGCCCCCGGGTCGCCGCGTACCACGCCCGCGCCGGCAACTCCCGCCGCGCGAAGAGCTCGTGCCGCGCCGCGGTGGAATAGGCGTAGTACTCGCCCTCGGGGTAGTACGCGCCGAGCCCTGCGGGCGACGGGCGCGGGTCGGGATAGACGCAGCGACAGTCGTCGCAGCGCTGTAGCGCGAACGTCCCGGGGAGCTGGTAGATCCAATCGTGGGACGTGTGCGCGAACGTCCGCCGAGCGCTGCCGCAGGCAGGGCAGGCGCCCACCTGCTCGAGCCCGGCGCTGGTCTCGGCGGCGAGAGCGTCGACCATCAGACGAAGCCTACCGTCGGCATCTGTCGCGACGTGTGTCCCCGATGCTACGACCTGGACGCGCGGGCAGGCCTCGTGAACCTGGACAATGCGGCGAGTGGGAATGCTCACTCCACCGGTGCGGCGCCGGCTGAAGCACGAATATGTCCGAGCACTCGCGGCAGCGCGTGTCGACCGGATCATGGCGCAGGTGCACGCCCGCAGCGAGCGCGTCCTCATCCTCAATCTGCACCGTGTTTCCCCGGATCCCAATCCGTTCTGGCCGCCATTGCACCCGGATGCGTTCCGCGGACTCGTCGCCTTCGTGGCCGGCCGGTGCCGGGTGTGCCGCTTCGCCGAGCTCGCAGACCCGACCACCGACCGGCGACCCGTCGCGCTGTTGTCCTTCGACGACGGATGCCGCGATTTCGTCGAGTACGCGATGCCGATCCTCGACGAGTTCCACCTGCCCGCGAACCACAACGTGATCGGACACGCGGTCCGTACGGGCGAGCCGCCGTTCGCCATCCGTGTGCCCGATGCGCTGAACGCCGTGTCGGTTGCGCGCCTGCGTGGGCTCCGGATCGAGGGTTTCGCACTGAGGCTGGAGGGCGACGACGACCTGGCCCGGACGAGGTTCGGGACGGCGCTGTGCGCCTACCTCAAGGAGCTGCCACCGGCCCGCCGCGCGCGCGTGTGGAGCCCGGTCCAGGCGCTGTTCGAGGAGGCCGGGACGGCCTCGTGGACCCGGATGATGGACCAGGCCGACGTCGCAGCCGTCGCCGAGGCCGGCCACGAGGTCGGAAGCCACTCGTTTTCGCACGAGTCGATGGCGCACCTGAGCGTCGGGGAGTTCGAGGCCGACCTGGACCTCTCGGATGCGCTGTTCGCAGAGCTCGGCCTGCCCGTCGAGATCTACGCGTTTCCCAACGGCAGCCACCGGCCGGGGCAGATCGACGTGCTGCTGCGCCGCGGGATCGACCACGTCCTGACGATCGGGAGGCCGAGCCGGGCGCGAAAGGGCGTCCATCCTCGCCAGTCGATCTACGGCGACACGGCCGCCGAGTTGCGGCTGCGGGCGGTCGGGGTCGTCTGACGGTCATGCCGGCGGCTGCCGCAACGGCGCTGCGTCCTGTCCGCGAGGACGATGTCGACGCGCTCGCCACACTGTTTCGTGCCTGCTTCGGCATGCAGGTGACATCGAGCTACTTTCACTGGAAGTACTGGGAGAACCCCTGCGGACCGGTGACGGGTTTCGTCGCCGATGCCGGAGACCGACTCGGCGGCTTCTACGGTGTCATTCCCGAGCCGTGGAGCGTTGGCGGGGTCGACGTGCTGGTGCACCAATCGATGGACACGATGACGCACCCGGACTTCCGCCGCCGCGGGCTGTTCGTCGCGATGGCAGAGCGGACGTACGATGCGATCGGCGAGCGTCTCGGCGACACGGTGCTCGTCGGGATCCCGGGGCCGGAGTCGTTACCTGGATTCACGTCGCGCCTTGGGTGGACCGTCGTGCACAACTTCGAGCTCATCGGCCTGCCGGCCGCCCGGATGGCGCTCACGCGGACCCCCAAGGGTCTGACGACCGAGACGGTGCGCGGGCACGACGAACGCGTCGAGGCCGTCCTCGCGGCGACGCCGCATGTGGCACCCGCCTGGCCCCGGCTGACCGGCACGTTCTTCGACTGGCGCGTCCACGGGATGTCGCCGAAGCGGTTTGCCGTCGCGCTCGCACTCGAGCGCGACGAGCCGGTGGGCGTCTGCGTCTACTGCCGCAGCGGCCCTCGCAGCACGCTCATCGCCCACCTGGCCGGCGTGGAGGGGCATCCGCTGGCACGCTGGGCGCGCCCGGCACTACGGCATGCTGCCGCGCAAGCGGGCGGGGCGGTGCTCTACGCCTGGCGGCCGCGCGGCGCGGAACTCGCGTCGGTCTACTCCTCGCTGGGCTTCAGGGCCAACAGGCTCGGTCGCGGGCCCCTGCGCGAGACCCGTCCCCTGATCGCGCGCAGCGACTCAGGCAGCGTCGCCGGGATCGACTGGACCGCCGCCGATTCGTTCGATGTGCAGGCCCTGATGCAGGACTGAGCGCGGCCCGGATGCTCAGCGCGAACGACGCCGGAAGCGACCCTTCAGCGTGTCGCCGGTCTGCGTCGCGCCGAGTATCGCGTTGGTCACGCGCTTTACGACGCGAAGCCCCGTCGATCGCTCGATCCCCTCGCGCAGGCGTTCGTCGGTCGGGGCGACGCCCGCCGGCGCTGGTGGATCGCCACCTCGCTGCCGGCGCAGGCCGCGGATGAGGCGGCCGAGGCTGACCCCGCTGGAGGTGACGCGGAGCGCGTCGAACCCCGCGTCCTCCATACAGCGCGTGAGCGTCGCCGCCGTGAAGTAGCAGAGGTGCTCGGGGTAGCCGATCACGGTCCAAGACGGCCCCAGCAGCCTGCGGCTCGCAGAGGCGAAGTTCGGCGTGGTGACGTACAGCAGGCCGCCGTCACGGATCGTGCCGGCGATGATCGACGCCTCGGCACGCGGGTCGCCGAGGTGCTCGACGACCTCGAAGGCCGTGACCACGTCGAATGTCGCCGGCGGGAGGTCTCCCGGTCGCACCGGGGCGAGCGTCATCGCGATTCCGCGGGCGCGGTTGCGCGCCAGTGCGCCCTCGGTGGACTCGGTCCCGTGAACCTCCCAGCCGCGCTCCGCCGCGGCCTGCAGGAAGCCGCCCTCGCCGCACCCGATGTCGAGGATGCGCCCGGTCCGCCGGTAGGCCTCGAACTCGTCGAGTAACTCCTCGTAGCGCGCCCTGGTGACCGCTGACTCGGCGACACCCACGCCGTAGCCGTCGTATTGCCGGCGGATCTGCTCGGTGCTCGGCCGCCGTCCCGCGAAGACCAGACCACACTCCCGGCAGCGCCGGAGGTGCGCCGCCTCGTAGCCGCGCAGCGGCGAGATCTGCCGGGACGTGCAGAGCGGGCACCAGGCGAGCTCGCACTCACCGTCGGCGAGTCCGAAGCCTGGCGTAAGGCGGCGGTAGATCTCGGCGTAGTCACGCGTGCCTGCCGCGAGGTCGAACCTCTCCTTGGCCAGCTGGCGACAGCGGGCGCGAGCGGCGGGATCGGCGGCGAGCGCGCGCAGCCGTGCCGCGGCCTCGCGCAGCGCCTTGTCGTCCTCGCCGCGTAGCACGACGCCGATCTCGTGGGCCTCCACGAGCGCGTCAAGATCCCCGACCCCGGGGGTCACCGCCACCGGCATCCCGGCGGCGAGGTACTCGGCGAACCGCGTCGGCGCGGACGCCTGCTTCGACGGCGACGACAGGATGAGGCACAGGCCCACGTCGCCGGCGTGCAGCTCGGCGGGCATCGCGCCTGCCGCGACTGTCCGCACCTCGGCCGGCACGTCGCCGAGCGCGGCGCGTGCGTCCTCGACCTGCCGGGTGAGCACGGTCAGCGGCATCTCGAGCACGGCGGCGAGCCGGGGCGCGAGGTCGAAGCGATACCACGTCCCGATGGAGCCGCTCCAGACGGCGTGCGGCCCACCGGCTCGCGGCATCGACGCCGCGTAGGGCGCGTGATCGACGCAGGTCGGGATCACTTCGACGGGGATCTCGCGATCGCCGGTCTGGGCGCGGATCCGGTCGACCGACGCCTCCGTCAGCGTTACGACGGCCGCTGCGTGTTTGTAGAAGCGCTGCTCGCAGCTGCGGGCGAGGCGGTACAACGCGCCGTCGCGCGGCCACAATCCACCCTCGACGCGTTCGTCGGCCCAGAACCCGCGGATGTCGAAGAGCATCGGTGCGCGCGTCCGGCGGCGGGCCAGATACGCGATGAGCGCCGCCACGTCGCTGCGCACGTGGACGATGTCGGGCGGCTCGTCACGGACCAGCCGCGCCAGCGCGCGCTGCCCGCGCAGGACGTCCAGTGCCGTGCTCAGCACCGGCGGCCGCCGGTGATAGCGCAGCGCAACCCATTCGATGCCGTGAGCGGCGAGCTCGGCGCCCAGCGTGGCGACGTCGGTGCCGTCCTTTTCGAAGGAGATGAGCGTGATGCGGTGGTCGGCCGCCAGCCCGCGGAGATACGCCAGGACCTGGGAGCGACCCAGGGGTTCGCCCGCGCCGTCGTAGGACACGTAGACGACATGCCGGCGCTCGAGCGGTTCGCCCGTCATGCCGCGCTCCTCTCAGACCCCGCGACGCGGTCCAGGACGAGGGCGAGCGCTCCTGCGCGGGCACGGCGGCTGTAGGCCGAGGCATCGCGGGCATGGCGGCGGCCCGCGGCGGCCCTGAGCGCGGCGTTCGCGGCGGCGACGTCGTCGCCGTGCACGAGATGGGTCCCCGGCTGACCGGCCAGCAGCCGGGCTGCGTCGCTGCCCTCCGCGCCGACGTAGATCACCGGCAGGTCGGTCGCGAGGTACTCCCACACCTTCCCCGGGACGTGCCCTTCGAAGATCCCCCGGGCGTCGGCCGGGCCCGCCAGCAGAGCAGCCGAGCAGGCCGCGAGTCGCGCGACGGCGGCCGCGTGGGACAGCTGACCCGTCACGTGCACGCGGTCCTCAAGCCCGCGGGCGCGCAGCTGCGCCAGCATCGCAGGGTCCAGTGTCCCGATGACCCTGATCTCGTCGACCTGCAGCGCGTCCTGCGCCTCGAGCTCGTTGATCGCCGTCCACAGCGGCGTCAGCGAGGCCTGCTTGCCCGGGTAGTACGTGCCGAGATACCCGAGGACGAAGCCGGGGGATGGCGCGGGCGCGAGGGCGCCGGCGAGGTCGTGGCCGTTGGGGATGACGTCCACGGGACGATCCCAGAGACGTGCGTGGCGCTCGGCCCACGTCGGCGACGTCATGACGATCGCGGCTGCGTCGCCGGCGAGCGATCGCTCCAGGCGCGCCGCGCGACGCCTGCGCAGGCCGGCCGGTTGCAGCTCGCTCCAAGGATCGCGGAACTCCGCCACCCACGGGATGCCCGCGGCGCTGGCGAGCCGCCTGGCCACGACGTGCGCGGTGATGGGGAACGACGTCGAGACGATCGCGTCGACGGGTCGCTCGCGAAGCGCGCGGGTCCCCGCGCGCAGGGCGAACGGCGCCCAGCCCACCTGGGCGTCGGGGAAGTACAGCCCGGCATGCGCCGCGCGGCGCGCTGCACCACGCACGCCGACCACGGGCGCGGCGCGCATGTCGCCGCCACCGGTGCGCAACGCGCTCTTTCCCAGCCGGCTGAGCTCCACTGACCCCGAGCGCACCACGCGCTCCTCCGGGAAACGCAGCCCCTCGTCGCGCTGCGAGGCCGGCGAGCGCGGGGCGAGGACGGTCGTGTCCCATCCGTGCTCGGGCAGGTATCGCGCGTGACCCAGCGCGCGCAGGCTGCCGATGCCCCCGACCGGCGGGAAGTAGTAGGCGACGACGAGGACGCGGCGCATCAGGCGGCGTCGAGCGCGCGGCGGTAGAACGCGCCGAGGTTCGCGCGGAACCGCTCGCGCGTGAAGCGGCGGAGGAAGCTCGCGCGGGCGGCCGCACCCATCGCGCGCGCGCCGCTGGGGTCGGAGGCGAGGCCCACGAGCGCGTCGCGCAGGGCATCGACGTCGCCGGCGGTCACGAGCACGCCCGTCCGTCGGTCGTCGATGATCTCCGCGGCTGGGCCGACGGTCGAGGTCACGACAGGCAGGCCGAACGACATCGCCTCGACGTTCGTGAAGCCGAATCCCTCTGCGTGGGTGGGCATCGCGAAGGCGTCAGCCTCGGGATAGAGCTTTGTCGTGAGCGCCTCGCGGGAGACCCACGGCAGACGGCGCAGCACGCCCTCCCGCTCGAGGCGCGCAATCGTCTCCAGCCCGTCCGCACGGCGTGTCGCGGGGACCCACTCGTGCAGCAGGCGGTCCGGATTGCGCCGCTCCGGGTCCGATCCGGCGATCACGAGCCGCAGCTCGGGGCGCTCGCGGATCGCCTGGGCGAAGGCCTCGACGAGCTCAAAGCCGCCCTTGCGCTCGAAGTCGCCGCCGACGAACAGCAACGTGAAGCCGTCGCGGCCCGAGCGGTCGGTCTCGGGCGGTGTCGCGAAGCCGGGAGCGATCACCTCGAGTTTCGCCGGGTCAGCGCCCCAGCGGACGTTGATCGCGCGGGCCCAGTCGGAGAACACGTACGCGGCCGTGGCACGCTCCAGCGTCAGCAGCCGGTCGGCGATGCCGAGCGCGCGGTACATCCGCCGCGTGCGGGCCACACCGCGCGCCAGGCGGTCGTCGTCCCAGCCGAGGTACGCGCCGGCGTAGACGGCGGCGCTTGACCCCTCGCTCATCACGAGCGGTGTCGCGTGCCGGGTGCGCAGCCGCACCGGGTGGGCGTGCACGTGGATGAGGTCGAATCGCACGGTGGCGCGCAGCGCGCGCAGGCCCATATCGGGGATCGCGAAGGGATGGACGACACGGTTGAGCAGGACCTCGCGCACCGTGTCGCAGCGGACCCCCGGAGCGCCCTCGTGAAAGCCGCCGGTACGGACGTAGTCGATGTCGTCGGGCGGATGGTCGACGAGCTCCTGCATGTAGACGCCCTCGCCGCCATGCCCGCCCGGACCGATCAGCAGCGTCCGCACGCTCATGCGGCTCGACGCGCGACGACGACGTACTGATAGGCGAGCAGATCCCGAAACGGCCAGCGCGCCAGCGTGGCGACGACGAGGCGCGTTGCCAGCGCTCCGGCACGGCCGATCTGCGACTGATCGTCGAGCAGCCGCCGGTTGCGGGTCAGCAACTCCACGCGGAGGCCGTGGTCGTCGAGCATCCGCAGCAGGCTGCGCCTGGTGAAGATCCGCAGGTGTGTGCGATCGCGGACACCGTGGTCGGCGTATTCCCAGCGGTCGGCGGCCAGGCGCCAGAGGATGAGCCAGAAGCGCATATTGGGAACGCTGACCACGACCTGGCCTCCGGGCGCGAGCAGTGGCAGGCACCGGCGCAACGCCGCGTCGGGATCGGCGAGGTGCTCGAGGACGTCGGCGAACACGATGAGATCGAACGCGCTCTCGGCGAACGGGAGCTGCACATCCAGGACGCTGCCCTCGACGACGATGTCGAGGCGCTCGCGTGCACGGGCCGCTGCGGCCGCGTCGTACTCCACCCCCGCGACGAACGCCGCGCCCGCGGCCTTCAGTGCGGCCGCGAGCGCGCCGCCTCCGCAGCCGACGTCCAGGCAGCGCAGACCGCGCGGGTTGACGAGCGCCTGGACGTCGGGGCGGGCGTCCTCGTAGTAGCTCCAGCCGGCGCTCATCGCTTCCCGACCGCCAGTCGCAGCATCGCCCGTAGCGCCGCCGCCAGGTGCGGGGCCATGTCGCGGTGCCCCTGAGCCCCCGTGCCGCCGAAGCGTCCGCGCACACGGTAGTAGCCCAGCCGCAGGGCGCCACCAGTCACCTTCACCCACATGAAGACAGCGCCGCGGAGGCGGCCGCGCTGCTCGACGTACAGGTCGCGCTCACGCTGAAGGCACAGCGCGACGCGATCATCGCCCATGCGCAGGTCGGTGCTCGCGTGACCGAGGTGGACGATCGATGCCTGCGGATAGAAATGGATCCGGCCCCCGGCCTCGCGGATGCGCAGGCACCACTCGATGTCCTCGCCGTACATGAACAGGCGCTCGTCGAACCCGCCCGTCTGCTCGAACACGCTGCGGGGGAGCAGCATGAACGCGCCCGCCACGGCATCGACGTCGCGTTCCTCATCGTGAGCCCAGTAGCCGCCGAGCAGCGCCTCACCTGCACGCCGCGCGCCGAGCAGCTTGTACAGCCCGAGGTCCTCCAGGAGCGCGTTACGAAGGCTCGGGAAGCGGTAGGTCGAATGCTGCAGCCGCCCATCGGGATAGACGAGCCGGCAGTGCGCCACAGCGAGCCCCGGCTCGTCTCGCACCCGCTCGGCAAGCGTCGCGACGGAGCCGTCGGTGAGCTGGGTGTCGCTGTTGAGCAGCAGGTGCCAGTCACCGCGCGCCATCGCCATGCCCTGGTTGTTGGCCCGCCCGAAGCCGACATTCTCTGCATTGCGGACGAGCCGCACGGACGGGAACGCCTCGGCGACCATGTCCGCGCTGCCGTCGGCCGAGGCGTTGTCGATGACGATGACCTCGTGCTCGATCGGCGCCAGGTGCTGCTCAACCGACGCGAGGCAGTCACGCAGGATCGTCCGGGTATTCCAGTTGACGATGATCACGGAGAGCTTCGGAGCAGGCCCCGCCCTGCCGATATCCACGAGCCTGCCGGCTTCCGGGCGAACCGGGGTCCGCTCGTCGAGGCAGCGCTGCGCCCAGGTCTCGAAGGCGTAGAGCATCATCGTCGGCTGGACCATCCGCGGATCGCCGGCGAGCGCGCCGGCGAGCACGCGCGCGGCGGCGTCAGGGTCGAACACCCCGCGCGCCCCTACAGCGTGCGCGCCCAGGGCGTCCCGTACCTGCTCGCCGAGTTCCTCCCGGATCCACTGACCCACCGGTGGCGAGAACCCGAGCTTCCGGCGGTCGAGGCGCTCACCGAGCGTCCGCGTCGCGACATCGCGCAGCACGAGCTTGCCTTCGCGCAGGCACATCTTGTGGTGCGCAGGCATGCGCATGGCGAGTTCGACGAGGCGGTAGTCGAGAAACGGCGTGCGGACCTCGAGCGAGTTCCACATGCTCATGGCGTCCATCGCGCGCAGCAGCTCGTCCGTGAGGTACGTCTTGACGTAGACGTAGAGCAGCGCGTTCAGCGGGTCCTTCGAGCGAGCGCGCTCGTAGTGACCGGCGAAGAGCTGCGCCGGGCCGTCGAGGTCGACGGTCGCGCGCACGTCATGCGCAAGGAGGCCGCTGCGCAGCGCGGCCGGCGTCTGGTGCAGCAACTCGCGCGACACGCGGTCGTTGGGACTCATCGCCGCGAGCTCGGCGAAGCGACGCAGCCGCCGGACCGGCGCGCCGCGCGAGGCGGCTGTCAGGCCTGCCCGCAGCGGGCCCGGGAGCGTGTCGAAGCGGGCCAGCATGTTCACGACGACGTGGGTCGGATATGACGCGAACAGCTCGTCGCCGCCCACGCCGGAGATCCCGACCGTGACGTGGCGGCGCGCGAACTGCGATATGACGTGGTTCTGCACGAGCGATTCGCCGGGCTCGTCATAGGCGGCGATCAGATCGGGCAGCTGCGCGGCGGCGCCGCGGGCGTCGAGCAGCTGTTCGTAGTGCTCGGCGCCGAGGGCGCTTGCGGCAGCGCGGGCGGCCGCGCGCTCGTCGGCGCCGGGGACGTCGAAGCCGAGCGTGAACGTTCGCAGGCGGTCGCCGACGGCGCGCGAGGCGAAGGCTGCGATCGTCCGCGAGTCCACGCCGCCCGACAGCAGCACGCCGATCGGCACGTCGCTGACCATCCGCCGGCGCACGGAGTCCTCCAGCAGGCTCTCGACCTCGTCGACGTAGGCCGCGCGCCCGCGATCGTCCTCCTCCTCGGTCGCGCAGTCCCAGTACTCCTGCTCGCGCGCGCCGTCGGCGTCGGCGAGCAGCACGTGGCCGGCGCGCAGGCGCCGCACGCCGGCGACGAGCGAGTAGGGCTCGGGGACCGCGAAGGAGGAGAGGTAGTGCGGGAGCGCCTGCGGGTCCAGGCGGCGCTCGACGAGCCCGGAGGCGAGGAGCGCCTTGATCTCGGAGCCGAAGACGAGCC